>JAIPJR010000078.1 GCA_021734045.1 Fidelibacterota bacterium
AGCTGGCGCGGAAGATTTACTCCAGTTTTGAGAAGCGGAAAATTCTCCTGGTAGGCGCCGGGGAAACCAATGACCTGGTGGCCACCCATTTCAAAGCCGTGGGTGCCACCCAATTCATTATTGCGAATCGTGGTGTGGATAAACGGCAACGACTGGCGGAAAAATTTGCTGGTAAACCGGTTTCGCTGGAGCATTTGGAAGAAGTACTCATTCAGGCTGATGTGGTGGTAGTGGCCACCGGATCGCACCATCATCTCATTGATCTGGCGCTCATGCAGCGGGTGATGAAATTACGCAATCACCGCTCCCTGCTCATGATTGATATCAGTTCACCCCGCAATATTGATCCGGCGGTGAGTAAGCTGAACGAGATTTTCCTTTACGATATTGATCACCTGAATAATGTGATTGCTGAGAATCTGGAAAAACGCCGTGGGGAAATTCCCAGCGCGCGGAAGATTATTGCCGGGATAAACCAGGATTATATGGTTTGGTTGAAATCCCTGGATGTGGTACCCACTATCTCCAAACTGGCCGGCTATTTCAACCAGATTCGCCAGCAGGAACTGGAAAAATATGTCCATAAGGCGGACGATAAGGAATTCGAGCACCTGGAGCAGCTTTCCAAATCCATTGTGAAAAAATTGCTCCACTTCCCCATTTTGAACCTGCGTGAAATGGCGAATGGACAAAAACTGGATATGTCCAAGATCAACACCATCTGGGAAATCTTTCGGTTATATGAACTGGAAGAGAAAAATATGAAGAAAGACAAAACCACCTGAAATACAGCTACCGAGGAAGTCATAGCCGCCACCCTGATACGGGGCGCAACCTGATTCAAGGATCCATCCAGTTTACAGATTCGCGTACTGAGAAATCTGCAGGTTTACCGAAGATAACCCACCCCGGTCTGGCCTCGCTTACGCTCTGCCATCCCACCCCTCCGGGGGAGGGGATTTTAACTGATGCCAGGTCGAATAGACATCAATTAAGAGTCGCTGCAAAAAATTGTCACGCTACAGCGAGGGAAAACAAGGCTCCAAGCGCTATCCAGTTTACAGATTTGCGTACTGTGAAATCTGCAGATTTACCGAAGATAACCCACCCCGGTCTGGTCTCGCTTACGCTCTGCCATCCCACCCCTCCGGGGGAGGGGATTTTAACTGATGCCAGGTCGAATAGACATCAATTAAGAGTCGTTGCAAAAAAATGTCACGCTGCGGTGAGGGAAAACAAGGCTCCAAGCGCTATCCAGTTTACAGATTTGCATACTGTGAAATCTGCAGGTTTACCGAAGATAACCCACCCCGGTCTGGCCTCGCTTACGCTCTGCCACCCCACCCCTCCGGGGGAGGGGATTTTAACTGATGCCAGGTCGAATAGACATCAATTAAGAATCGTTGCCACAGACAGGCACATAGATTGGAATATGGTTAAATGAAAATCGTCATCGGCAGTCGGGGTAGTCAGCTGGCCATGTGGCAAACACACCACATTAAAGCGTTGTTGGAGCAAGCCCATCCGGGACTGGAAATTGAAATCCGTAAAATCACCACCCGCGGCGATGCCATTCAGGACATTCCCCTGCCAAAAATTGGCGATAAAGGTTTGTTCACTGCGGAGATTGAAGCGGAACTTTTGGCCGATAACATCCAACTGGCGGTGCACAGCCTGAAAGACCTGCCCACCACACTACCTGACGGTCTGGTTTATGGCGGTTCTCCCCCCCGGGCAGATGCTCGTGATGCGCTGATCTCGCTGAAATGGCATTCTATTGAAGACATTCCCGACAACGGCACCATCGCCACCGGCAGTTTGCGACGTAAAGCGGCGATTCTGAATCTCAAGCCCGGGATGCAATTCACCGACCTGCGGGGTAACATTGATACGCGGTTGAGAAAATTGAAAGAAAACGGTTGGGACGGCATTATCATGGCGGCCGCGGCGTTGGAGCGGTTGGAAATGGCTGGCGAAATCGCGGCCTATCTGGATCCAAATTGTTTTGTGCCGTCTGTAAGCCAAGGTGCGATTGGGCTGGAAGTAAATGCCAGCCGGCGCGATGTATTGGAATTGCTCACGGCTATCGTAGATGAGGAAACCGTACAGGCTTGCAAAGCTGAACGGGCATTCGGACGAAAGTTGGAAGGGGGCTGCTCGGTTCCACTGGGCGCGTGGGCACGCCAGGAAGGGGATCAATTGAAACTGACCGGTTTTGTCTCCAATTATGCCGGAACACACCAAATCCGGGAATCGTTAACCGGCTCTCCGGAGGAGGCAGAAGTACTGGGTGAAAAGTTGGCCGGGCGCTTCATTTCTCTGGGAGCAAAGGAACTTTTGGGGAGTTGATGACGGCAATGACTACCAAACCTACCATTATCTACACCGGACTACGCGCACCACGATTGGATCGTGACCTGCTCAGCGGCGTAACATTGCACCATCATCCCACCATTCGGATCAGCTATTTTACACCTGAAAATTTTGACGCTGTTCAAAACGCTTTGGCGCGGGAGCCGTATGCGGTCTTTCTGAGCCGCAACGGTGTCATTGGATTGTCCGAGTGGGCGGTCAGCGAGCAGACGACATTGGATTTGGAGCAGGCGATTGTCTGGGCGGTGGGAGCGGCGACAGCACAACAGGTACGAACCACATTTCAACGACCGGCCGCCCAGCCGATGGAACAAAACGCTTTAGGGCTGACCCGAACATTTGCCACACTGGCAAAACGACCGGTGGTACTGTTTACCGCCGAGGAGCCGCGTCCGGAATTTCCCGATTGGTTGGAAAAAAACGGCTGGAGGTTTGATCGCTTTCCGGTTTACCGCACAGACATTCTGGAAAATGCAGACTTGCGCCAACGATTTTCCGATTCAAAGGACGAATATGTTGTCTTCACCTCGCCCTCTACCGTGAAAGGATTTTTATCCAGTTTGAAACGGGAAGATTTAACCGGCCTGGACACGCATTGGATCTCCATCGGTCCCAGTACGTCCGCGGAGATTGAATCAGCAGGCGGGAAGGTGCATTGGGAATCGGAGGAACCGGAAATTCAGCAGGTACTGCTCACATTAATCAGGGAGTTGACTTAATTCATGAATTTGACGGGACGAGAACGTTTCCGGGCTGCCTGCATAGGCGAAAAATTGGATCGGCCACCGGTTTGGCTCATGCGCCAGGCAGGTCGGTATCTGCCGGAATATCGTGCACTGAAAGAGCAGCATAGTTTTTTGGAAATGGTGCAAACACCGGAATTGGCGGCGCAGGTGACACGCCAGCCTATTGAACGGTTTGGATTTGATGCAGCCATTATTTTCAGTGATATCCTGGTGATACCGGAAGCCATGGGACAGCCCTACAGTTTTCGGGAGCAGGGTGGCATTGAAATGGCCTTTGCGGTGCAGACCGAAGCGGATATCACCCGGCTTTCCGTGGATGGTGTGGCGGAAAAGCTGGCCTATGTGCCTGCCGCTCTGAGCCTGACCCGGGAAAAGCTTGGTGACAAGACCGCTCTCATTGGATTCGCCGGTTCTCCCTGGACATTGGCCACCTATATGATTGAGGGGGGAAGTTCAAAGGAATACGCCGGCATCAAAACGCTGTTATACAGTAATCCAGCCCTGCTGGAGACGTTATTGGATAAAATCACGCTGGCTGTAATCCAGTATCTGAAAACACAGGTTGCCGCCGGTGTGGACGCGGTGCAAATCTTCGATAGTTGGGGTGGTATATTAAGCCACGATACTTTTTGGCGCGGGTCGGGACAGTACATGGCCCGGATTGTGGAGGCTTTGCAAGCTGATGTCCCGGTCATCGTGTACTCCAAGGGATCGCACCACTGGCTGGCTGATTTGAAACGCACCGGGGCTGCGATTTTGGGGGTAGACTGGACGATTCCCGTTGAGAATTTCTATGATGCACTGGGTGGTGGCATTGCTGTTCAAGGCAATCTGGATCCGGTATTGATGAGTACGGAACCGGATGTGGTTCGCAGGGAGACGATGAAAATTCTACTGGCGATGCAGAATCGTCCCGGTCACATATTCAATTTAGGACACGGCATTTTACCCAGCGCCAAATTGAGTTGTGTCGAAACATTGGTGGATACCATTCGGAATTTTCAGGGGGAAGTTTAAGTGCCAACGGGCAACGTTAAGTATAACCCCAAACCAACTTTTGTGTTGTGTCCAACTTCACAAAATTCGAGGATAGAGGATAAATAAATGACCATAGAAGTGGATCTCAATCTTGTAGAAAAATACAACAAGCCTGGTCCCCGCTATACCAGCTACCCCACAGCGCCCCATTTTTCGGAGAATGTGGGCTTACCGGACTGGGAGCGGACCATTCAGTCCAACAATCTCACCAATGACCGGGATTTGTCCCTCTACTTCCACATACCCTACTGCGATACCTTGTGTTATTTCTGCGGGTGTACCACCGTCATCACGCGCAATAAAGACAAAATTGAAGATTATCTGACCTATTTGTTTAAAGAATTGGATCTGTTCAAATCACGCATCAATCCGGATCGGAAAGTGGTGCAGCAGGCCTTTGGTGGTGGCACACCCACCTATATGTCACCGGAGCAGATCCGGCGACTGGGAAACAAGATTCTAGAGACATTCCGCTTCGATGACAATGCGGAAGTCGCCTGTGAAATGGATCCGCGCGGTTTGACCCGTGATCATGTACAGGCACTCTACGATGTGGGATTCAACCGGGCATCCATTGGTGTGCAGGATTTTGATCCGGCGGTGCAGAAAGCGGTCAACCGTATCAATTCCCGGGAAATGATCACGGAGATTGTGGATTGGACCCGGGATATCGGCTACCAGTCGCTGAATCTGGATTTGATTTACGGACTGCCCTTACAGACACGGGCATCATTTGAAAAAACGCTGCAGTCGATTCTGGAAATGAAACCGGACCGGCTGGCGGTATTCAATTACGCCCATGTTCCCTGGATGAAACCGCACCAAAAATTGATTCGTGAAGAGGATTTGCCGGGCCCGGAGGAAAAACTCCAGATGCTGAAGATGATTATCGAGACGCTCACCTCTTCCGGTTATGTGTACATTGGTATGGACCATTTTGCCTTGGAGAATGACGAACTGACCGTGGCTCAACGGGAGAAAACATTACAGCGAAACTTCCAGGGCTACAGCACCAAGGCCGGCGCGGACATCTATGGTTTCGGCATGTCATCCATCAGTCAATTGGAAGATATCTACGCCCAATCCACTAAAAATGTGGCGGCGTATTACAAACATCTGGACCAGGGTGAATTGCCCATTGAAAAGGGATATTTACTTACTGAAGATGACAAACTGCGGCGCTCGGTCATCATGCGCCTCATGTGTGATCTGGCGCTGAATTATGCTCAATTGTCCCAGAATCTTGGTGTGGATTTTAAGCAGCATTTTGACCGTGAGCTGAACAATCTAGATGAGTTTGTGGCTGATGAACTTCTGGTGCTGGCGGATGATAGACTCACAGTGACCAACAAAGGTCGGCTGTTCATCCGAAATATCGCCATGACTTTTGATGCCTATTTGGGTCAGGGTGAAGGGCGTTTTTCAAAGACGGTTTAGTCAGTTCACCACAAAGACACTAAAATATCACCGCCGCAGATGAACGCAGAAACCACTGATAAAGGCAAAAATATTTAACCACGAATTGCACGAATTTCTCTAATTGAAACACTCAAGAAAAACCCAAGATATCTTCCTGAAACTTGCCTGTCCCTGTGAAATGCTCATCTTCCAGATGAATTTCATGGGGCCCGCCCGTGCGAAGCAAAGCAGGGTCGAAGGACATCTTGGGTTTTATAAATTGGCAATCAATAAATTCTACGCGCCCTTCGACGAACTCAGGGTGACGGCGTAGAAATGGTATTTCATTGCAGGAAGACATTTGATTGATATCTGTTAAAATTATCTCTGCGTCCTTCGCGGAAACTTTGCGTGATTTGCGGTTAATGCCTTTTAGCTTTTGTGGTGAATCACGATGAAGCACGCCGTTATCGTCGCCAATCTGGGCGCGCCCTCAAACCTGTCGGAAGTTCGTCCTTTCCTTAAGCAACTCTTCGCCGATCCGGATATTTTCGATTTTCCATTCGGCAAATTCGGGCAGGCTTTTTTCTCCAGTATGATTGCCACCTTCCGGGCGCCCAAATCCAAAAAGTACTATGCCGCCATCGGTGGGGGATCACCACTGCATGAAAATACCGTCGCCCAGGCATTAAAACTGGAGCGCCGACTGAATCAACACGGCGATTTCACCGTCTTCACAGCCCAGCGCTACTGGCATCCCTTCATCGCTGAAATTGCAGAGGAGGTGCGGCAGGGTGATTTTGACAGTGTAATCCTGGTGCCCATGTACCCCCATTATTCCACCACAACCACATTGTCGATTGTGAATGAATGGAAGCGACACGCTCACGATCTGCCCGAACCCATTGTCATTGAGCGTTTTTATGCCGAGCCGGGTTATGTGAAAGCCTGTGCCAATCAAATTCGCGCCACACTCTCCAAATTTCACAAACCACCCCACATCCTGTTTTCGGCGCACTCCATTCCGGTCAGCCGGATTGAAGCAGGTGATCCTTATGAAAAAGAGATCAATGCGAACATGGAATTAATCATGGACGAATTGAAACGCGTCTACAATTACTCTTTGTGCTACCAGAGCAAGGTGGGACCGGTGAAGTGGTTGGGACCGGAGATCCAGGACGCTTTGACAGATCTGGTTCAAAAAGGTGTCACCAGCGTTTTGGTCTTCCCCATCGCCTTTGTCTCCGAACATGTGGAGACATTGTACGAACTGGACATTCAAACCCGGGAATTTGCCCGGGAAATTGGCATTCAGCAGTACGAACGCGCTGATACGGTACAAGATTTGAATGAATTTATTGCTGTGCTGGAGAAACTTATACGGGAGCGCGTGGAAGCATGACACAAATTCAATCACAATCACAATCGCAATCAACGATTGTCATCGGGGGCGGCATTGCCGGCCTCACCGTCGCCTACCGGTTACAATCTGCCGGCGGGGATGTCACATTGCTGGAAGCCAATGATCAGATCGGCGGACCGGTTCAAACTGTATTGTCGGAGGGGTTTTTAGCCGAATTGGGACCCAATACCATTCTGGAGACCTCACCGAGAGTCACCGCCCTGGTCACAGATCTGGGGTTAGACGAGCAAAAAGTTTACGCCAATGACGCTTCCGCCAAGCGTTTTCTGGTGCGGAACAAACAACCCCATGCCCTGCCCTCCTCACCCGGTGGCATGCTCACAACACCCTTATTCAGTCCCATGGGCAAGTTGGGCATGGTAAAAGAGCTGTTCAAGGGTTCCTGGGATAATCGCTATGAAGAGTCGCTGGCTCAGTTCGTGGTACGGCGACTGGGAAAAGAATTTCTGGATTATGTCATCAATCCCTTCGTAGCCGGCGTCTATGCCGGGGATCCGGAACACCTGAGCGTGAAGCACGGTTTTCCCAAGCTGTACGAACTTGAACAAAAGTACGGTGGGCTTGTGAAAGGTCAGATAAAGGGCGCGAAAGAGCGTAAAAAGCGCCAGGAAAAATCCAAACAGGCCGCCCGGATGTTTTCCTTCAAAGGTGGCTTGAAAATGTTACCGGAAATGCTGGCAACGAAATTGGGAAACGCCGTGCGGAAAAATGCCCGGGTGACAGATATTTCCCAAATCGACGGGAAATGGCAGGTGAGTTTTTCGACCGGTGGTGGCGCAGTGACGCAATTGCAGGCTGAGAAGGTGATTTATGCCGGGACGGCTTTCGGTATCCCCAATTTGACTGTCAACGGCCGGCCAGAACCGGAATTTAAGCCCTTCGATGAAATATACCATCCGCCGGTTTTCAGCCTTACGCTGGGTTTTAAGCGCGAAGATGTGCAGCATCCCCTGGATGGATTTGGAATGCTCATCCCCAAGGTGGAAGGTTTTAATATTTTGGGCGCCCTGTTCACATCAACCCTGTTCCCCATGCGAGCACCCCAAGACCATGTAACACTCACCATTTTCATCGGCGGTGTCCGGCAGCCCGAATTGGCGGCAAAGCCGGTGGACGAACTGATTACCCTGGCATTGGTGGATTTGAAGGTCACGCTGGGTGTTACGGGAAAACCGGTGTACACCCACCACCAGTTCTGGCCCAAAGCCATTCCTCAGTACGATGTGGGCTACGGGCAGTACAAAGATCGTCTGGATGAGCTGGAATCGCGTTACCCGGGATTGTATTTCACCGGAAATTATCGCAACGGCATTTCCGTTGCCGATACCATTAAAAATGCGGTGGAGTTGAGTGACAGATTGCTGGGAATTGAACCGGAAGAGGACACGTAAGCAACACGCGAAGGAGCTGGAAATGGATTTGGATCATCGTCATTTAATCTATCGTCCCCGCCGGTTACGGCGGAATACCAATATCCGTGGACTGGTTCGTGAAAACCATGTCACGCCGAATGATCTGGTGATGCCGGTATTTATCACTGCGGGGAAAAATAAAAAACACAAAATCCCCTCCATGCCCGGTATTTATCAATGGTCATTGGACAAAGTGGGTCATCACATCGCTGATTTGATGAATGCGGGCATTACCCGTGTGATTCTGTTCGGTATTCCGTCAGAGAAAGATGCTACCGGCTCCGATGCCATTGATGATGATAAGGGTATTATTCAACAATCCATTCGTTTTCTGCGGAAGCATTTCCCCGAACTCTACATCATCACCGATATATGCATGTGCGAATACACCGATCACGGACATTGCGGCATTATCCATGAAAATGATGTGCACAATGACACCACCCTCACCTATCTGCAGAAACAGGTGGTGAGTCATGCCCGCGCTGGTGTGGACATGGTTGCTCCCTCCGGCATGATGGATGGGATGGTGGATGCCATTCGCATGGCGCTGGATGAAAATGATTTTGAGCAGATTCCCATCATGAGTTACGCCGTAAAATATGCCTCTGCTTATTACGGTCCCTTCCGGGAGGCCGCCGAGTCAGCGCCCCAATTTGGCGACCGCCAAGCCTATCAGATGGATCCGGCCAATGTACGGGAAGCCCTCAAAGAGGCGGAGTTGGACATTGCCGAAGGTGCCGACATTCTCATGGTGAAACCCGCCCTGGCTTATCTGGATGTGATCGCCCGGGTGCGGGAAATGACCAGTTTGCCCATAGCCTGCTACAATGTCTCCGGCGAATATTCCATGATTAAAGCCGCCGCCGCCAAGGGCTGGATTGATGGTACCAAGGTCATGCTGGAGACGCTGACCGCCATGAAACGGGCCGGCGCGGATATTATCCTGACCTATTTTGCCCTGGAAGCGGCGAAGTATCTTTAATAATCAGTAGAATTTCCTCTTGGTTGTCATCCCGAACGGAGCTGAGGGATCTCGTCAATTGAGCATGGAACATTTTTATTCCCCACAACCATATTAATCCGTGAAAATCTGCTAAATCTGTGTAATCGGTGTTCTATTTAATTCGTGCACCTTCGTGAAATTCGTGTTTTAGTGTAAGCGGGTAGACGGGTAAGCGAGTAGGGGAATTCCCAATCACAAGCATCAAATCTCAAACAAGTAGGGATTCCGGATTTGCGGATGATCGGATGAGCGAATTGCGATTATCAAATTGTTTAGTGGGAGTCAGTGAAGAAATGTCTGTTCTCCTTCGGTTCATCCCTTGGACTGGTACAAAAAGCTTCATTCAGTCTTAGCAAGCGCTGCGTCTGCTTTTTGCCTCGCGGTAAATCTCCAAACGGAAATCCGCCCACTCCGCGGCAAAAAAATTACATCTGCGACCTTCGCGTTTGGCTTTGCGCCTTCGCGGTTAAGATTTTCCGGTCCTTTTCATCTGTGTTTGTCTGCGTTCATCTGTGGCAAAAGTGAGAGAATTCCCAAATCACAAGCATCAAATCTCAAACAAATTCCAAATCGTTAAATCTCAATTCTCAAAACAGAAATCCAGCGCCAACCGCAGTCTGAGTTATATCACGCTCCTCTGCGAACTTGGCGTTTTACTCTGCGCCTTTGCGGTTAAATGCCTTTTGCTTCCTGTGGTTTAAAAAATCAGACATCGAATCAATCGAATGGAATCGAATGGTTTGAGATGGCAGAAATCCCAAACCTATTCAGGGGTTTTCTCACCTGTAAAAAATACTTGGCATCAGTAATATTTGCGTGCAAACTCCCGACAGACCGCTAAAAATAAGCGAAAAACTCATAAAAACCGGATACCAATTCAAACATGAAACCCCATTTATTTTCTTCCATTCTCATTAGCAGGGTAATAATCCTCACCAGTGTCATGATTCTCTTCTCCGCTTGCCAGGAGCCGGAAAAGCCGGAACCCTACCCCGACAGTGACCTGGTGCTGGAAAAGCTGGATGTGAGTTGTACCGAAGCCTGGCTGAAACTGTCTCTGACCCAGACCGACTCCGGCGCCACCACATCCATACCCATCATCCTGACCCGGGATGGTGAGGCAACTCAATCTTTTGCCTTCACACCACCGGAAACGCTGGTTGTGGATGCGGGACTCGAACCTGCCCATAGCTACCAGTATCAGGTGCAGCGTCAGTCGGTGCACGACAATAAGGTCATAGACACCAGCAACACCCTCACCGTCACCACCCTGGACACCACCAGTCATGACTTTACCTGGACCATCGACACCCTGGGTGATTACGGCAGTTATTTCAATGATGTGGCTATTATTGATGAAAACAATATCTGGGCGGTGGGGATGGTTAAGACAGACAGTGGCGACTTCAATGCTGCGCGTTGGGAGGGTCAGGAATGGGAGGTATTGAGAATAGCACCAGGCGGATTTTTTGGACCGATAACGGCAATATGGGCAAATTCTGGAAATGATATATGGTTCGGTAAATGGGGTTTAGCATTCCATTTTGATGGTGCAAGCTTCACAAGATTTGACCCGGGTAACAGCACTTTCCCGGGAATGCCATCCATCAACACCATCTGGGGCTCCTCACCGGAGGATGTGTGGTTTGTGGGGAATGGCGGGAGTATTGTGCACTACGACGGGAGCGGTTTCCAGCGGCTGGAGAGTGGGACGGAGGTGGATTTGAAGGATATCACCGGTACACCGGATGGCGACCATGTTTTCGTGAGTGGCTGGAATCAGTCCGGGGGTAACTGGTCTTCTCCGCTGCTCCATATTCAAGGTAATTTGGTTGATGTCACTTACGAGTCCACCTACCCATGGGGCAATCAAACCAACT
>JAIPJR010000079.1 GCA_021734045.1 Fidelibacterota bacterium
AAACGACGAAAAGCGCCCCCCCGCGAGGAAGGAACTGATTAATTGCGGGATTTCACATACTCGTTCTCGTACGCATTATCGTTCTCGTACGCGTGCTCTGGCCATCTTATCCGTAACCGCTACGCGGTAGTCTGGTTTTTGAGGGGGTGGTTTGCTACAATACCGTAACCGCTACGCGGTTATTCAAAACGCAACCCCGAAATATCGGGACAAAATTGGGCGCTTTCCTCTTTCTTCTAATTTCTCCGTGCCCTCTGTGCCAACTCGGTGCTCTCCGTGGTGAATGCCTTTTCGTACTCGGTTTTCCCCAACAATTTTCAAGTCTTGTTGTGAAAAACCTGATCATTTAGTCGGGGGTTCTATCCCCCCGGGATGATTCCCGGGGCTAGGGACATTCAAAATCCTCGTATTGCATGGATATGTCAGTTCATGGCGGGTTGCCATGCCATTATCTATCCGCGCCAATCCGTGTTCTCCCTCTTTCCTCTTTCACTTTCTCTAACTCTAAACCAACCGTCCACAAAAAACCCTCTCACAGTAATTAGGGCCTGAAATATAGTTTGACATCGGACTATTTAAGATTAAACTATCTGCCATGGGAACACATTACAAAGGAACCGCAAAAGAAAAATTGGCACTGGATACCTATATCAAGCTCAATCGGGCTACTAACTCGGTAAACCGACGACATTTTTTGGTAACCCGCCAACATGGGCTCACTTCCAGTCAGTTTGCTGTCATGGAAGCTTTGCTCCATTTGGGTCCCCAATGTCAGCGCTCCATCAGTGAAAAAGTACTCCTGAGTACCGGGAACCTTACCACCGTCATTGACAACCTGGAGAGCCACGGCTGGGTCACCCGTACCCGGGACAAAGTCGATCGTCGTATGGTCATGATTGATCTGACGGACACCGGCCGGTCCATCATTGAGCCGGCATTTCAACTCAATCTCAAACTGATTCTGGAAGAATTTGCGGTTCTGTCAGAATCAGAACAGACAGAACTTAGCCGGCTTTGTAAAGTTTTGGGTACCCAAAATCACCTAAACGATACTATTAACCACTCCAAATCACCAGAAAGCGAGTGAACATAGATGCAAACCCTTTTTCATCCCGCCACAGGTCGGGGTCATATCCAGATGGGTTGGTTAGATACCTACCATTCCTTCAGCTTTGGTCAGTATTTTGATCGACACAAAATGCACTTCGGTATGCTGCGAGTACTGAATGATGACACCATCTCACCGGCTAGTGGCTTCGGGATGCATCCCCATGACAATATGGAAATCATTACCATTCCCCTGTCCGGGACGCTGCGCCATGAGGATAGTCTGGGTTCTGCCGGAACTATTTCGGCAGGTGAGATCCAGATTATGTCAGCCGGGACTGGCATCGTCCATTCAGAAGCGAATCCGTCTCCTGATGAACCAGTGAAATTGTTTCAGCTTTGGATTATGCCGGAACAACAGAACCTGAAACCGCGATATGAACAATTTCGCCTGCCGGAGAATCTAACCAGAAACCAATGGCACACGCTGGTTTCACCAACTGGCGGGGACGGCATGGCGAAAATTTTCCAGCGCGCCTGGATCAGCCGGGGTCATCTGGACGCCAATACTGAACTGTCCTACACTATTCAGCATCCAGAGAATGGCGTGTATGCATTGGTCGTGGACGGGGAAGTAAATATGGCGGGACATTCTCTAAAAAATCGGGATGCCCTGGGTATTTGGAATACCACGGATCCCGTTGTATTTGAAGCTCGGGAGCAGAGCGAACTGCTCTTGCTGGATATTCCCATGACAACAGATGAACTTGAACAAGCATGATGTATATAAACAAGATGAATCAAAAAAGATAAGAGAGAGGAATGGATAAAATGAATCGCGATCGAATGACTGCGAATGTAAAAGCCTTACGGCTCACCCACTGGACCCGGCTGGTTCCGGGATTAATCCTGACAGCCTGGATTTTAACCAGCTGCAGTGGTGATAATCAACAAACAGCCCAAAAAGCGGGTATGAATAAAGATGCACAGTCTGCTATGGCTGGTGACACGCTGATGCTGGACACGCAGGCAAGTAAACTTGGCTGGTGGGCACACAAGGTAACCGGTGAACATCATGGCACGGTGGATATTGCGCGTGGTTATGCAGTGATTAAAGATGGTCAACTTGTTGGCGGACAGGCAATAGCTCAGATGAATACCATCACTGATGAAGATATTGAATCGCCTGAATGGAATGCCAAACTGGTGAATCACCTGAAAAGTGATGATTTCTTCATGGTGGAAAAATTTCCTGAAGCAACCCTGAGCCTGACAAAGCTCGCTTACGGTGAAAATGATAGCATCACCGTTACCGCTGATCTCACTATCAAGGGAATTACCCATCCAGTGACCTTTCCGCTGATTGTCAATGAAAATACAAACGGCACCTGGCACGCACAGGGTGAGGTCACGGTGGACAGGACACTGTGGGATATCCGTTATCGGTCAGGGAAATTTTTTCCGGACATAGGGGATAAGCTCATCTATGATGATTTCAAACTGAATTTTGATCTCCAGACGCTGGCAAAGCCCGTTTCCTGATCTGATCGAATTTCTAACCCGACACATCTGATACACTGAAAATGTGAGCCTGGCCAAAACCGGGCTCGCTTTTTTTTAACAAATAAGCAATTGGGTAGGGACCGCTCGCTGAGCGGTCCGCATTCGTGGTTAACCAAAAAGCCCCTCAGTTCCGTCCAGCTGCCCTCGGACACCTTCCGGAATGACAATGAAGCACGTTTATTTTACCCTGGTGAATTATGCTCATCCATTCGCATTTCACGGGGTGAACTTTTGACTCTCCGCGCATCACGCATTACCCATCACTCGCCTCGCTCAATGCACAGATCCCTTTAATCCCAACACTTCCGCTTTTTCTTTCAAGGCATCGATGACAAACTGAAAATGCTCGGTAGGATCAAGCCCCAACTCCGCCATCCCCTGAACGATATCTTCACGATTTACGCTGGCGGCAAAAGATTTTTGCTTCAGCTTCTTTTTCACCGATTTAGGTGTGACCTCCAGAATGGATTTGGAAGGACGCACATAGGTGACGGCAAATATAAATCCCACCAATTCATCTACTGCAAACAGTGCTTTGGCCATGTCCGATTCCCGGGGTACACCCGTGTAGGTGGCGTGTCCCATAATGGCTGTGCAAATGGACTCCGGCCAACCCTTTTCGGTGAGAATTTCATTTCCCTTATAAGGATGTTCCTCAGCTGTGGGGTATTTTTCATAATCAAAATCGTGCATCAAACCGGTCAGTCCCCACTCATCCACATCGCCATCATATTTTTCCGCCATCTTACGCATGGCTTGTTCTACACCAAGCGCATGGCGGCGCAGAGAATCGGTCTTGGTGTACTCACACAAAAGTTGCCAGGCTTCTTCACGGGAGGGTAATGTCATGATCAAATCATCTCCTTCCATGCTCGGTTGGATTTATTATAACCAATGTCTGCTCAAATGCGTTGTAAGGTATTCGAATGCCTCGTCCACACTGTCGGTTTTCAGAAACAAATTCAGATCCGAAGCACTGATGACGCCAAATTCCACCAACTGCTCAAAATTTACTACTGCGTCCCAAAATGCTTTCCCAAACAATACAATGGGCATTTCCTTGTGGATCTTGCCCGTCTGAATGAGCGTTAGCGTCTCAAACAATTCATCCATAGTCCCGAAACCACCAGGGAAAGCCACCAGCGCTTTAGCGAAATAGACGAACCAATATTTGCGCATGAAAAAGTAGTGAAATTCCATCTCCAGTTCTGGTGTGATGTAATCATTCCCACTTTGTTCAAATGGCAGGGAAATATTGAGTCCCACCGATACCCCCTTTGCTTCAGAAGCGCCCCGATTCGCGGCTTCCATAATGCCCGGGCCACCACCGGTGGCAACGATAAAGCGGCGCTGACCATTCTTTAGGCCAATCGACCATTCGGTCATCCGCCGGGAGAGCTCACGCGCTTTTTCATAATAGACGGCCGTTCGAACATCCCGCTCCAATTCAGCCAGGTTCTCTACCGAAGCCCCTTGCGTTTTTGCCTCAGCCAAAGCCTGTCTGGCATCATCTTCCGGTTTCAGACGGGCTGAGCCAAAAAAGACAATGGTATCCTTCACCTTCATACGTCGGAAAAGCTGCTGCGGTCCGGTGTATTCTGATAAAATGCGAACCAGGCGCCCGTTCGGACTGTGAATGAATTTGTGGTTATCGTAAAATTTCTGTGTGCGTTTTTTTTGCTGCATTTTCTTCCTTTCTACACAATCGGGGAACAACAGCTCTCAAGCTCTTTAATATGGCTCATTTCGCCGGTTTTATCAATTCTTTGCGTGGGGATGAACAATCAAGAGCAACGCTGAAAGCGCGTGTGAACGGGCGTTACACTTCCCGTCGTAACCGGGCGACGGGAATCTTCATCTGCTCCCGGTACTTGGCAACGGTTCGGCGCGCCACGGGAAAGCCCTCTTTCTGGAGCATTTTCGACAATAACTCGTCACTAATGGGGCGTTTTTTATCTTCATCTTCGATAATCTTTCGGAGCCGTTCCTTAATACGCCGGGTGGAAATGTTCTCGCCGTCATCACTTTCAATGCCTTCACTGAAGAAGTAGCGCAACTCAAATGTACCCCAGTCACACTGCACATATTTGCCATTGGTGACACGGCTGACAGTAGAAATATCCATCCCGATGCGATCGGCAATATCTTTCAAAATCATGGGACGCAGATGACCTTTGCCATGCATAAAAAAGTCGTGCTGATATTCGATAATGGCGTGCATGACCTTCATCATGGTAATCCGGCGCATCTGAATCGAATTGATGAACCATTTGGCCGATTCCACTTTCTTTTTCAGGAATGTCTTGGCTTCAGAGTCCAGTTGCTTCTGCTGACTGAGCAGGTCGATATACCGGCTGGAAAGGCGTAATTCAGGGATAAAGGTATCATTGAGCGTCACCAGGAAATCCCCGTCCTGTTCCCGCACCACAAAATCAGGCGTAATGTAATTGGTGTGGGTATCCAGATAGCCTTCACCGGGCTTGGGATTCAGATGTTCAATCATTTCCTCCGCGTCCAGCAATTCATCCCGGGTTAAGTCCAGCGCTTTGATGATGCGCTCGTAGCGTTTATTGGCAAAATCTTCAAAATGGTCCCGGATAATCTGGTGGGCGTGGGAATCGGGATGCCGCAGAGAAATCTGTACCAGCAGGCATTCCTGCAGACTGCGGGCACCTACACCGGCGGGTTCAAGCCGCATCAATTGACGGTGGACATTCTCCACCATCTCAAGTGGGCTTTCCACCTTTTCAGCCACATATTCCAGCGGTACCACCAGGTACCCCCTGTCATCCATACTCCAGACCAGCTCTTCAAAAATCAGATACTCAGATTCCGATAGATTCAGTTCCAGCCCCTGCTCAAGCAGTGATTCTGGCAGACTGGGTTTGTAGGCATTTTGAAACTCCACCTCTTCCTGGCTATGATCGGTTTCCTGTTTAGCTTCATAGCCATCATTCTGGAAATACTCATCCCAGTCAATTTCTTCTGCCTCCTCGGCGCTGTCTTCGTCTTCGCTATCGTTTTCCTCTTTCTCTGCCTCAGTCTCCAGTTCCGTCGTTTCTTCGTCTTCCACATCGTCAATCATTTCCAAAACCGGATTAATCTCCAACTCCTGCTTGATGCGTTGTTCCAAAGCAAGGGTGGGCAACTGTAACAGCGTGGACAGTAAAATCTGCTGCGGTGTGAGGGTTTGCTTTAATTCCAG
Source organism: Fidelibacterota bacterium (assembly GCA_021734045.1). GTDB lineage: Bacteria > Fidelibacterota > UBA8477 > UBA8477 > UBA8477 > UBA8477. Next base: position 5,816 of record JAIPJR010000079.1, read on the forward strand.
ATGTTGTGAGAGTTGAACCATATTTTTACTGCAATACCATTCGCATAATAAGTTGAATCAACGATCCAGTCGAAAATTGCTCCCCAGATAAAGTGTTTTGGCTTTTTCGTCATTTGCCAGGTATTCGGCCGTACCAGATAATAATATTTTCCCCTGAAAAAGTAAATATGCCCGGTCGGTAATGGAGAGTGTTTCATGCACATTGTGGTCGGTGATGAGTACGCCGATTCCCCGCGCTTTCAGTTTCAGTACAATACTCTGAATATCTTCTACAGCAATGGGGTCAACACCGGCGAAGGGCTCGTCCAGCAGGATAAAATCCGGTTCCGTTACCAGGGCGCGACAGATTTCCGTGCGTCGGCGTTCACCACCGGAAAGCTGGTATCCTTTATTCTTACGGATATGGGCGATGGACAATTCGTTCAGTAAGAACTCCAACCGCTCCTGACGTTGGGATTTTGTGAAATCCAGCGTCTCCAGAATAAGCTGGATATTCTGTTCGACCGTGAGTTTGCGAAAGATACTGGCTTCCTGCGGCAGGTAAGCCACACCGGCTTGTGCCCGGGCGTACATGGCTGCGTGGGTGACATCTTTCCCATTCAAAAAAACCGTCCCGCTGGAGGGACGAATCATGCCGGTCATCATGTAAAAAGTAGTGGTTTTACCAGCGCCATTCGGCCCCAGTAACCCCACCACTTCACCCTTGTGGACATCGATAGACACCTTGTCCACCACGGTCCGCTTCCCGTAGCGTTTGACCAGTTCAAGCCCGGAGAAAACTTTTCCGTCAGGGTTTTCAGTCATAACTGAACTCCCGGTAGGTCACGCCGGTGGGATTCCGAATGGTCCAATTTTCCAGATTGGCGTCCGACTCAAATCCAATGCCGTAAAGTGTGTCCAATTCGGTGGTGAGCATAATCGGCCGCTCAGTCTGAATACGATTTTTCGCTTCATGCCACATGAGCTGATCGGTTCGCAGCGTAATTCCGGAATCAGAGACCACCACCACGTTGTGGCGCGCTTCCAGCCATTTGCGGTTTTGATGAACCAGCCCTGTATCGGCATTGAGAATGGAAACATGCTCACCAACTTCGTTGAAAAAATCCAGTTTCACATTCCCGATAAGCTCGATTTCATTACTCTCGTTAAACTGGGCCAGATAATCAGCCCGCGCCACAACCGCTCGCCTGCCATCCGTGTCAATGTAGATTTCAGAATTCCAACTCTCCGAATCCGGTGTTTTTTCAACCTGGTCCGTGGGTGTACCGGCTTCCGGATCCATCTGGTTACAAGCCAGAAAAAACCCGGACAAAATCAGTATGGCTAAATATTTGCTCATCACGCGCAAATGTAATCATACCCGGCGTTCTACAAACGGAAAACACAACATTACCGACTCCGTCAGTTCGACTATGAATCAATGCCATTGATCGATTGCGTTAATTCATCTCTTGAAACAAATCAGCCTTCGCCTAACTTCCAAATCTCAAAAAAGGATACGATTTAAATGATGGATAAATTCCTCAGCAGATTGAATGAAAAAATAATCGTCTTTGACGGCGCCATGGGGACCAGCATTCAGCGGCTGAATCTTGAGGTAGATGATTTCTGGGGCCAGGAAGGCTGCAACGAGCTGCTGGTACTCTCCAAGCCCCGGGCGATTGCTGATATACACGCCTCTTTCCTGGAGGTGGGGTGTGATGTGGTGGAGACCGACACCTTTGGTGGTACGCGGGTTGTGCTGGACGAGTACGATTTATCGGACCAGGTCTATGAGATTAACAAGGCCGCCGCCAGGGTCGCGCGCCAGGTGGTGAATGATTTTTCTACGCCAGCGCATCCGCGCTTTGTGGCCGGCAGCATGGGACCGGGCACCAAACTCCCCACCCTGCAGCATACCACCTACGCCGATCTGAAGGACGCATACAGCGAACAGGTGCGTGGCCTTATGGATGGCGGCGTGGATTTGCTCATTGTGGAGACTGTCCAGGATATCCTCCAGGCGAAAGCCGCTCTGAACGCCATTTTTACCACCTTCCGTCAGCGGAAAGTCAGACTTCCCGTGGTGGTATCCGTCACCATGGAAACCACCGGCACCATGTTACTGGGCACCGACATGCTGGGCGCATTGACGGCATTGGAACCCTACCCGGTAGATGTGATTGGCTTGAACTGTGCGACCGGCCCCAAAGCCATGAGTGAGCATGTCCGTACCCTGATGGCGCATTCCCCAAAAGCCATTTCCGTCATTCCCAACGCGGGTCTGCCCCAGAATATTGACGGCGAGATGGTGTATAATCTTACACCGCCCGAATTAGCCCATGACCTGGGGCATTTTGTGGATGACATGCAGGTGAATATCGTGGGTGGTTGTTGCGGAACGACACCTGAACACCTGAAAGCGGTGGTGGAGCAGGCCGGGCGTGAAAACCCCCGCACCCGTGAGCCTCACTTCGAACCGGCGGCCAGTTCGCTCTATTCCGTGTCTGCTTTTGTGCAGGAACCGAAGCCCTTGATTATCGGTGAACGCACCAATGCCAATGGCAGTAAAAAATTCAGGGAATTTTTGCTTCAGGAAGACTGGGACGGACTGCTTAGTATCGCGCGTGAACAGATAAACGAGGGTGCCCACATGCTGGATGTGTGTGTGGCCTATGTGGGACGAGACGAGTCCCGGGATATGCGGGAATTTGTCTCCCGACTCAATGCCCAGTCCACCATTCCCCTCATGATTGATTCCACCGAAGTGAATGCCATTCGAAGCGCTTTGGAAAATATCACCGGCCGGGCGATTGTGAATTCCATTAACCTGGAAGACGGTGAGGCCAAAGCCCGGGAAATTATCGGACTCTGCCAGGAATTCGGTGCCGGACTGGTTTGCCTTACCATTGATGAGAGCGGAATGGCCAAAACAGCCGCACAAAAACTGGCGGTCGCCCGACGAATTTATGATTTGGCTGTTAGGGAGATGGGGATGCGACCGGGTGACTTGTTCTTCGACACCCTTACTTTCACACTGGGATCAGGGGATGGGGAATTTCGCACATCTGCAATGGAGACCCTGGCGGCAATCCGACTCATCAAAAAGGAACTACCTGGTGTGCATACCAGTCTGGGTGTTTCCAATGTCTCATTCGGGCTGAATCCGGCGGCACGGCATGTGTTGAATTCGGTTTTTTTGCACCTGGCAATTGAAGCAGGCCTTGACGCAGCTATCATCCATGCGGGCAAAATTATTCCCTATTATAAAATTCAACCAGACGAACGGACGCTTTTCGAGGACTTGATTTTTGACCGTAGAGACAGCGATTATGATCCATTGAGCGTCATTCTTGAGAAATTTGCTGATCGGAAGAGCAACAGTCTGAAAAAGGAGGCCCTGGACGAAAGCCTGCCTGTTGAAGAGCGATTGAAGAAGCGCATTATTGATGGTTTGAAATCGGGATTAGAAGCGGACCTGGATGAGGCCCTCCAGACCCATCCGGCACTGGAGATAATCAACACGATTCTGCTGGATGGGATGAAGGTGGTTGGTGAGTTGTTTGGCAGTGGTGAAATGCAGCTCCCCTTCGTCCTCCAATCTGCGGAAACCATGAAGACGGCCGTAAGTCACCTTGAACCGCACATGGAGAAGGTTGAAGGTCAGTCCCGGGGAAAAATCGTATTGGCCACCGTGAAGGGTGATGTCCATGACATCGGCAAGAACCTGGTGGATATTATCCTCACCAACAATGGTTACGATGTGGTGAACCTGGGTATTAAACAACCCATTGACGCCATTCTCCAAGCCTATGAGCTGAATGAGGCAGATGCCATCGGTATGAGCGGTTTACTGGTAAAATCCACAATCGTCATGCGGGAAAATCTGGAGGTCATGAACGAACGCGGTTTGGTTCCACCAGTGATTTTGGGCGGAGCAGCGCTGACGCGGAAGTATGTGGAATCGGATCTGGCCGGAATTTACGCCGGTCCGGTGAGTTATGCCAAAGATGCATTCGACGGGCTGAGATTACTGGGCGATATCATGGCTGGCAAAGTGTCCGATCAAGCAAAACCCAAACAACGAGCAGACATTCAAAAATCGAAGGATAAGACGGAAGAGCCGTCCAGATTCGCAGAAACTTTAGACACGGTGAAAGTGCCGAAACCGCCCTTTTGGGGGCGCCGAGTCGTGCAGGGCATCCCGCTGAAGGCGATTTACCCCTACATCAATACCAGCGCATTGTTTCGGGGACAGTGGGGCTTTAAACGGGGCAAACAGTCGGCGGCGGAATTTGCCCGGCTGGAAAGTGAAACCATTGAACCGATTTTTCAGGAATTGCAGATGAAGGCGGAACGGGATCGGATTCTCCAACCGCTGGTACTCTACGGTTATTTTGAATGCCAGTCCCGAGGAAATGACCTGCTCATCTATGCCAAACCGGGTGGCCCGGAACCGGCAGAAGTATTGACATTTCCCCGTCAACAGAAGGCACCGGGGCGCTGCATCAGTGATTATTTTCGCTCCGTTGAATCAGGGGACCGGGATGTGGTAGCCTTTCATCTGGTTACAGTAGGCGCAGAAGCCAGCGCTTACACCCAGGAACTCTTCCAGTCTCACAAATACCAGGACTATCTTTACTGGCATGGATTCGGTGTGGAGACCGCCGAGGGGTTGGCGGAATACTGGCACGCCCGGATTCGGAAGGAATTGGGGATTGATCATGAGGATAGTACCGAGATTCGGGGACTGTTTAAGCAGCAGTATCACGGCAGCCGGTATTCTTTCGGTTATCCAGCCTGCCCTGATTTGAGTCATCAGCAAGTGATTTTCAGGTTACTGCAGCCCGAAGAATTTGGGCTTAGTCTCACCGATGAATTTCAAATCGTACCTGAACAAAGCACATCGGCGATTATTGTGCACCATCCCCAGGCAAAGTATTTCGCCGTGTGACAGGAATAATTGGCGGGATGGCAGTAGGAGAATCGAACACAGATTTGACGGATAGACCAAATTTACACGGATTAAAACGATGGTCTGGGACGGCGGCCTCATCGAGATTATGCCCTACGATTAGAAGACAAAAGGGTCCTGATAATTCGTACTATAATAATACTATCCCGCCGGGATTGTAGAATTTCTGTTGTCTGAACTCCGTCCCGGACCGCTCGGAGAGCGTTCCCTACCCATCGTTCCTAAAAGTATCTTTTTAAACCGCCGATAGGAAGAGGTCCCCGTGAAATTCATTCAAATGGATGCCTATTTCACTGGGCAGGCGGCATGGGCGGCTCAGGCCGGGAAGCGATTAGCTGAATTGATGTCTGAGGAGGGCGAAGCCTGACGAG
>JAIPJR010000004.1 GCA_021734045.1 Fidelibacterota bacterium
GAATATCAATTGCAGGGCGTTTTTGAAGGCTATTGCCTGCAACAGGGCGCCACCGGTATGGCCTATACCAGCATTGTGGGCGCCGGAGACAATGCCACGGTGCTCCATTATGTCTCCAATCGCAGCGAAATCAAACCGGGCGATCTGGTGCTCATTGATGCTGGTTGTGAATACGGCTATTACGCCTCCGACATAACCCGGACCTACCCGGCTTCCGGGAAACTCACACCAGCCCAGCGTGCAGTCTATGAGGTTGTCCTGAATGCACAGAAAGCGATTATCGCCCGTTGTAAACCAGGGGAGACCATGCAAGGCCTGCACCAGGTGACCGTGAAATTGCTGGTGGAAGGGATGGTGGATATTGGTCTGCTTAAAGGTGATCCGGATGCGCTGATCGAATCCGGTGAGTATCAGAAATACTACATGCACCGCACGGGTCACTGGATGGGACTGGATGTACATGATCGCGGGGATTATCGGAAAAATGATCAGGATCGTCTTCTGGAACCGGGGATGGTCTTTACCGTGGAGCCCGGGATTTATGTGGCGTCCGATTCAGACGCACCGGAAAAATTCCGTGGGATTGGCGTACGGATTGAGGATGATATTCTCATCACAGCCGATGGTTTTGAAAATCTTACCAGCGCCTCCAAAGAAATTGACGAGGTGGAAGCGCTCTGCTCAAAGGGTTGAGTTGGACTTGAGATAGTCCAGCAGATCTCGCAGCGGATAGCCGCTGAATTTGCTTTTTACTGCACGAAACCCGGCACCGTAAACCGGGTCCGGATTTTCCAGCAATTGTCTTAACATGTACTCACTGCTGGTGTTTACAGATTCTTTTAAGTAGATATAGCTCAGGTAATTACACACACCTTCTTCAAGTTTCGGTTGATGGTAATTCGTGGTGTTCTGGGCAATCCAAATGTGCATCAGTTCGTGCGCCAGCGTGGACCCAATGGCCAGAGGTGGGACATTGTCTAAAACATAAATGGTGTGGCTTTGATTGGTCAGCCGGCCATTGAGCGTTTGGGTGCGGGTGTTGCAGAATCCGCGGAGTTGCTGGGAGTAAGCCTGCCCGGCTATATCCTTCAATTGGGTGCGATTCACCGGCTTAATATCCACCTGGTTCAAGTCAACGGTAAAACCGTAATACCCAAGAGTCTTCACCACTTCGTGGAAAATGTCATAATACCGGTCCAAATCCTTTACCGCAGCCTGAAAGCACAGCGTGCAGATGTGACGACCGTCTGAATAAGTTTCGCCACCCCGGGTTGTCTGGGGCGTGATGATGCGACCGCAATTATCACACTCCGGGTATTCACCGGTATGGCGAGTGTGGTATTGATTGCCAAACGCGTCCTCAAAATAGCGTCCCTCCAAAGGCTCACCACAGATGACGCATCTGGGCAGGATGTGCTGACGGTAACAAGTCTCGTGATAGGACTTTCCCTCGTGCTCGAAGTAGGTGTGGGTGATTGGTTCACCACACCAGGCACATCTGGACTGAATATGATCCCGGTAGCAATCGGGATGGTATTTCACACCATCTTTTTCAAAATACTCACCCCGGATCTCCGTTGAACACACACCGCAAATCAAATCGTGTACAACGATATAGCACGCTGGATGGTAAAAACGATTATCCTCTTTCTGAAATTTTCCCTGAATGGGTTTTTCACAATGGGCACACAGGAAGTGGTGGGGATGATAGAAATAGCCATGCACCTGTACATAGGAGCCGGTGATGAGTTCGCCACAATAACGGCAATGTTTATCTGACCCGGTCAATACCGCAATGAAAACCAGTGTAAAGAGGAAAATTCGCCGGATTGAAGCGCTATTTCCAAGCAAGGTATTGTTTTTAAGAAAATTCATAACCCTTGTTATTCAGATGAAGGCTCTCGGTGTGAAACAAAATTGCCGCTGGCTTTCATTCACACACAATATAAATTCGCAACCATGAAAACAGGAAAAAAGAGACACACTTTTACGATAATCGTATTTCTGCTTGCATTTTTTTACTGGGGTTGTGGTCAGGCCGGTGCTGATTCAGAAAATCAGCAGGTGGATAACAATCCCTCACCCGGGGAATTCACAGTCGTTTTTGCCACCGGAAACCACGGTGAAACCGACCCCTGCGGGTGAAAGCACAATCCAACTGGCGGTCTGGCCAGGAAGACAACGATTATCAATCAGTACGCTCAGGGAGCCACTACATTTTTCATTGATGCCGGTGACGCGCTGTTTCGGGCGATTCGGGTGGCCGAACCTGATAAACCCCGGTTAGCGGCCATGGCTGAGGGTATCATCAAAATTTACAATGAGATGGGGTGCCGTGTCATGAATGTGGGCGCCAACGATCTGGCCCTGGGTGCCGGATTTATCAACCACATTAAGGATTTGGCGGAATTCCCCCTCATCTCAGCCAACATTTTGGTGAAAGCGACGCAACAACACGCCTTTGAGCCATATATAATTTTAAACACCGGAGACCAGCGCATTGGTGTGATTGGCGTCAGCATGGACACACCTCAGGTGTCCGAACAGTTTGAATTCGGCGATCCGGTGGTCCATACCCAGGCGATTGTGGATGCCATTACTGCGGACACCGATGTGATCATTGTCCTGGCCAGTCTGGATGATCGCAAGACGCAACAATTGGCCGACCAGGTGCAGGGTGCTGACTTTGTGGTTTCCTCGCGGTCGCTGCGGGTGAGCAGTCAGCTCAAAACGAAGGGTAGTACGACGGTGATTCAAAATGGCACCCGGGGGAAATATGCCGGTGTTTTGCATGTAAAACGCGCTGACAATCTTGGTACCATACGAAATCTTACACCTGAGTATAGTCAACTTCGTTTTACCCGGGAACGACTGGACGCTCTAAGCAAACCGGTTCCCGCAGGCATGACCCTGATTGAATATTATGCTGGTGATGGGGCAAAAACCCAACTGGTCCAGCGTCTGGAAGCACAGAAAAACCAGCGCGAAAAAATTATTCATGAAACCGCCAATTATTTCTGGTTCCTGCCTGTGGCCTTGTCTGAAGAGGTCCTGGATAATCCAGAAATCCTTATGCAGGTGGAAGCGCTGAAACGCCAGGTGGAGACCGCTGCTTCCAGCCGGTGAAAAATTATTTGCATCAGGTAACCCCGCGCATATATTCATGCCGCTTTTTGACGCGAGAGTAGCTCAGCTGGTAGAGCACCACGTTGCCAACGTGGATGTCGCGGGTTCGAACCCCGTCTCTCGCTCAAGTAAATGCTCTGCAGTTGCAGGGCATTTTTTATATCCACCAGCTTCTTTTGTTTGACACCGTAGACCCTGAAACCAGCCTTCGCTGAGCTTAAGCTCGGAAAGAATGGCCATAGTGACAGTCGGGCGTTTTTCGTGGGTGGACGAGATCCCTCCGCTACACTTCGTTCCGGTCGGGATGACAGGCAGGGCTCGTACGCGTACTCGTACTCGTACTCGTTTTCGTACTCTTGAAATCCATAATCCCTCTCTTGAAAAACCCATTTCTCTCGTTTTAACCACGTGATGCACCCGCTAAATTAGGGGCAGATTTTTGAACCCTGTTAACCCGGTTTGAGGACACATTGAACGAACATATTCTGATTAGTCTTACCGCGATAATTGTGCTGGCAATTGGTTCCCAATGGCTGGCGTGGCGATTGAAATTTCCCTCTGTCCTGTTTCTGCTGGTGTTTGGATTTTTAGCCGGTCCGGTGACCAATTTTCTGGACCCGGATGCGCTGCTGGGTGATCTGCTCATGCCCATGGTTTCCATTGCCGTGGCCATCATCCTGTTTGAAGGCAGTCTTACACTACACTTCAAAGATTTGCGCGCAATCGGCGGGGCACTGGCATCACTGGTATCCGTTGGGGTACTCATTACCTGGGGTTTAGCGGCATATTTTGCCTGGTATGTATTGGACATTAATACCACCATCGCGGTGCTTTTGGGAGCAATTCTGGTGGTAACCGGACCCACGGTAATCGGACCCTTGTTGCGGCAGATTCGTCCGCTCGGAAAAGTGAATGACCTGTTGAAATGGGAGGGGATTGTCATCGATCCCATCGGTGCATTACTGACCGTGCTGGTATTTGAAGCAATTCTGGCAGGTGAAGCTCAGAATGCTGGCACAGCGGTGGCACTTGTGCTGGGCAAAACGATTGTATTTGGTGGTCTGGCCGGTGTTTTGGGGGCCGCTCAGTTGGTCATTTTCCTGAAAAAATTCTGGGTCCCCGATTACCTGCAGGAGACACTGAGCCTGGCGTTGGTGGTCACCGTGTATCTGGTTTCTGATTTAATCCAGCCGGAATCAGGGCTTTTTGCCGTCACACTCATGGGCATTCTCGTGGCAAATCAGAAATGGGTGGATGTGAAGCATATTCTGGCCTTTAAGGAGAATTTGCGCATCCTGATTATCGGCATTTTGTTCATTGTACTGGCCGCCCGCATTCAATTGGAATATTTCAATATTCTCAGCAGCAGCATTATTGTTTTTCTGGTACTGCTAATTCTGGTAGTAAGACCTATCGCGGTGTGGATTTCTTCCCTGGGTCAGGGGATGAATTGGCGGGAGAAGCTATTCGTTGCCTGGATGGCACCGCGGGGAATTGTTGCAGCGGCCGTAGCGTCGATATTTTCAATGCGTTTGGTTGAAATCAACATGCCTCAGGCCGAACTGCTGGTGCCGGTGGTATTCTCCGTCATTGTGGGAACGGTGGCAATTTACGGGCTCACGGCTCCGCTAATAGCGCGCTGGCTAAAGGTTGCCCAGTCCGATCCACAGGGCGTTCTCATGGTGGGTGCGCACCCCTGGGCATTGGAAATTGCCAATGTCTTGAAAGCCAATGGATTTAATGTGGCATTGATTGATACGAACCGTACCAATATCTACACGGCGAAGATGGCTGGCGTGGCAGCGTATCACTGCAATGTCATTTCGGAAAATATTCTAAACGAAATTGATCTGGATGGTATTGGGAAACTGTTAGCGCTGACTTCCAGCGATGAGGCGAATGCGCTGGCTGTTTTGATGTTTAATGAGATATTCGAGCGGGAAGAGCTTTACCAGCTGCATCCCAATCAAAATCTCACGGGCCAGGGACAGTTATCAATTCCGCAACATCTTCGTGGTCGCTACCTTTTTGATGATGGGGTTGACTTCAAGTTCATTAATACCTGTCATCTTGGCGGGTCGGTGGTGAAAATCACCAAACTAACCGAAGAATTTGACTTCAAACAGTTTCGCAGCCACTACGGTGATCTGGCCTTGCCACTTTTTATTATTACAGAAACCAATCAATTGCTGGTCTTGACACCGGACAAGGTACGCAATCCGGTACCCGGACAAAAACTGGTGATTCTGGTTGATCCGAAAATGGCGTAATCTGATGGACTTGGACAGAAACTATATGGGTATTTTTCAAATCTGGTTTTCCAAGGATTATATCGATGCTGATGGGAATCAAGGCAATGGATGAGAATCGGGAACGTCGGGGGGAGATATCCCGGATGATTGAAACCCAGCTAAAACGCCGAGGCATTCGAAAGCCCGAAGTACTGGAGGTCTTTCAACGGATTCCACGGCATCTATTCGTACCCGGACGGCACCAGGTTGAAGCGTACGGTGATTTTCCGCTGCCGATTGGGTCCGGTCAAACCATTTCCCAGCCATTCGTTATTGCCCTCATGCTGGAATATTTAAACCTGGAGCCGCACCACCATGTGCTGGAGGTGGGAACCGGGAGTGGGTATGCTACAGCGCTGTTATCCTCGATGGTGGCATGGGTAGATAGTGTGGAATTCTACCAATCCTTACTGGATGAAGTCGACGCGCGGTTGGAGCAGGTTCAAATCACAAACTGTGCATTGTTCCACGGCAATGGCTGGGAGGGACCGCCGGCGAAAAAATTGTACGACCGGATTGTCGTGTGGGCCAGCCCGAACCAGGTACCGGAAAATTTGGTCAGGGCATTAAAACCGGATGGTCGCATGGTAGTGCCGGTTGGAAAGGGTGACCAGCGCTTATACATTATCACACAGTCAGCAGGTAAGGTTCAGAAGGAGTTTGTGGATTGGGTTCGATTTGTGCCCTTAATTAATGGAGACCCTTTGTAATTTTTTACCCTGCTGTTTAGATTAAGCGTTCATTGAGCCACAAAGAGGAGCCAGAAATGAAAAAGCTGTATAAGTCTTCCACCAATAAAGTATTTGATGGTGTCTGTGGAGGCATCGGGGAGTACTTCGCCATTGATCCGGTCATTATTCGCATTCTCTGGATGCTGTTGGTGGTATTTGGTGGAACCGGCTTTATCGCCTACATCATCGCCATGTTCATTATTCCGCGCGAAAGTGAAGTGGAATCCACTGATGTGCCCGAGGAGGAGGTTGTGGAGCCGGAAGTTGAAACCCCACACCACACCGGTCGTCTCTTTGGCTCGCGGTTCTGGGGTGTTCTCCTCATTGTCATCGGTGGCTTAATGCTGCTACGCTATATCGATCCGGTCTGGTCCATATTTAGTGTAATGGGTCGCTTTATGGTGAGCATTATCTGGCCGGTGGCGCTGATTCTTTTGGGTATTTATCTGGTGATGCATCATCGCGCTGACGGCCATTTTATTACCGGCTGGTTCAAACCGGAAGGGAAGCTGACACGGAGCAAGACAGATCGCCGTATTGCCGGAGTTTGTGGCGGATTGGGAACCTACTTGGGCATTGACGGTAATATTGTCCGCATCCTGTGGGTAATGGGTTCGTTAACTTCCATGGGATTTGGGATACTGGCATACATCATTATGGCGATTTTTGTACCCGAGGAAACCTAAACTCTTTGTCTCACCAATCAGCGAACAATCAGGGGGCCAATTTTCAAGACCCGGCTTGGGTAGTGAATACTCGACCGGGCTGTTTTTTTCTGAAAAAATCAGCTAAACGGGCGACTTTTCTACACGGTATTACTACAGCCTTCTTACTCGCGCTTACCGGAGTACTCTTCACGCCTGAGCAAGCGATGGGACAGAACCGGTATGCACCGGGGATATTCTATACCTATCCCTCCGGCAAATATGTGTATCACATCCATGTATCCACCTGGCACGCCTATTTTGCCACCAATGACGGCGTGTTAATCTACAATTACACACAGGACGAATGGGAAGACCCCATCTCACTGAGTAACGGTTTGCCACAGATCCCGGCCATGTATGTGTATGGTGATGATGAGCAACAACTGGTATGGGTGGTTTCGCCCAATTTCGTGACGCGCTATCGTCTGTACAGCGAATGGGCCAACAGCAGCCGGTTACCACCCCAATTGATTGGCAAGGAATTGCACGTTGGGATAACGCCGAAGGGGTTTGCTGTTGGCAATGACCAGGGACAGACCGCGTTGTTTGATGGCACGACCGGTGATTTCAGTTACTGGATCACCGATTCGGCCGAGGTGCGGAGTATCCGGTACGCCAACAAAATGCCTGCTAGTATTCAGAGTGTGCACCAACTGCCACTTTTCAGTATGCCGGGACAGGCACAATTCACGGCCAGCGGCGAGATTGAAACCGATTACTTTCGTACCTTCCGCGTCACTACGGTGGGAGAGGGGCCGGCCAGTCAGGTTTTTGTGGGGACAAATGGCGGCGGGATTTATCAGGGAAATTTACGAACGCAATATTTGGAACCGCTTTACACGGGGTTATTGGAGCCGGGAGTCATGAGTTTGAATACCACCCCGGAAGGTGTAGTAACAGTGGGCGGGATGATGGGATTGACGACGATTTCAAATCTGGATCAATTCACCTATTTCCGGGCTGCAACGGAGCCGGGGCTGTCGCCGGGGCCCACCTATATTTCGACAATTCTTTCAGCGGGAAAAGAATTTGTGATTGGCGCTCGTGGTGGTGTGTTAAAGCTCGATCCGGTGAAGAAGAACTGGACCCAGGTAGTTAGCGCTACCAATCTGGAGGGTCGCCGGATATATGATATTGCGCGGCATCAGCGACTCCTGGCAATCGCCACGGGACAGAATTTATACCTGAAGTGGGGCAATGCACCGCTCACCACTTTGTTTCAGGAGCCGGATGGCATTCCCATTTACACACTCCACTTTCATAATGACACACTCTGGATGGGTACGCTGTACGGATTGTACCTGTATGATGTGAATTCTGAAACGTTGCTCACATCGGATTCTAACATTCTACAAAATGGACCCGCTCCCGGTGCCTCCACGCCTGTCTATGAGTTGTACGCTCATGGTGATGAGATTTGGATGGCAACCAACCGCGGTATGGCGCGCTATAACACCCGGGTGGGGGATTGGGCTGTGTTTCAGTCCCCGGTTGAATATCTCACCCCCCGTGGCTTGGTGGTTGATTCTTCCGGTGTCTGGGTGGGTACTGAACAGGGGTTACGATTTCTCAACCCAGAATCGGGGTTATGGGCCGTGTTCACGGTTTCCGATGGCCTGGCTTCCAACTTTATCACTGACCTGGCAACGACTGCCGATTATATTTGGGCCGGTACCGATCGGGGCCTGACACGCATCTACCGGAAAGGTTTAAGATTACCGTAATGTTCTATAAACGGCTTTTGACTACATATCTCTTGCTCATCTTCAGTGTTACGCTGACGCTGCAGGCGCAGACCCGGCAGGAGGAGGAATTAATCGGTTTGCCGGAATTCTCCTTCATTGGGATTACCTCACCCATGGCCGACCGGGAGCATCTCAAAGTGGATATCCAGGTCTCCGTTCCCTATAACCAAATTCAGTTCATCCGTCAGGAAGGTCAATTTCATGGGAAGTACGAAGTTGGTATAACATTCTCCACCCCGGAGGATATCAAAATTACCGGTCGTATCGTTAAACGAGATTTATACAGTGAACGATATGAAGAGACCCGGGATGCCCATCGGTCAGACATTATTACCGAACCCTTTATCCTGCCCGCCACAGATGTGAGGGTGATCATTCGCGTGACTGATTTGGATACGCGCAAAACCCGGTTTCTGGATGATTCCCGTGATTATTCAGAATTTTATAAGTCTGCTCTGGTGTTGGGTGATGTGGGAATTATCCGGTCCCAATATGAGGAGAATAGCCGTGAACACACCGTTTTCTGGGGGAATCAGCTTCCAGAACCGCTGGATACCATCAAATTTCAAGCCCGGCTGCTCGGCGAGCAGGGGCCGTATGACATTCAGTACCGGCTTCTGAAAGAGGAAACCCCGGTTTATTACCTCAGCAGTAAAATAAATACGCCCATGGCGGTGGATACGCTGCTGAATCTCATTATGCCTACTCAGAAAATGAGTTTCGGCCAGTATTCGCTTGAATTGAGCGTGCGCGATGGAGAGGGAACTACCGTTGCGTCCCGTGCCCAGTTCCGCGTCCACTGGCGTGGTGTGAGCGGCAGCATTCAAAATCTACCCCTGGCGATTGAACAACTGCGTTATATCGCATCCGAGAAGCAAATAAAACAGATGTTGAAAGCCAGGGATGAGGAAAAACGCCAGCTTTTCCTGCAATTCTGGCGCGAGAAAGATCCGACACCCAATACAGTGGAAAATGAATTGATGGACGAATATTACCGCCGGGTCAGCTATGCTAACGAGCATTTTTCCAGTATCCGGGAAGGCTGGCTGACGGACATGGGGGCAATATATATCCTGTTCGGTCCCCCGAATGAAATTGAGCGGCGTCCGTTTGAAATGGATATGAAGCCCTACGAAATCTGGTACTATTTTGACATTGACCAGCAATTTATTTTCGTCGATATGACCGGATTCGGAGAATACCGCTTATCCCAGCCGTACCGGTTTTTACGCGACTGGGAATATCACCCCTAATCACCGATAAAGAGGATTCATGTCAATCGCCCAATCTGTCTATCAATTCCTGGATGAGAGAGGCTTTTTCCAGGCAAATCCCGGTCAGGAAGAAGCTGTGAGAATTCTGTTGGGGTTGAACGAGCGCCAGCGGCAGAAGCTGCCTGAATCGGCTGATTTTGAGCGCAAGGCCTCTGAGCAACCCTATCTGCAGGGCGATGTGGATTTGGAGATATTTGTAGACGGCGCTGCTGACTTGCAGAAAAAGGCTGCCGGTATTGGTGGCGCATTTTTCCGAAAAGGGATGGAGATTTATAGTTTTGCGGAATATCTGCCGGATGCCACCAATAACCAGGCCGAGTACACCGCGCTGTGTAAAGCCCTTGAAATTGCCGCCCAATTTGATGTGAAATCGGTGCGGGTATCGTCAGACAGTCAGCTTATGATTCGGCAGTTGAATGGTGAATACCGGGTGAAACACGCTAACATGAAACCACTCTACGAACAGGCTAAACGCCTGGCTGGAAAATTTGACCGGATTGAGTATGTGCATATCTCGCGTCAATTGAACAAACTGGCGGATAAACTATCCAAAATTGGCATGAGCAAATCAGACACGGCACAATCCAGGTCGAACCGGTAAATCAAAAGTATTTATGATAGAACACAAGTAATGGAAGAAGTAATGACACACGACACGCTGCTTGAAGTCAAGAACCTCAAAAAATATTTCCCCATTAAAAAGGGGCTTTTTTCTAAAACCATCGGACATGTGAAGGCGGTTGATGGTGTTTCATTTTCCATTCGCCGGGGTGAGACACTTGGACTGGTAGGGGAATCAGGTTGTGGCAAAACCACGACCGGACGGGCACTCCTCAGGTTGATTGAGCCCACCGCCGGAGAAATCTATTTTGAAGGCCGGGAGATTACCCATTTGGAAAAGGAAGGGATGCGAAAAATCCGGAAGGATATTCAGATTATTTTTCAGGATCCGTATTCCTCGTTGAATCCCAGAATTACCGTGGGCAGCATGTTATCGGAAGCAATGATCCAGCATAAAATTGCTCCCAAAAACGAAATTCAGGACAGAGTCGGGTACTTATTGGACCGAGTGGGTATGTCACCCAAGCACGCCACACGGTATCCCCATGAATTCTCCGGCGGCCAGCGTCAACGCATCGGAATCGCCCGGGCGCTATCCGTTGAACCAAAATTCATCGTTTGCGACGAGCCCGTATCTGCCCTGGATGTTTCCATTCAAGCGCAAATAATCAATCTCCTCCAGGATTTACAGGAGGAGCTGCATTTGACCTATTTGTTCATCGCCCACGACTTGAGTGTGGTGGAGCATATATCCACGCGAGTTGCGGTGATGTATCTGGGACATATTGCGGAAATTTCCAAGTCTTCAGAGCTTTATGATTCGCCGAAACATCCATATACACAAGCCCTTTTGTCCGCGGTACCGGTTCCGGATCCTGACCACCAGCCGGATCGAATCTTACTTGAAGGTGATGTTCCGTCGCCGTCCAATCCGCCGCCGGGTTGCACCTTCCATCCCCGGTGCCCCGTTGCCGAAGCACAATGCAAAAAGACCGTGCCCCATCTCAAATCCGTCCCGGGTGATCATGAAGTATCCTGTCTTCTGGTAGATGATGAAGGAAAGGGGCCTGACATTCGCGATAAAGCGTCTCAGGTTGCCTGAGTGGGTTTACGAATTGGAATTGCAGGAAATATTGGTGTTGGTAAATCAACACTCACGGAACATTTAGCTACCTACCTTGAAGCCAAGCCCCATTATGAACAATTTCAGGGGAATCCCTACCTCCAAGATTTCTACCGGGATATGGAGAGCTGGGCTTTTCACAGCCAGATCTATTTTCTTATCCAGCGGGTAAAGGAAATTCAGGCCCTCGCGACAGAACAGGGAGATATTATTCTGGATCGCACCATTTATGAAGATGCGGAGATTTTTGCACGGAATCTGTACCGTCAGGGCAAACTGGCGACACGTGATTTTCAGACCTATTTTGAATTGTACGAAACCGTGAATCATCTGCTGCCACCACCAGATCTGCTAGTTTACCTGGCTGCTGATGTATCAACGTTGCTTAAACGAATTCATCTGCGGGGGCGTGGGAGTGAACAGCAGATAAAGCCGGAATACCTGGGTCAGCTCAACCAGCTTTATGACACACACATGGAAAAAATATCCCACACAATCCCTGTCTTACGCATACAAACCGATGAGCTGGAATTAACACATGTGAAAGATCGGGACATCATTTTCCAGGCAATCAAAAATTGTTTGAGAAAAAACGATTCACCCATCCTTTCAACCTATTTTCAGCTATTGCCTGCCGAAAAATAACCCGGCTTGAAGGGCTGATTCCTAGTGATTGAAATAATGCTTAACTATCAACAAGATATTCTCAAAAATATTGATTTCCGGTGCTTTCATTCGCGTAAAATGGAATTTAGATTTGGGCGTGATCAGACGACGGCAACCAGCCAATCCGGATCGAACCTTCGTGATCTCCCGGTAGTGGTTGTAAATTATATAATATTAGCAGGTTATATGAATCTGCTCTTGGAGTGGAAAGCTGTGAAAGCAAAGGAAGTGGGGTTAGTGCATTGGCAGGCTTGGTAAGCTTTATGGGTGGTGACCTGGCAATTGATCTGGGTACCGCCAACACACTGATTTATGTGAAAGGCCAGGGAATTGTCATTAATGAACCCAGCATTGTAGCCCGGTCACTTACCACCGGAAAAGTGATTGCGGTGGGAAATGAAGCCAAGGACATGCTGGGTAAAACCCACCACGATATTGAAACGATTCGGCCACTGCGCGATGGCGTGATTGCAGATTTTGAGATGGCCGACGGTATGCTGAATGGCTTTTTGAACAAGCTGAAGATGAGTAAGCTGTCCCGGCCAAAAATGGTCATTTGTATTCCCACCGGTATTACCGAAGTGGAAAAACGAGCCGTAAAAGATTCGGCCGAACGGCGAAATGCCCGTGAGGTTTATCTCATTGAAGAGCCCATCGCCGCTGCTATCGGGATTGGGATTGACATCAGCCAGCCCGTGGGCAGTATGATTGTGGATATTGGCGGTGGTACCACAGAAATTGCTGTAATTGCGCTGAACGGTATCGTAACCAAGGAGTCTATCCGGATTGCCGGTGACGAAATGGACGAAGCGATTATCCAATATTTCAAACGCGAACACAATCTGCTGATCGGTGAGCGGACGGCTGAGCAGATTAAATGTACAGTGGGCTCAGCAATGCCGGCAGAAGATGTGATGATTAGCGTGAAAGGTCGTAACATGGTGGCGGGTATCCCCAAAACCATCGAAATTTCATCGTCTGAAATTCGGGAAGCCCTGAAAGATACCGTTGATTTAATCGTGGATGCAGTCAAACAGTCGCTGGAGCGGACACCACCGGAGCTCAGTTCAGATTTGTTGGATCGCGGCATCATTCTGGCGGGGGGCGGTGCTTCACTGAAAGGATTGGATCAGCGTATGCGGCTGGAGACAGATTTGCCTGTCAATGTGGCCGAAGAACCGCTCTTGGCAATCGTTAGAGGAACCGGTCGGGTTCTGGATGATTTGGAACGCTTCAAAGATGTTCTCTATTAATCATCCTCACACAACTTAAAAGAATTTCCAATGCAGCGAATTTTTGATTTTTTCTATCGTTTCCGTGCGATAGCTAATCTGCTATTGGTGCTCTCATTTTCCCTGCTGGTAATATTTTACCAGGATGCTCCTCAGGTACGGTATATGCGTGGTAAAATCATGGATTATGCTACCGTATTGTATCGTCCTATAGAGTGGCTGGATACGGTATTCACACTGGAACACGCTTACCAAGCGTTAGAAAAAAAATACATAGTCTCCCAAATCGAGTTGAACCGACTACAGGCATTGGCTGCCGAAAATGAGAGGCTTCGCCAGGCGTTGGGATTCAAGCAAACCAGCCTGTTTGAAGTGATTCCGGCCAATGTCCTTTCCAAATCAGGCACCAGCCTGCTCACCAGCATTTCTGTTGACCAGGGAGCGAAAGATGGTGTTGAGTTATTAGCGCCGGTTGTTGACGCCAACGCCAATCTGGTGGGCAAAGTTGTTGCGCTGGGTGATGCGTCCAGTCTCGTGCAGTTAATCCACGACCGGAACTTCCGCGTTTCGGTCCGAGAGATGCGCACGCGTACCATTGGAATTCTTGGGTTTTATGATCCGGGTGTTTTTCGCATCGAAAATATTCCGTTGAATACCAATGTTGCGATTGGGGACTCCGTGGTTACCTCTGGGTTCAGTGACATTTTCCCGCCCAATATTTATGTTGGCGTGGTTCAGAAGGTGGAGCCGGGCGTGGAGGGGTATGTGAAAGCGATTCAAGTGGAGGTGGCTACGGATTATCACCGACTGGAAGAGGTCTTTATCCTGAAGAAAAATGAAAGCTAAGCACATCAATTTCATTATTGCGGCATTCCTTTCCATTCTGATGCAGTGGATGGTGCAACCCATTATTGCCATTGGTGGAATTGGTCCCAATTTTCTGGTGATTTTTATCATCGCCATGGCATTAAGATTTGGTCCGATACCGTCAGTGTGGGCAGCATTTGTATTAGGGCTGATCATTGATGCACTCACCGCTACCGATCTTATGGGGTTGACCGCGTTCAGCCTGGCTGTGGTTGGGTATGTCTCCGCACAATTTCGGGGGTATTTGAACAAAATCACGCCCATCCTCCAATATGTGATTCTCTTTCTGATTGTCTGTATTTACTACGTGGTCAATGACTTTATTGCGTATCAATCCTTGGATTGGCGCTTCAACACCATCTTACTGAACCATATTTTGCCATCATCTGTGTATACCTTTATTATGCTTTTCTTTATTTCTTCGGTGACACCTTTCGGTGAAGAATAATGCTCCAGGATAGGAATGTTTTAGAATACTGGCGCAAGCTCACAGCCTACCTTATTACCATCATCCTATTCGGGATTTTGGGTGGTCGGTACTACTGGCTCATGGTTGCCAGTCATCAGAAATACGCTGAAAAAGCTACCAGTAATCATATCCGTGAAGTACCTATAGAAGCACCCCGAGGCGTTATTTTTGATCGTACCGGGCGTATTCTGGTGGATAACCGCCCGTCCTATTCGGTGAATGTAATTCCCATTGAAATTCGCCGGCATCCTGAGACATTGACCCTGCTGGCTGATGTGTTAAACACCACCGAAGAGGCGCTGAACAAAACCATCAAACGGTACCAACGCGGCATGTTCACCCCGGTGAAGATTCGTAGTAAAGTGTCAATTGATATCATTTCCATCCTGCAGGAGCATAACCTTGAATTGATTGGGGTGACCTATGCCATTGAACCGACACGGTTTTATCCCACTGATGTTCAATTGACCCATGTGCTGGGGTATGTGCGGGAGATTGACGCGGAGGATTTGAAGCGCTTGGATCGTGAGGCGTACGAACCGGGTGATGTGGTGGGCTGGAAAGGTGTGGAGAAATACTATGAATCCCAGCTGCGTGGGAAACGGGGTTACCGGTATAATGTGGTGAATGCTTTTGGCCAGGAGATCGGTGAATCGGACTGGCGGAAACCGATTACACCGGTGGCTGGGAATAACTTGCACCTGTCGATTGATGCAGAAATCCAGCGGATTGCGGAACAGGGTATGGGGGACTCGTCGGGTGTGGTCGTGATATTAAATCATACCAATGGTGAGGTGGTAGCCATGGCCAGTGTGCCGGGTTATGACCTGGAAATAATGTCCAGTCGCCTGGAGCCGGATGCCTGGCGGGAATTACTCACCGATCGGCGTAAGCCCTTATACGATCGCGCGATTCAGGGACTGTATCCCCCGGGTTCAACATTTAAGATCGTTGCAGCTTCTTATGCCTTGGAACATCATACCGTTGACCCGGGAAAAACGATTCTGTGTCGTGGGTCGTATCGCCTGGGCATCCGGCCATTTGGTTGCTGGAATCCCGTTGGCCACGGGCGTGTGGATATGCGGACGGCTATTGAGCAATCCTGTAATATCTATTTTTACACGCTGATTCAGGATATTGGATTGGACCCATGGGCTGAATATGCCCGCAAGTTTGGTTTTGGTAGACCTGCAGGTATTGATCTGCCGGATGAAAAGGCGGGTAATGTTCCCGATACCCGCTACATGGACCGCAAGTTTGGTGTGAATGGCTGGACCACAGGAAATCTGCTCAATTTTGTCGTCGGTCAGGGTGAGGTGCTGGCTACGCCAGTTCAACTGGCTCAGTACGCTGCGATTATTGCGCAGAAGGGACAACTTCATAAACCGCATCTGCTCAAGTATATCACCGACGGGGAAGGCAGAATGGTGTCCACCTACAAAGACAGTGGTCAAACAGTGCTTCAACTTGCTGACACAACCTGGAAGCAATTACATACAGGTATGTACCAGGTGGTGCAAGGGAAAAAAGGGACCGGCCGAGCAGCTCGTCAGAAGAATTGGCCTCTATATGGTAAAACCGGGACTTCTCAGAATCCTCACGGTGAAGATCATGCGTGGTTCATCGGTTTCTCATTAGATCCTGATTTGCCTTATTCCTGGGCGATATTACTGGAAAATGGCGGCTCCGGTGGTGGGAAAGCAGCGCCCCTCATGGGAAAAATGTTGCGAGAAATCGTAAAACTGAAACGACCAAATCTGTAACCGGAATTGATGACTGAAATGCCCAATATTTTTCAACGACAACTAAAAGACTTTGACTGGGTGTTATTCTTACTGGCCGTTTTGATTGCCTCGGCGGGGCTGCTCTCCATCTACAGCACCACCATGCAGCAGGAAGGTTTGGTGGAACGCAATTATTTCCTGCGACAAATTTTCTGGTTTATCATCGGAATTATCCTTCTGTTTGGTCTGACTTTTATTCCGAAAAAACTGGTCTTCAATCTGGCCTATGTTCTGTATGGCCTGGGGATTTTGGCACTTTTGGGCACATTTTTGGTGACGGATACCAATGGAACCCACCGCTGGTTCAGAATTGGTGGGTTCAATTTCCAACCGTCGGAGTACATAAAGGTGGTGTTAGTCATTACACTGGCCAAGTATTTCTCCGATCACCACCGGCAGATTCAGCAGTTTAAACAGCTTATCCCACCATTGCTCATGGTCTTATTACCCACAGCTATTGTGATTTTACAGCCGGATTTGGGTACGGCATTGGTGTATGTTGCGACCCTGATCCCGGTCCTTTTCTGGTCTGGAATTCGTCCGTTAAATTTCTTCCTGCTCCTGGCTCCAATAATATCCATGCTGGCGGCATTTAATATCTTCACCTTTTTTGTCTGGATGGCTATTTTGGTGCTGGTGCTCTATATTGGCCAGTCCAAATTGTGGTTCGCCGGTATGAATTTTTTCCTGAATGTGGTTTTAGGTGGTCTGACTAATGTGCTATGGGGCATGCTCAAGCCCTATCAGCAGCAGCGTATCTCATCTCTTTTCAATCTCGATGCAGATCCATTGGGCGCAGGGTATCAGCTCATCCAATCCATGACTGCTTTTGGTTCGGGGGGTATGTTCGGGAAAGGGTTGGGGCAGGGCACTCAGACTCACTTGAAATTTTTACCGGAACAGCACACCGATTTTATCATGACAGTCATTGGGGAAGAACTGGGCTTTGTGGCGGTTATTTTGGTGTTGGGGTTGTTTTTCCTGTTTATCATGCGGCTCATTTCGATTGCCTATTCTGCCCGTACCCGTTACACATCACTGATTCTCTTCGGGACGGCATCGGTATTCCTGTTCCACATTTTTGTGAATTTGGCCATGATCGTGGGGCTAATGCCGGTCACGGGTATTCCGCTACCCTTTATGAGCTATGGCGGGTCTTTCATGTCAACCTGTTTTCTCCTGCTGGGTGTATCCCAGAATTCTCTCTTAGGGAATCGGGTATAAGGGGGCCCTCATTTCCAGATATATCACAGAAATCACCATGCCTAAATGGTTAATTATAAAATATCAACCACAGGAAAATGTTTTTGGATACCCCAGTTAACCCGTTAAATTTTGAGTCGAATGTGTAAGGCCTGCCTAATCCGTTTCTCTGGAGGAAGTATTTCATGAATCGCAACCTGTTACCCATTGGATTAATGGCACTGTTATTTGGCTTTTATGGATGTGGTAGTAGTGCCCCCGATACAAGTGAAGAATTGGTAAAAATTAAAGCGGATTTAATCCGTGCCAGGGAAGCCGCTGCCAAGGCCAATAAACAAACGGCTGATTTACAAGCCAGCATGGTCGAATATGAAAAAGAGATGAAAGCATTACGGGAAACCTATGATGAAGATCATAAGACCATGGAAGACCTGTACAAGTTGCAGGCTGAGACAAAGGCGACCCTGCTTTCCCTGAAAGATGAAGTGAATGCCAAGGTGGAAACGCTCAGGACCGAAATGGGAGCCGGTGCAGATACGGAAATGCTTAAGACGCAACTGGACAGTCTGGCACAGCTCATGGATAATGCCATCGCTGAAAAATTTGCTGCGCTGGAAAGTGACCTGACCGAACAAGGCGAGTCGCTAGACGCATTGACAAACCATCTGGATAGCTTGGAAGCGCAACTTTCGGATACCGCTTCACCAGTGGACAGCCTGATGAATGGATTTGCTGAATTTCAGGTCCAGGTTCATGATGAACTCATGGCATTTGAGAAAGATATCAAAACTAATCAGCAGCATATCCGCACCCAGGACAGCTCCACTTATGATATTTTGAGTCAATTGGTATTATTGGAGAATAAAATTCTCTCCCTGACCAACTCGTTTAATGAAATCATGAACATGACACCGGCTTCTCCGGCGCAATCTACACCTCAGACAGGGCGACCCGCAGCGGACTATGCAGAGAATACCTATCAGCGCCCCCGAATGTCCGAAGAAGAGTATAAAAAACAATATATTGATGCCTTGAGTAATTACCAGAATGGTAATTATAACGATGCGATTCGCATGTTTAATTCCCTTATTAACGCCAATCGCAATCATGATTTGGCCGATAATGCCCAGTACTGGATCGGGGAGTGTTATTATGGTGAGGACAATTATCAGCGGTCACTGGTCGAATTCCAGAAAGTCTTCGATTTCTCCAATTCCAATAAAGCGGATGCTGCCCAATTCAAGATCGGATTGTGTTATTTGAATATGGGTAATGCTTCACAAGCCCGGTCGGAATTTCAAAAATTTCTGAATCTGTTTCC
This sequence comes from Fidelibacterota bacterium, assembly GCA_021734045.1. GTDB lineage: Bacteria > Fidelibacterota > UBA8477 > UBA8477 > UBA8477 > UBA8477. The sequence continues at coordinate 19,101 of JAIPJR010000004.1, forward strand.
CAATAGTGATTACACCCAAAAAGTACGGGACATGTTGTCTAAATTATAATAGACTCCTCGCACTCAACCATAACATCCTGAATAGATTGCCAAACTTATGCCCCGACGAATCTACTTCCTGACGACTGAAATTGACCCGTTTGCACAAACCTATCAGTTGGCACCATTCTCCAACCAGATACCAGCGATTTTCAATGAAAAGAAACAGGACATCCGAATTATCTCACCGCGCTACGGCTTTATCAGTGAGCGTCGGTATATCATCCGGGAGGTCATTCGCCTGCGTGAAATTGAGGTAGATTATAAGGATGAGATGCTGATTGGCGCTGCAAAATCTGCCTTTGTTCCCAATACGAAGGTACAGGTCTATTTCTTGGATTATCTGCCATACTTTGGCAGCACGACAAAATCATTGTACACCGTTCGCGGGGGACGCTTTAATCAACGCAATGCAGAAAAGTTCTTCTACTTCGGGAAAAGCGCCATTGAAAACCTCACCTATCTTTATTGGCAGCCTGAATATCTGTTTTTGAATGACTGGACGTCTGCGATTGTGGCAATATTGATGAAAACCGTGTATAAGGATGAGGAATTTTTCGCGGGAATGAAAACCGTGTTGAATCTCATTAATCCGGTGGAAATGGGGCCGGTGGAAGAGAAGCATTTCCGGATGGCCGGCATTGATCCTGAGATAACGGAAGGCTTCGAAAACAATCTGTTGGGTCTCGCCGCCAAATATGCTGATGAGATTACGGCCATTTCATTTCCCGATTCGGACGCAAAAGAAAAAATTAAACAAAACCAACAGCTGAGCCAGGCATTGGAGCAGGAACAAAAACCGGTGAAGCACTTTTCACTGAGCGATGATACGGAAGAAGGATGGCGAGCGCTTAGTGCTCAGTTTGAGGAATATTTCAATATCGAAGTTTGAACCAGTTCCCCACGAAAACATCATGGGTATGATTATTTCAAGTGTCCCACGCTTGAGAGAAGAGTAGGATGACGTCAATGCGATTTATGCATAAAATAGAGGTGAAATTAATTGGGTTGGCGATTGTCGCCCTCATGGGATGCGAAGACCCGCAATCACTGAATGACACTTCGGTGGTAAATAATCCCTTTGAGCAGCGGACGGACACACTCTCCCAAGTCGTGAGCATCAAATCGTTCCAGGATTCGGTCCAATGGTCAAAATTAAGCCGGCTGGTGATGGGCATGCTTCCTGGATATAACACAGGAATTCAGTTTAACATCCTGCTGGACAGTTCACTGGTAGATAGTGTGGTTTTTGATTCGGTATATGTGCGTTTTGAACGGGATTTGCTCTATCAAGCTGATCCTGATAACATGAGTGTCCCTGGCCCGGCTAATGTAAACCTTTATGACGCCCGGAACTTAGGATCAGACGCGGACCCGAGCACCTGGAGTTCACCGATTGGGGTAACGCAAATGACCTTTGCTGAAACGGATACCACGCTAATTATCCATCTTAATCGTGATTCTGTGCTTAGTACGCTTCAATACGATACATTGAAGGTTATGGAACTGGCTATGAATCTTCCCGATGTAACCGACCGTATTCAACGATTCTATTCGGCAGAAACCGCCTTCCCCCCGAAAGTCTATTTTTCATACACGAGTCTGGATACGGTCATTTCACGAAATTTCCTTTACGATGCATCCGTAGTTACCTGGAATCCCGCGGCTCCGGGTTTGGATACAACGCAGTTTGAATATGTGTCGGTACTGGGTGCTCAAAAACTGCAGATCAGATTAAAATCAGACAGCCTGACATTCCAGGGGAGCGACCAACTTCAGCATGTTATCAGAGCCCTGGCTACACTAACGGTGGATTCGACGGCATCAAGGTTCTACTTGCAATCCGGCATTGATTCAATACCGGCGGTTGCGCTGTCCTTGCGACAATTGGATGCGGATACATGTAACTGTAATACCGTAAGTTTTAATTTCAAATCCGGGGATAGTGGTCAGACCAATTATGCCATCACCAACATCATGGCTGAAGCTGTGGCTGAACCCGACAGCGTTACCAGCTTTTATATCCGTCCACTGAATGCAGGTCTGGATCCGGGACTACTGGCCTTCCCTAAAAATCAATCGGGAGAATCACTTTTGGATGTGGTTGTAACTTCAGCCCGGGTGGGGAAGCCATGAGATTTTGTAAAACCAACTTTATCCTTTTACTCATAATGCAGAGTACACTCCTGGCGCAACCGCTATTACAGGCGATTGGATATGGCGATTTTCAGGACAATGGATCTGCCATCGAAGCCGGTCTTGGTTACGCAACTACAGCGCATTATGACTCGGCTAATTTCCTCCCCAATAATCCTGCCAGTTGGCATGATCTGAAAACGGTCAAGATTCTGACCGGTGGTACGGCAGGCCTACACATGCTGCCGGGTGATGCCCTCTATCAACCGAGCGCATCGTCTGTCGCTTCGCAATTTCAACGCCTGAGCCGCTTACAGTTGGGGTTTCCAGTCGGTCAGCGAATTTACACCTCCGTTGGAACCGAACCGCTGACGGATATGGCCGGGTCTTTTAAAAATGCTTCCGATACCAGCGCTACTGCACCGGTTTTAACCGTGGAAAATTCAGGTGGTATCTGGAGCATGTTTATCGGTGCAGGTTTTAAGGTTAACGATGCAATTAGTCTGGGGCTAAAATGGCACCGCCTAACCGGGTATTATGCCGAAGAAGCGCTTCAGTATTATCCTGACCTGTCCACCAGCAGCAGTTCCAAAATAGCCGGGAATATCCGGGGAAATTTGCTGGAGATGGGCTTGCAGGCAAAATTGTTCGACAACATGATTTATGGTATCACGCTCAATCTGCCGGTCGTAGAACCCAGTTTTTCTGGTGAGGTGACACTGGTGGGATCGCCCGATGCGTTGTCTTATACGGAAGCCCTGTCGGATTGGCCCGTGCGACTCGCTATGGGGGTTGAATATCAATATTCGGAGCGCGTTTATTTCTTACTCGACCTGAGTCAGCGATTTTTCAGTGAAGATGCCTTCAAGGACAATCATCTTTTTACCATACCGGACAACTGGGATGAGAGCATTCACTCAGCCTCATCATTTAATTCGGGTCTTTTACTCAGGCATCGTGATCTGGCAGGTACATTTTTTGAACGGACTGATTGGCGCATGGGGTTTTATCATAAAATATTCTACGCCTCACCATCTCCGAACATGTATATTCGCGAAACATATTTGACAGGGGGATTTGGCGTTCCATTGCCACAGAACCGGTCGCGCCTGGATTTTTCACTGGGTGTGGGTAAGCGCGGGGGAATGTCCGGATATCCGGAAGAAAATTTAGTGAATTTTAAAATAAGTATTCAGACCAGCGAGCGCTGGTTCACGAATGCCAAGCGCAGATGAGAAAGGGATACATCTCATGAAAAGCAGAATCTGGACGATTGCAATTGTCGGAATTGTCGGCCTGGGAATGATGTTGTCGGCTTGTCAACCGCCTTCCGCCATGACGGAGGAAGAAATGGCGTTACGGCAAAAGGCGTATAAAGATTCCATGAAAAAAGCCAATATGCGTGAGTGTATGAAATTCCTGAGCTTTGCCACGGAATACTATAAGAATAAAGACTATGAAGATGCCCTCAGGAATTACAAGAAACTCTTCGAACTTCAGTGCGTGGATGAAGAGTTGGCGCGTGATGTCTTTGTTTTTGTCGGTAATTCCTATCGGGAATTGAACCAGCTTGATTCAGCATTGTATTACTATGATCGGGGACTCTCTTACATCCCGGAGAACGCTTATCTGCGCCAAAACAAAATCTACACATTAAAACTCATGGGCGATACGGATGGCGTTCTGGCTGAAAAAGCGGAATTGCTCCGTTACACGCCCGATGATATGAAATTGGCTGAAGAGCTGGTAGATGAATATCTCCTGAACAAGTATTTTGAGGAAGCCAAGGCGCTGGCGCAGCAGATATTAGAAAAAGATCCCAACAACCGGAATGTGCAAAATATTCTCCGTGAAGCAATGGTTGAGCTGGGTGAGGATATATTTGATATGATCAAAGCCCGGTATGAGGAGGATCCTGCCAACCTTCAGAATATCAACGAGTATGCCGGACTGCTCATCGAGCGGAATATGATGACCGAAGCAACCCAGGTCCTGGAAAATGCGGTCAAGGTGAACCCGGACAATGAAAACATCATGCGCAGATTGGTTGACGTGTACAACTCCAAGGGCAATACCGCCCAAACGGTGACAATTCTGACAAAATTGATTAAACTGAAGCCTAATGACACGGAGTATCAATACCAGATCACTGACGCATACCTGAATACGGGTGATCATAAATCGGCATTGAAACAAGCCGAAGCCATTATCAAGGCCAATCCGCAAGATGGACGCGCTTATGCCAATCGCGCGAAGGTCTATGAAGAAATCGCCAATGCCTGCACCGGCGCAGCTCCGGATTTTAGTGATAAACTGGTTTTCAGTATGGCCTACGAGGATTATTTAAAAGCTCGTGACTTACGATATTCTAAAATCCAGAATAAAATCGATTTCCTGGGTGAAGCCAGAATTCCCCAGAAGGGTGACTGGTTTTTCTACAGGGACGATTATGTGGATAAACAGGGTTATGCCACACCTCAGAAAAAATGTTACAGCTGGCTCACCCGAAAAGTGAAAGCACCGTAAGCTCATCTTTCCTGCCGGAGAAGAGATATGAACCTGGCTATCGGATCGGATCATGCGGGATTCGAAGCAAAACAGGAATTGATCCCCTTCCTGACAAACGAAGGGCATACCGTCATTGACCTGGGGTGTAATTCTGCTGATTCGGTTGATTATCCTGATTTTGCAGTGATGGTCGCCAAAAGTGTCCAATCCGGCGAAAGTGACCTGGGAATTCTAATCTGCGGAACCGGTATCGGGATGTCGATCACTGCCAATAAGGTTCTGGGGATAAGGGCTGCGTTATGTACCAGCATCGCCCACGCGGAGCTGAGCCGTCAGCACAATAACGCCAATATTCTATGCCTGGGTGCACGGCTCCAAAGTGCCCAGGAGCAGATGGATATTACGCTTGCGTTTTTAAACGCTGAGTTCGAAGGTCAGCGGCATGCCAGGCGTGTTGACAAGATTCATGACTTAACGGGGTGCTAAAATCATGTTAGAAAAATTACGTCAGACCGATCCGGAAATCTTTGCGTCAATTCAGCATGAAAGGGACCGTGAAGCGGGAACGCTGGAGCTTATCGCATCGGAAAATTTTGTGAGCCAATCGGTCTTGGAAACGGCCGGTAGTGTCATGACCAATAAGTACGCGGAAGGGTATCCAGGACGACGTTACTATGGTGGCTGTGATGCGGTGGATGAGGCGGAAAATTTAGCGATTGAGCGGGCGAAAAAGCTTTTTGGTGCGGCCTATGCCAATGTTCAACCTCATTCCGGCTCGCAAGCCAATATGGCGGTCTATTTTACATTTCTGAATCCGGGTGATAAGGTCCTTGGAATGGATTTAGCCCATGGAGGACACCTGACTCATGGGAGTCCGGTTAACTTTTCCGGGCGATTTTTTCAGGTCATGGGATATGGCGTGAAACGGGACTCGGGTTTGATTGATTACGATCAGGTACGCGATTTAGCGAAAAAACACCAGCCCGGAATGATTATCGCAGGAGGCAGTGCCTACCCACGCCATTATGACTTCAAATTATTCCGTGAAATTGCGGATGAGGTCGGTGCATTTTTAATGGCCGATGTGGCACATCCGGCAGGTTTAATAGCCGCGGGTGAACATCCCAGCCCACTGCCGTATTGTCATGTGGTCACCTCCACGACCCACAAGACACTGCGTGGTCCCAGGGGTGGTCTGATTTTACTCGGTGAAGATTTTGAAAATACTTTCGGGATCGTGGCACCCAAATCGGGTCGCACAAAGATGATTTCCGAACTTCTGGATAGCAATGTGATGCCTGGTATTCAGGGCGGACCGCTCATGCACATTATCGCAGCGAAAGCGGTGGCTTTCGGGGAAGCGCTGCAACCAGCTTTTAAAACCTATGCGAAACAGGTGATTACCAATGCCAAGGCATTAGCCGATGCCCTCGTCGAGCGGGGATTTGATCTGGTTTCGGGCGGGACCGACAATCATTTAATCCTGATGGATTTGACAGCCAACGGGATTTCCGGTAAAAAAGCTGAACGGGTATTAGAAGAGGCGGGGATTACCGTGAATAAAAACATGGTACCATTTGACGAACGCAGTCCGCTTATCACCAGCGGTATACGAATCGGTACGGCGGCGCTGACAACCCGTGGATTTAGAGCAGGCGAAATGGCGCTTGTGGCCGATTTCATCCACCGAGTCCTCTCCAATCCTGATGATGATACGGTTAAACAGACCGTTCGAAATGAAATTGCTGCCCTGACCGGTAAATTTCCATTATACGCGGATATTTTATGAATTGCCCCAAATGTAAACAATCGGATACTCGGGTCGTTGACTCGCGTTCGACGCAGGAAAACACCGCCATTCGCCGGCGACGTGAATGTCTGGAATGCCATTATCGCTTCACCACTTACGAGTATGTGGAATCGGAAGCCATGATGGTGATTAAGACGGACAATAAGCGGGAAGCCTTCAATCGTGATAAAATTTTAAAAAGCATGGTGGTTGCCTGTAATAAACGTCCCATTACGCTGGATGCGCTGAATTCGGAAGTGGATAAAATTATTCAGGATATCAATGACCTTGGGCAACCGGAAATTTCCTCCAAGAAAATTGGTGAAATAGTGATGAATCATCTGGCGACCCTGGATCAGGTTGCCTATGTACGTTTTGCCAGCGTTTACCGCCAATTTCGAGATGTGGAAGCCTTCCGGGCTGAATTAGACCGTATCTGATTTATCTGATGACCCCACCATGATACGCGTGGAAAATATTTATAAGCGCTTCAATGACAAGCACGTACTCCGTGGTGTCAATCTGGCTGTACAGGATGGCGAGACACTGGTTGTGCTGGGGAAAAGCGGTGTGGGTAAAAGTGTCCTACTGCGATTAATCCTGCGGTTAATGGAAGCTGACCAGGGACGAATCATTATTGATGATAAAGACATTGCCACCCTGACACCTAAAGAAATGAACAAGATTCGGTTGAAGTTTGGTATGTTGTTCCAGTCATCCGCTCTTTTTGACAGTATGAATGTGGAAGATAATGTGAGTATTGCGCTCCGGACGTTGACAGAAAAGCCAGAAAATGAGATCCACCAACGTGTCGCAGATTGTTTGAAGATGGTTGATTTGGACGGAACCGAAGCGTTGTTTCCAGCGGAATTAAGTGGCGGCATGCGAAAGCGAGTCGGGTTAGCCCGAGCGGTGGCCATGAATCCGGCGTATCTACTGTACGATGAACCGACAACCGGTCTTGATCCGGTCATGACAGAATCCATTGCTCAGATTATCCGTAAACTGCAACGGGAACTCAACGTCACCAGCATTGTCGTAACTCACGATTTACAGACAGCGTTTACTGTAGCCGATAAAATGGCGTTGTTGCACGAAGGACAAATTCAGATCGAGGGTTCAATTGAAGCGTTACGGGATTCAAACGATCCGATTGTAAAAGAATTCATTCGCGGGTATGCCCGCAAACACAAAGAAGAGGTACACCACATTGATGATTGATGAAACATTACTGGAAATCCTGCGTTGTCCTGAAACCATGCAACCCTTACGCATGGCGGATTCGGCGCTTATTGAAAAAGTCAACACAAAGGTCAAAACCGGAACGCTGAAAAATATCGGTGGCGAGGTGATTGAAGAACCCCTGACATCCGGTTTAGTGCGGGAAGATGAGAAAATCCTGTATCCTATCCGGGATGATATTCCGGTGATGCTCATTGATGAAGGAATATCACTCACTTAACGCAAAGCTCGTATTTTTACGGCGTGATGAAAAATACAATGCCAAACCTCTTTTGTTGACACACCATTTTGAACCGTCTATATTCGCCGCATAAACAGGGGATAGCCTATCGAGAAATTGGTAATTCGGAGCTAGAACAACCAGATGACATGAAAGAACCACTCGCTGAATGAGTGGTTTTATCTCGAAAAGGCACAAAACCGGATGTAGAAGCGTTCGGTTTTTATTTTTAGGAGGATAAATGAACCGTAAAGGTCGAATTTTAATTGGAATAATGTTGGGGCTTTTGGGAAGCCAAATAGGGTATGGTCAGAGTACGGCCGGCGCGCTGTTTCTGCTAATTGCACCCGGTGCGCGAGCAGGCGGTATGGGTGAGGCACAGGTTGCGGTAGCAGATGACGCCTATGCTAGCTATTGGAATCCGGCTGGGATGGCTTTTCAGACGGGTTATGAACTTTCCGGTATGCATGTAAAATGGCTGCCGGGCCTGGCTGATGACATGACCTACGATTTTTTGGCTTACCGCCAGAATCTGAAAAATATCGGTTCCATTGGGGGACATATCATTTACCTGGATGCAGGGACACAAACCCGCACCGATTCACAGGGGAATGTGGAAGGTACATTTTCGACATATTTCGCTGCAGGAGCACTTAGTTACAGCGCATTACTTACTCAGACATCAAGTATTGGTTTAAATGCAAAGATTCTTTATCAGCACTTGTCTGACCGGGCGACGGGGACGGAGCAGGGAAATCCCTGGTCCACTGATTTCGGTTTTGATGTAGCGTATTTAAAGCGGGATGCAGCCAATGGCTGGTACGATTTTGCTGCTCTTTTGACCAACATCGGTCCCAAGGTATCATTCATTGATGAAAATCAGGCTGACCCCATGCCCACTACCCTGAAACTGGGAATTAACCTGCATTTGGTGAATCAGACACATAACAAGCTCAATATAGTTTATGATATTTCCAAACTCGCGGTCGCTTCCTACCCGGCGATGGATTGGGATGGTGATGGCTGGGTTGGTGGCTACAATGAAGATGGCCTGGGCGATTTTATTAATGGGGAACCTGCCGCCACGAAGGGGTATGATTATAGCCAGACGGGCGATCTTGAAGCTGCTCATACCGATCCCTGGTATATTGCTTTGGTGACTTCCTGGTTGGATGACTGGTATCTTGGTGGTGATTGGGATGTGAATGGTGATCGCCGCATCGGGGGATATGATGAGGATGGGAATGCCACCTTTATTGGCAGCGATTCTTTACCAAATGGCGTTACGTATGGCGATCCAGCTTATGGAAAATATGACCATGAGGGCAATCTGGAAGTAGGGAATAAGGAGGATCGGACATTTAATCGTGAGCTGGAATCTCTGGTCCACAATGTGGGTGCGGAGTATTGGTACAACGATTTGTTCGCGATTCGTGGGGGGCTCTATTATGACAAGCTGGGCTCCATTTTCTCACCCACATTCGGTTTTGGCCTGCGTTTTGGGAACTTTGGATTTGATTTTGGCTACACCAGCGCCAAGGCAGACACAGATCCACTGAACAATACCATGCGTTATTCCTTATCCTATAAGTTTTAATAACCCATCATTAACGCAGGTAACATGCACAAATTCGGCTTTTCCTGGTTACTGCCGGCAGTCATTGGCGCGACCTCATTCCTGATAATTGGACTGCAACATGTTTCGGCACAAACGCTGACCGTTGCGGCAGTACGGGTTGAATTTCAGCCCGACACGACAGCAGGGACTGCCGGATCCGGGCAATTTGTCTATAATCCTGACTTTGGCGTGGCGTGTCCTGATTTCAGTATGGATGCACCGCCGCATGATAAGGTTTTTTTTCAGGATCATCTGCGTGCTGCCAAAACCTATTGGAATCGCGTGTCACAGGGCGCTGTGGACATTGATTTGGGAGCGTCGGTCGTACTGCCGGCTGGGAATACTGAAAGCTATGTCTTGCCACACGAGATGGCGTATTACCATCCCTTTGATCGCGCTTTTGACACCGACACCAAGCTGGCAGAATTTATAGCTGATGTTGTCACCGCAGTGGGGGGTGATATTGATTTTACGCAATACAACACCTTTATCATTTTCCACGCGGGCCTGGGAGGTGATTTTGAATTCGCACTGGACCCCACGCCCGGGAATTTACCATCGGCATATTTTTCGGCTGAGGAATTGGCTAATCTGGGTGTGACAGCACTTCTTCCCAATGCCCTGATTGTTCCTGAATCCCAGAACATGCTCCATTTCCCGGAGACACGGGAAATGTTTGTAGACGCTGATGATCCCTGTTTTTACCAATTTGGTCTGAATGGTACACTGGCGCTTATACTGGGGTTTCGATTGGGATTACCGCCCATGTATAACACGGATACAGGGCAGTCGTTGATTGGAAAATTCGGTCTCATGGATCAGGGGGCAGCCAATATGCAGGGTATCGCTCCCGCAGAACCCAATCCATTCACCCGCATTCAACATGGCTGGCAATCGGCAAATTCAATCTATGTTGGCGACACGATCCAACTTCAGGTGAACGATGCCCCGATGAGATTCCAAATCGCTCCCCGGGAGTATTTCCTCATTGAAAACAGGCAACGAAATTTAACACCCACACCGAGCGGATTCAGGGAATGGATTGTGAATGCGGACACCGCTGGCGTCAAACTTGCCAATTCAGGTGTGGTTTTACAGACAGATGAAGCCGGTGCAGGTTATCCGGGGAATGGTCTGCTCATTTGGCATGTGGATGAGAATGCGCAGTACACCGCAGCAAACCCCAATGGTGGACCTGTGCAAATAGTGGATTTGATGGAAGGGGATGGCGCGCAGGATTTGGGGAATAGAACACGGATTTTGTTTGGTGAATTTTTGGAAGAGGGGTGGTGGTTTGATCCGTGGTTTGCCGGAAACGCTGGATGGTTTGACCTGAACCGGAATCAGCGTGTCACCCAGGATAGTTTGGTGCGATTCGGTCCCCACACACGCCCCGGTACACATTCCAATACTGGCCGTCCCAGCCATTTGGTTCTGGACCAAATCTCCCGACCGGGGCAGACCATGTCATTTGTTGTTACCTCCCCACGATTGGCTGGTAACCGTTTTGTGGAAAAACTCTACGGACCCGTGCCAAACGATCTCCCCACAGTGCTGGGGAAAATCCGCGATCAGGATTCGCTGGCACTTTTCCAGGTTAATTCGGCAGGAAATTTTGTATCGCTAGGAAACACTTCGTTAGCACTTGACAGTGTCCTTCAGACAGCCACCGATTCCACGCTTCAGTACCGCTATCCTTACCTGGTGACGGAGACTGCCTTTGGTAACCGATTTTTTGATATTCGGGATGGCAATTCTTTTACCGATCAGTCCCCCGGACCGGTTTCAGGGTTGCATTCTGGCGAATCCAATCTGTACTACTGGGTAAATACCGTGGATTCTGGTTATGTGTTTCAGATTGGAACCTCCACCAATCAGATCAACCGTTTTGCTGCATATCCTGATTCCGTTGTAGGGATGATGGGGATCGAGCAGGTCGTTACGACTGACAGTTTGTACCACAATCGCGGAGAATTGGGAGAGCCGGCTCTGGCCATTGATGGTCGTGGTTTTCTGCCTGTTGAATTTCAAACGACCAATCAGCAGGACAATTGGGGCTATCTCTACGCTACGCAACAGGGGGAGTTGGTTTACCATAGCAGTGTTGATGAGATCCACACGATTACCACGCAATTACCGCGGTTCGCTACGCCACTTCACGCTGATACCGGTACTGCCCCGGAATTTTTACTCGTCTATGATGATCATATCAAGGTCACTACGCTAAATGGGACGCTATTTCCCAATTCACCTTGGAAAGTCTCAGAATGGATTGGCAACCCGCTCGTGGGTTGGTTCACCCGTTCGGAATTGCCGGAAATCTTTCTGCGCCATCCCGATGGTTGGTCGCTTTATAGTATCAAAGGAGAGCTTCTTGAAAGCGGTTCATTGCCATGGACTAACACGAATAGTGCAACAGTGCCTGATGTTTTTGCCACTGGTGTTGAGGCCTGGCAGATCATTGGGGAAGGTGGTTCTGCTCTGAAGTTTTTGCTGCCGGGAGAATTCCGACCACCACTCTGGCCTGCAGCTCAATTGGGGAATGGCGGATATCAGCGCGTGGTCAGCACAATCCCCGAAAACGCAACAGCGGTTGATCTAATGGAGCCGGCCAGCGTGTTCAACTATCCCAATCCGGTGTATGGAAATGCCACCACATTCAGGGCATACCTGGGAGATGTGAAAAAATGGCAAGTCGATATTTTCGCCCTTTCCGGTGGCCGGGTTGCGCGTCTTCAGTCCACGAATCCAATCAAAAATAGCTATAACGAATTGGATTGGGATACTTCCCACATTGGGAATGGTGTTTATCTGGTAAGTGTGGAAGCAACCGGATCGGATGGAAGGTCCACAGGCAAAATTCTGAAAGTAATGGTAATTCATTAGCCGCATGTTTTTTTATCGCTTGAAACGCTCCCTTTTTCCACACCTGATCCTCCATGGAATCATCGGATTGGTACTTTTCCTGCTTTTGCCCAGCCTTGTACAGGGGCAATTCGGATATAACCACCCTGAATTGAATTGGCATACGATTGAAGGCGAGCATTTCATTGTTCACTACCATGACGGTACCGAATGGACCGCAAATGAAGCGTTGGTGATTGCCGAGGATATTTATCCGGCCATAACGGCGGTGTATGACTACGAGCCATCGGACAAGACCCAGTTGATAATCCGAGACACCGATGATTACGCCAATGGCGGCGCCTATTACTACGACAATAAGATTGAGATTTGGGCGATGCCGCTGGATTATTCCCTGAGGGGCTCGCACTACTGGTTGCGCGATGTGCTGACCCACGAATTCACACACATTATTTCCCTGCGGGCTGCTCGGAAATTCGGGCGAAATATTCCGGCAGCCTACTTCCAGGTCATTCAGTACGAGCCGGAACGGCGCGATGATGTACTCTACGGTTATCCCAACGGCATCATGTCCTATCCACTGCCGGGTGTTGTTGTACCGATGTGGTGGGCAGAGGGCGTAGCCCAATATCAGTCCAATGCCAAACGCTATGATTGGTGGGACAGTATTCGGGACATGATCACCCGTGACAGGCTATACCATGATGATTTCCCTTCATTCACTGAAATCAACAGCTTTGGTAAGGAAGGCGTTAAAAATGAAGCGGTCTATAACCAGGGCTTCAATCTGGTGCACTTTTTAGCGAAAAACTGGGGTGAGGATATTCTAAACCGGATTACCCGGCGATTGGGTTCCCCGCTCAACTATTCCTTTTACCAGGCCCTTGCCGCCGAAACCGGGCTCACCAAGCGTCAATTTCACGCTGCCTGGCAAGACTCGCTGCACAAACTATACGCGCCGCTTCTGACTGATCCCAATCGAACGCCGGTCAAGCTTATCCAACGTGAGGGTGCCACCAATGGTCATCCTCGTGTTGCACCGGGGGACAGTATCATTGGCTATATCAGCAATGCCGGGCAAAGTTACATGGCACTTACGGGGTTATACCTGAAACGGGATAAGGAAGAACCGCAATTGCTGGTTCCCGGCGCGGAAGGATTTGACTGGGCACCCGATGGCGAGTGCGTGGTCGTCAGCCGAAAAAATTTCTGGGATGGGGGATTGGTTGTTCCGCCGGCATTGAGGAACGCCACCGCACCCGGCATGGCCGCTCATCATCACCCGACAAGCCTGAAGCAACAACAGAATTGTGACCGGTGCAACTTTGCCCTTACCGGTTCGCGTTTCAATGATTTGTTTAGTCGTTCGATTCATCCGGACAGCAGCGAGCGACAACTCACCTTTGGTGAGCGCGCTAAAAATCCAGCCTGGTCACCAGGTGGTGGCAAAATCGTTTATGTAAGTTTGCACGATGGTACCAATAACCTAAAAATGGCTTTCCCTGACTATCCGGATTCCACGGTTTCGCTCACCCAAATGTTGCCGGGAACGCAGGTCTTCACGCCCCGGTGGCTGGACAGTACGCACATCATTTTCGACTATGTGAACGGGTATAATCGTGATATTGGTCTTCTGAATCTTGAAACCAACTCATGGACACCGTTGCTGGACAATGATTGGGACGAGCGGGATCCTTACCCTGTGGACGAAAACACGCTGATTTATGCTCATGACCGTTCGGGTGTGTTTAACATTTATCAGCGCGACTTGGTAACGGGAAGCGAGGCAGCACTGACCCATGTGGTTGGTGGTGCATTCCAGCCTGAATTACACAACGACCGTCTGATTTACTCGCTTTATGACAGTTTGGGGTACAATATTGCAGAATTGCGCCAGCAGGATTTTTATTACACCAAAAATCCAGAGTCCGGGACTGGTGATACTTCCACGCCGGTTTTTTTCCAGCGTGATCTGCCGGCAAAGGATTGGAGCAGGCACGAATCCACGTTGCAGCATGTGCCGTATGAATTGCGGTATGGCCCCATGTTCATTCTGCCCCGACTTCAGGTTGACATTGACAAATCAAAAAACAAGACGGTGGTCAAACCGGGACTCTACTTTTTTTCAAATGAAATCCTGGATAACTATCTGCTCATGGGTGGTGGGGATTTTGGTTTGAATGGGGATTCAGACCTTTTTCTACTGGCGGAATATCACGGTTTTTTACCAACACTGTCACTGGAAGTGTATCACATGACCCGGAATACACGCGAGGATTTAATCTATTACGATGGCGTCTATACGGCGGAATCTGAAATTAAATTCCGTCTCACGGAAGCCACATTAAAAGCCGCTGTGCGGTTGCCGGATATTCATTATTTGGACGCTGACCTGCGAGCAGGAACATACAACACCTATATTGATGACCATTTGATTACAACCGGTGACGGTGGGAACCTTGCTGTGGGTGGTCTGTCTTACGACTATTTCAAGGGAATCGATTGGGGTGTGCATTATCGTTATGCCGGACTGGCTGTGCGCCAGGAGAGTGGCATTAATCCTTCCGGGTTTCAATTCGATATCTCTCTGCGGGATAATTACCATAATTTCATGGATCAATTTGGTTATAATGAAGACACCGGGAGTTGGGGTGAGATTTATAATCTTTATCACTACCAGCGGCTGGATATGAAAACCTTCTATGGCAAGCGGCTGGGCGTAAATTCCAAAACGGTATTATCGTTGAACACTGACATAGCCGTCCTTCCCCATAATCAGCTGGATGATTTTTTCTACGATTTTGGGGGTGGATTACCGGGATTACGGGGCTATCCGTTTTACGGTATCAGCGGTACCCGGAAAGCGGTTGTTACTGGAGCGCTACGATTCCCGGTCATGCGCAATCTTTACCAACCGATTGCTCAATTTGGCCTGCAGGATATTTATCTGGGAATCGTGGGGCAGATTGGTAGTGCCTGGACCGGTGAGCCCGATGCCAATTTGAATTCAGAGCAGGACATTTCCAGTTTGATCCGGAATGATTTGGCCAATTCCCGTTGGCGGAAAGACGTGGGGGTGGAATTACGCCTGAAAGGGTTCTCATTCTACGGGTATCCTACAGCGATTGAATTTTCCGGCTATTATGGTCTGGACCCCCTGACGGTAGAAACACTATCAACCACCTACCAGTATGGGCGGGAAATGCGCTATTACTGGAGAATTTTATTTGGGTTTGAGTAGCTCATGGTAAGACAAGCTCTGATGACAAAAGCAATCGTATTGTTGGTGGGCATTTCAACCGGATTCGCACAATATGCTGAACCCGGCTCGGGCCAACCCCAACCGATTCCCCGGGAAATGCAGAGAAATTTTGTAAAATCGCTCCTGATTCCGGGTTGGGGCCAGTTGAGTGAAGGCCATTATAAGCGTGCTGCAGCGTTCGCATTGATTGAAGCAGGCGCCATCGCCGGTCACTACCTTTATTTGGCGAAGGAAGTGGATGCCGTTACCGATTTTGAAAATTTTGTGAACCTGCACTGGGATTTTAACCAGTGGATTGCCACGGAGAGTATAATCAATGGTAGTGTTTATCATTGTGGCTTTATTCAGACGCATGCCATGGATTATGAGACCATTGACGGTGTTAAATATCCCATCAAGGATAGCCATTATTATGAAAATGTGGGTAAGTACAATGAATTTATATGTGGCTGGGATGATTATGACCAGGCCAATCCGGATTCAACTGCTGATGGCGAATTATTAACGCCCCATAAATATGAATATTCGCTCATGCGCCGCACAGCCAACGATTATGGGAAAAAAGCTAAACACGCGGTGACCATCATTATGTTTAATCATCTGATTAGCGCTTTCGAAGCGGCAATTGGCACCGATATTACCACCTATACGGGTAAGAATTGGCAGGCAACACTTCTGCCTGATACCCACATTGAACGGCGTGGCTTACAGGTTGTGGTGACATTCTGAACCAGAGGCGATGAAAGAGGATTTGATGAATTTTTTGGGAAAATGGCAAAGACTTATTGCTCTAAGTGGATTTGCCCTTTGGCTGTTACACGGATGCGCGGGTTCCAAACCCCAGTTTGATGTGAATAACATTGAGCAGGAGTATGCAAACGGTTTGGAACTCATGGAGAAGAAAAACTGGCTGCGAGCGGAGGAAACTTTCACCTTTATCGTCTATAATGACCCGGTGGGTGAATATGCTGATGATGCCCAGTTTCAGCTCGCCGAAACACACTATTATCGAGAAGAGTACTTGATTGCCATTGATGAATATAATCGACTCATCAACCGCATGCCAAATTCGCCTCTGGTGGAGCAAGCCAGTTGGCGTAAAGCAGAGTGTTACTACCTCTTATCGCCTGATTACCGCCTGGATCAAACCCTGACTAAGCGGGCGCTGAAAGAAATGCAAAACTTCATCGACCTGTTTCCCCAGAG
The DNA here is from genome assembly GCA_021734045.1 of Fidelibacterota bacterium. Classification (GTDB taxonomy): domain Bacteria; phylum Fidelibacterota; class UBA8477; order UBA8477; family UBA8477; genus UBA8477. The sequence continues at coordinate 35,986 of JAIPJR010000004.1, forward strand.
CGAACATGTACCCCGAGCGACTGAATATATCGTGGAAATTCGGGAAAAGCTGGCGCACAAACTGTATGGGTCAGGTGTGCTCTATCTGAAGCTGCGGGAATGGGATTCGGCGTTACTGTATTTCAATGAGATTTTAGATTTGTACTACGACACCACTTATCGCGAAGCGGCACTGGTGGCAAAGGCAGAAGCGCTTGTGGGAAAAGATGAGCTGGATGAAGCAGAACTTATTATGCGCCAGGTTAATCCGGAGGCTCTGGATAAATCCAGCCGCAAAAAGCTTACGCGCACCTATGAGGAGCTGCAGGATAAACGGGAAGAGGCGTCCGATTAAGGAGTACGATGCGTGAAGATGTGTCTCTTCGGTGGAACTTTTGACCCGCCCCATAACGGACATTTTATCATCGCAGATGCGATTCGTCAGATTTTGGATTTGAATAAAATCATTTTTATCCCCGCTTACAATCCCCCGCACAAATATGCCCAATTTCCAGTCACCCCCGTAGAGCATCGGCTGGCCATGCTGGAATTGTGTACACGATATGATGAACACTTTGAAATTAATGATTTGGAAATTCAACGCGGCGGTATCTCCTATACCATTGAAACCATCCGGCAAATCAAATCGGATAACCAGTTAAAAACTGGGGATATCTATTTTCTCATCGGATCCGATTCACTGATTGAGTTTAAAACCTGGTACCACTGGGAAGCGATTTTAGCGGAATGTAAGGTCGTGGTAGCGCGGCGGCCACGGTTTGAAAAAGAGGCGATTGATCCGGAGATTCTGGAACAGGTTTTGTTCCTCAATCTTCCCAGAATCGAAATCTCCAGTACGGATGTGCGGGAGCGATTTCTGAAAGGACAGATGACCCGGTTTTATATCAGTGATGCGGTTTATGATTACATTGAAGCCAATGGGCTCTACCGTACACTATGACCGCATTGTTGAACAGTTATGGACCGGTCAGCAGTTATATATTTATCCTGATTAGCGTTGGGTTACTGTTTTACGGCGCCGACTGGCTGGTGCGCGGAGGTGCACAAATTGCCCGTCGGTTCGGTGTACGACCGTTAGTGGTGGGGTTGACGGTGGTAGCGTTCGGAACGAGCCTGCCTGAATTTGTGGTGAGTTTCTTTGCGGCGATGCAGGGGTCTTCCACCATTGCAATTGGCAATATCATCGGCAGTAATATCACCAACATAGGATTGATACTGGGGCTCAGCGCGCTGGTTTTTCCTATTGTGGTCAGCTTTCGAACCATGTATCGCCAATTGGTGGTGATGATTGTAGTCGTAGTTTTGCTCTATGTGTTTGCGTTGGATGGTATCGTAGCCCGTTGGCAGGGCATCGTCATGGTTTTGCTGCTTTTCGCGTATATTTATTACTTGTACAACCATCCGGATGAGGCGGTCATTGAAACCATTGACGAGATACCGGAGAATTTGACCAAAAGCATCGCGCTGGTCATTTTTGGAATTTTGGGCTTGATGCTGGGCAGTCGCCTATTTGTGGACAGTGCCATCTGGCTGGCCCAGTATTATCACATTCCGGAGGTTATCATTGGTTTGACGATTGTGGCATTGGGGACCTCACTTCCGGAGCTAGCGACCTCCATGGTAGCGGCCTTCCGCAAACACAGTGATATCTCATTAGGGAATATCGTGGGGAGCAACATTTTCAATGTCCTGTTCATCATGGGGGGCGTGAGTGTTATCAAACCTTTGGGGGTCAACGAAACGCGTGTGAATCCGGATGGCACACTGACTTCCTTTTTTCCTCATTTTGAGTACCTCTTCATGCTGGGATTGTCCTTTGTGCTTATGCTGTTATTGCTAAGAAACCGGATTGGCCGGTTAGCCGGCGTCATTTTCCTGGGCAGCTACATCTTTTTTTATATCTATTTATATCAGAACCTCTAATACCGGGTAGGGGTACCTCTTACACATGCGCAAGAAAGAACCAGACATTATCCGGACAATCATTCCACCGTACCATCGGTTAGCGCCCTATTACGATCAGCTCATGGACTATATCGATTATGATATTTGGGTGGAGGATATTCTCAATTTTATCCGGGATGATGGGGCGGTAAAAACACTGCTGGATGCTTCCTGCGGTACGGCTTCAATGGCCATTCGCTTTGCCAGGGCTGGTTTAAGGGTGAGTGGCGTGGATATCAGCCCGGAGATGATCGGGGAAGCGCGGAAAAAGGTTGACGCAGCGGGACTGACTGATGAAATCGCGTTGGTGGTGGGGGATATGCGGGACATTCAATTCCCCGAGCCATTTGATCTTATCATCAATCTTCATGACGGATTGAATTATTTACCTGACCCAGGTGCTGTACACGATTTTTTTCAACACGCCTATGATCTTCTTCGTCCTGAGGGCTGGCTAATCGCCGATGTGGTAACACCGTTACTGTGTGAAAATCATTTTAAAGGTTATCGGGAAATTTTTGCAGATGAAACGGGTGGTTATGAGCGGGTGACGGATTATGACAGTCACACCCGCATGGCGTCCACCATCTTTACATTTGAAGATTCGCCCACGGCACTCCAGCTAGAAGAGCACCTGCAGCGCGCTTATGATCTGGATGAGGTGAAAGCCATGTGTAAGGCAAGTCCCTTTAAGAAATTCCAAATTGTCGATGACGAGGATTTTCGTCCGGCAGATGGTTCATCTGAACGATTTTATGTTATCTTACGCAAAGCATGATATCCTTTAAAGACGTGAGTTTGCGCTACGACCGTGGCGCCGGAGTAAAAAATATTAATTTCCAGGTTCGGCGTGGTGAGTTTGTTTATCTCATCGGACCTTCGGGAGCCGGCAAGTCCACACTGCTGCGCATGCTGTATATGGATATCTTTCCCAATACGGGTTATGTGGAAGTCGATCAGTTCAATTCCAACACCATCAAACGGCGTCAAATCCCCAAGCTGCGACAAAAAGTGGGAATGATTTTCCAGGATTATAAGCTGTTGAACGACCGGGATGTCTTTCAGAATGTGGCCTTGCCATTGGTGGTGATGGGCGCCTCCCGTCGGGACATCGATCGTCGTGTGACAAAGACGCTTGAAGAGGTGGGACTTACCCATCGCAAGCATTACTACCCGGCCGAGCTATCCGGTGGTGAACAGCAGCGGGTTTCTATTGCCCGGGCCATTGCCAAGGATCCTCTGGTGTTGCTGGCGGATGAGCCCACCGGAAATCTAGATTATGGTGTTGCGCAGGAAATTTTGAATCTCCTCTGGCGGGTTAATGCCAAGGGCACTGCGGTTTTTATGGCTACCCACAATATTGAGCTTATCAAGAATCGTCCGGCACGGACATTTCGCTTGAGCCACGGAGAGTTTAAAGGGGAGCTCTTACCGTGAACCTGGGCTTCATTTTTCGTGAGGGCTTCAGTGGCTTTTCCCGCGCCAAATATCCCTTTGTGGTATCGGTGGTCACCCTTGCCATCAGTCTGACCCTGATTGGTGTGAGCATTGTGATGGGGGATAATGTCTTTAGTTATTTTCGTAATCTACAGTCCGATTTTGATGTCCAGCTTTTCTATAGTCCCAATGCCACCCGTGATCAGCAGGCTGCTGCCCTGGAATTCTGCAATACCTATCCCGGGGTGGTTTACACACGCTACATCTCACAGCACGAAGCCATTGCCGTATTCCAGGAAGAATTCGGTGAAAATATCTTTGAAGTACTTCAGGATAATCCCTTCCCTGCTTCTGTGCGAATCGGGTTTGATCGCTACCATCAAAATACTGGCTATATCTCAGGGTTTACGGCCAGCTTGGAGCAATTGCCTGGTGTGGATACTGTTACTTTTCACAAGGCGCTTTTTTTAAAACTCACCTCAATTTTACGCATTCTCACCATGGTGGGGGGTATTTTTCTACTGGTTCTCTTTATTGCTGCCGTATTGCTCACCTCTAACACTATTAAACTCATCATACTGGCACGCTTTGACTGGATTGAGACCATGCGATTGATAGGTGCATCTGACTTCACCATCCGGGCACCTTTTTTAGTGGAAGGTGCCTTTCAGGGATTTTTGGGCGGTATGTTGGCCATGGGGGCAATTCATGGGATTGAAGCCGGTGTCATTAAGCTTACCAACCTCAATCTGGCCTCCCGGCTCATCCAATTTCCCGAAGTCATACTCATCCTGCTGGGTACCGGTATTGTCCTGGGAATTCTGGGTAGCTACCGTGCCGTTCGTCGCTTTATTTACCTGGTTGTATAAACCCGAATAAACGCCCAACTATCAGTCATTTACCGATTTATACCTTGACCTCCGAGAGGGTCAAAATTATTTTTCCGAGCCATGACGGAGCGGCTAAAAAATAGGCTTGAGACACTATCGGAACGGGAGCAATTGGTCCTCTCTTATGTCATTCAGAAATACATTCAGGAGGGTCAACCGATCTCCTCGCGGAGTCTAACCGAACTACCTGATTTGAGAGTTAGCAGTGCCACCGTACGCAATATTTTATCCCGGTTGGAGTCCATGGGACTACTCACACACCCTCACACGTCTGCCGGCCGCATTCCCACTGAAGACGGTTACCGCTATTATGTGGACCATCTCATGATGATGGAGCCCCCAGGTCGGGATGTTCAGATGGAGCTGGAAACCCTGGTTCACCAGTTTGCCCGGGATTTGGAGATGCTCATAGATCGAACCAGCCATTTTTTGGGTGAAATGTCCACGGCATTGGTGCTCATTAGTTTGCCCAGCTATTTGGGCGCAAGGGTTCGGGATATCAATTTGGTAGAGCTGAATCAGCAGCGCATCCTCATTGTGGTTCAAATGACTTCCGGCCCGCTAAAAACGGCTGCTCTGCAAGTGGATAGCCGGCTATCACCCAGATTACTCAAAGAAGCTGAGACCATTCTACGCGATCTTTTTGTTGGTCGCAAATTGTTGGAAATTGATGATTCGGAAAGTGAAAAACTACCGCAACTTCCTCCGGAACACCAATTTGTCCGCCAGATTCTGGATAATGCCTTCCAGATTTTCCGCAGCCTGACCAATACAGAATACAAGTATTACGGTACCCATCAACTGATACAATACCCTGAATTTGCCAATGCCCGTGAAATTGAACCGGTTCTGGAGGCTGTTGAAGAAGGGCGAGTGTATCAATTACTACCGACTACGCACATCAGCGGGCTGCCCCGGATCATGATTGGTGGAGAGATTGGCCTTTCGGCATTAAAACACTTTTCGTTGGTTTCCAGGAAATATCGTAACCCATTCATGGAGGGGAGTATCCATATTCTGGGACCGACGCGTATGGCGTATGATAAAATTTGTGGTCTGGTTGAGTATACAGCAGATGAAGTAGGTAAAAACATAGGAGTGGAAATACTCGAATGACCTCTAAGAAGGATCAGCAGACGAAAACAACAAGTGATGAAACGGTGGCGCAGGAGACTGAATCCACCGCCACCAAGAGCAAAAAAGCCAAATCAACCCGAAATAAAGATAAAAAGAAAAAGCTATCACCCGCTGAGCAGGAAATCGAAAGGCTGGAGCGTAAAGTGGAAACACTTGAAACTGAGCTGACGGTTGCGCTGGAAGCGAAAATTCTGGCAGAGGACCGGATGAAGCGTGTGGTGGCTGAGTTTGAAAATATGAAAAAGCGTCAGGAGCGGGAGTTTGACCGGGCGCTCAAGTTTGCCCGTGAAAACCTGATTCGTGAGCTTTTGCCGTTGCTGGATGATTTGGAAAGGTCCGCACAATTTGATAATCAAGAGGCTGATTCGGCACCATCCGAGTCCGCCCAAAACGATTCACATAAAACTGGTATTCGTATGATTTACGATCGATTCCTCAAGTATTTGCAGGATGTGGGCGTGGAACGCTTCGATCCGACCGGGGAGCCATTTAATCCGGACATCCATGATGCCATGATGACCCGCCCGGCAGAAAATGGTGATTCGGGCATTGTGCTGGAGAGTTTCCAGCCAGGGTACAAAATGGGCGATAGAATCTTACGACACGCAAAAGTCATTGTGAGTGAGTAACCGGGTTAGGTAGTATGTCAAAACGAGATTATTATGAAGTATTGGGTGTGTCACGCGATGCCAGTAAAGATGAAATTAAAAAGGCTTATCGCAAATTAGCCATTAAGTATCATCCTGATAAAAACGCTGGCGATAAAACCGCCGAAACCAAATTCAAAGAAGCCGCTGAAGCTTATGCTGTATTGAATGACGAGAACAAGCGTGCGCAGTATGACCGCTTTGGACATGCCGGCATGCAGGGTGGTGGTGCCGGTGGTGGATTTGGTGGTTTTAGCGGTGGCATGACCATGGACGATATTTTTGAGCAGTTCGGGGATATTTTTGGTGGCCATTTCGGTGGTTTCGGGGATTTCTTCGGTGGTGGCGGTGAGCGACGTGGTGCACGTCAACAACGCGGCAGCGATTTGAAAATTCAGCTGAAGCTTACGCTGGAGGAAATCGCCACTGGTGCAAGTAAGAAGCTGAAGGTTCGTCGTTGGGAAACCTGTGAGCGTTGTGGGGGTGATGGGGCAGAACCCGGCAGCAACATGCGCACCTGTCCCACTTGTCAGGGAACGGGAGAAATTCGCCAGGTTCAGCGCTCTATTCTGGGACAATTTGTCAATGTCCGGCCGTGCACCAGTTGTGGCGGCAAAGGGAGAATACCCAGTACACGTTGCCGCACCTGTGATGGTGAGGGACGCGTCAAGGGAACCACCGCAATAAGTGTAAATATTCCCCCCGGTGTGACGAGCGGCAATTATATTACCATGCGTGGTGAGGGTAATGCACCGCAACAGGGAGGCGCACGAGGCGACCTCATTGTTCTCATTGAAGAAGCTGAGCACGAAATTTTCATCCGGGACGGTGATGACATTCTCATGGAGGTTGAAATCAGCATACCCCAAGCCGTTCTGGGGGATCAAATTGAAATTCCCACGCTGGGTGGTAAGGTGAATATGAAAATACCTGCCGGCATCCAATCGGGAAAAATGTTGCGGCTCCGAAATAAGGGCATACCACGATTGAACAGCCATTATGTAGGCGACCAATTGGTGAAGGTGCAGGTCAAAACACCGGAAAAGCTCAGTAATGAAGAGCGAGAGCTGTATAAAACGTTGGCTAAACTTGACGGTCAAACCCCGAAAGGGTCCGGACTATTCAGAAAGATAAAATCAGTACTCTGATGGTATTTACAAACTTCACCTCACAGGAACGGATGGTGATTCTGTTTCTGGGCATCACGCTCCTGGCTGGTGGAATTGTGCGTTGGACAAAGATTCAACAATCACCAATGCTGCAAATTCAGACAAAAAGCGTCTACGAGGAGATGTCCACATTTCAAGCCGTCAGTCACGAATTGAATTCGAATACTGCTATCGTGGAATCGAAGGCAGAAAAAATCAGTATGTTAGAAGGTACCATAAACATCAATCAGGCGGATACTGCGACATTGCAGCAATTGCCAGGGATTGGTCCGACCCTTGCAAGCCGCATTATAGACTTTCGTTCTGAGCATGGACCGTTCACCCAAATCGAAGATTTGAAAAAGGTGAAGGGCATCGGGACAAAAATGTTCGAGAAAATTTCAAAGATTATCAGCGCCGAATAGGTAGGGAGGCTCCGTGGCTGAGAAGAAGACCATCCATACGATTAACACCATTGTTATTGTTCTCCTGGTTCTCATGCTCATCGCAGTAATTTGGATTCCAACAAGAATTTGGAATGAAGAAGCTGAATTGCGGGATATTGGACGGGAACGCATGGTGGCCATTAATACTGCCGAAAAGGCATTTTATGTTTTATCCGAATCCTATACACCGGATCTGGATATTTTATTCAGTGTGGTGAATGGCGTCTATGACAGCGTACAGAGTGCCAGGGCGGATTCGGGGGAGGAATACCTGGGCGAGAAGCAGTTTGTCTTTCCCAAGGATTCCGTGGTCATTCATTACACACCCGAGTACGAAGAACGCTATATACAATTACACCGGGAGCTTTATGAAGCCCTGGATCCCAGTCATTATTTGCCGGCGGAGCGTGTCGCTGAATTTATTGAACAGGTACGGAAACATTTTGAAGCAGGCAATTTTGTGGGGGAGCAAACCATGTCGATTGGGAATGATAGTCTGCGGTTCCATGTCCCGGAACGCTTCGACATTCTCTATCAAAATGGCAAATTTCGCATGTTCAATGTGTTGACCGGGTCCGCTACTAAAGACAAGTCCTTCGCAAATCCGCTGGTGGAGGCGGTAATGGACACGGTTCTGGCAGATGAGGGCTTGCGAGGAGAAGTAAGTTTTCCCAATCTCTACGAGACCATCACCTTTGAATACACGGTGGCACCCACCTTTCCTGAGTTTCTGGAAAAAACAAAAATCCGGTTGCGTAAACACGTGAAATTCTCCGCCGAAGACTCGCTCACATATGGCGAGACAATTTATGATGAGGCAGTAAACCGTATTCTTGCTGCCCCTGAAATTCCAACAGAAGTGGAGATTCCGGTAACCGACTCCACCGGAACAGATGTAACACTCTCTGCCAGTGTGGACATTGAGAATATGCAAAAAGGGTTGGACGAGAGATTAAATACACTTTATAAAGACCTCTCTGGAGGATATAAAGAACCGCATAAAGATATTGCCCGTCGGATTCTGGCCATGGTTACGGATTCCTTAAACAATAACCCGCAATTTATGGGAACCAAGTCCGTGACGCTTGATCTGAGTGATATTGTATTTACGGTTAATATCGGACCCAGTATCGCTCTGAATCAGATCAAGATTAACAAAGATATTTATGTCCAGTTAGCGCCGAGGCTTATTGGTGTGGACGAGAATAAAGCTGCTGTCGATCTGGTGGAACTGGTAGCGGACACGTTGAGAAAACGGAATGATCAGGTGGACTGGCAGGTCTATTCGATTCCCCAGGATATGTACAATGTCAATGTACCCCGGTCCTTTTTGCGGATGTATGATGACATGAACATAGCATTGTATGAATTACTCACCGGGCAATTCAACAATGTGAATACACACACCAATTACATTGTGCAAACCACGAGTAAGATGGCTGCAAATGATACCACCGGTTTTATGGGAGAGCATGTAATTTACCCCGATGCAATCACCGTAGATGTCACTGTCGATCCCGACTACACCGCTTTTTATGATTCAATTTTTGTGAATCTCAAGGATACGGTCATCGAGTTCTCTGACAGCTCCTTCATCGGTGTATACTCGCGTGGGACGATGCATTTGACTGATGTTTCAAATCCATCTGAAATTGCGTTTATCGCTTCCGCGCCAACTGGTGAATTACGGTACCAGGCTGGTATGGCCGATTCTGTGCGGGAATATTTTGTGGCTGAAATCGGTGAGGCTACCCGGACCGAGCGCGCCTATCTGGGTGAGAGTTCTTATGTTGTGCACTTTTCAGTGGACAGCGTTCTCATGGGGTTGTACAAATTTACAACACCAGACGATTCAACTGCTTCCCTCTACACGTCCGTTTCACCCCGCTTTATTGTAGGTATTCAGGAGAAACCCATCATCATGGCGATGGACTCCTTTGCAACTTGGCTGGATACTACTGTTGCGAAAAAATTCACAAAAATCGAAAAGAAGTACCCATATAAACTGGTTGACGAAATGAAATACTGCCCGGTGACCGGACTGCCTTTCCGGGTGACCATTCGGAATCAGGTGAATCTGAGAATTGAATCACCTTTGGAAGGTCAATCCGTAGAAACCAGGCGATATCTTTTCTTCACACAGGTTGATACAACAGCAGGTCGTATCATTGACGGTGAATTAAGCTGGTCAACCGACTAAATAACCCTAAACGAGTAGGGTAACCGCTCCTCATGATCGGGACACAATTTACAGACGGTGTCGTGCGTTATGCGCAACTGGTAGACTATCAGGGTTTACCCTATATCGAAGCTTTGGGTAATTTCTCTACTCAGGTGGACATGAATCCCAGTCGCTGGTCGCGAACCAACATACGGTATGAAATCACCGAGATTGTTGAGAATATCAAATCCAAGGTGGATTTCCCCGATCGACAAGCTGTGGCGGTAGTCGAAAGTCGCTGGTTTCCCCACATGTTTCAAAAAGTGGATACCGAACTCCCTGGTGCCGACCGGGAGAAATTTCTCAATTGGCAATTCCATGAAGTCTATGATCTGGATCCGCGTGAATTTCACATGGTCCATCAGCGGCTTTATGGGAGGAATGACTCTAATTATTTACAGTACTTTACCGTTGCCATCCCGGAGGAATTTCGCCAGACATTTCATGTGGGGTTTGATAAAGCCGGGCTTACACTGAGCCGTGTAGAGCTGGATAGCTTTTCCGCCGCAGATATGCTTTCTTATGCAGGTCATATCCGTCATCTGGAACGGACGCTTCTCATTGGGTGCGAAGGTGTCCAATACCATATGATTCAGATTGATCGCGGGGAGATAACCGGGACTGCCGATTTTTCCATCGGTAAAAACAGTGATATTGGGTTTGATGTCCTCCGGGGCGACTGGTCCGACATCGATCGAATCGTCATTTTTCTGCATACGCTGTTGAAGGGGAATCCACGCCGAACCAGTCCCGTGGATCATACTTACCTGTATGGACGACCGTTAGAATTGGATCGCTGGGAGCGGTTACTCAAAGGACCGGAAGTTTCACTTTTCAATCCCACACAGGTTTTTCATCTGCGGGAGAGTAAGATCCGGAATGGTAGCCAGTACACCGAACTTCTGGGAAGTATCAGCAGTGTGATCCGGGAGCGCTTTCGTGAAGATTGACCTGCTCAAGGATAAGGGGTTGCTGGATCCACAAGAATTTCAGGAGCGCGTTGCCCCTGACCTGCGAACCGATGCCCACATTGAACGGGTCGATACCGAGTCAAAACCAGTAAAAACCAGCACAAGGAAACCAGAACAACCACCGCTTCCACCGATTGATGACCAACCCAGGGAATCGGTGAGAGGACTTTTTCTGGTGCTGGGTACACTTGCAGTGATTATCGTTTTGGGATTTTTATATAAGCAGGGGAAGCTTGACACCATTATAGCTGCATTAAAACCGGTTCCGACAGTGGTAGATACCACATTTTCCAGCGACACCACAGGTGGGCAGGAAACTGACATGCCATTCCTACTGGACTCGATAGAAATTGCGCGGATTGAAGACAGCCTCGCTCAAGTTTTAGCCGATTCCATTCTGCCTCAGGATGTTTTTGAACAATTACTGCCAGCTCCATCCGCGATTTCTATTACGGAGGAAGATTCACAACTGACTTCCCGACCAGAGATTATAGCAGATTCAGGAATGGCAGTGACGCAGATTGATGAGACCTTGGAACAGGACCAGACAATAATGGCTGGAGAATCGGACGCTTCGGAGGATACGGTTACTGCGCTGATGACGGATACAGACACGTTAATCGCAGAGATAGGTGCGATTGAACCGGAAAAACAGTACACATTTCGGGACTCTCAAATTGTCACGAACCAGACCATGTTTCAATTGGCTGCCAAGCTGGTGAGCGTGTTGAATCGATCCGAAAAATCCTCGCAGCTCTATCTCGATCGTCAGCAGGTTAAACTGGAAATGGATCAAGGTAAATTGGATTTACGGGAAACCGTACAATCAACCATTCGACCGGTTGCCGACGGTGCGCTAAAAGAATCTGTTCAAACGGGCAAACTCATCATCAGTGGAAAATTTCAGTACATTTTTGAAATTTCACCGGCTTTTGAGCCTGAGGCTGGTGATATCCACTTTGTGCTGGATAAACTGGTGGAACCATTTGACCAGTACATCACCCATATCATTACCAAGCTTGATGGTGGAATCGATGGGAATCCCGTGCAAATCCGGATTACCGGTAATCATTGGGTCACTCGCGTGATTTTGGAGCACTGGGGGCAGTTATCTGTGAATTTCATCTTAAATGACCTGTCGATTCAGAAAAGCGAAACGGGTTTTGAATCCATCGTCAATCTCACACTTTTTCGATACGAATAATTAATGAGTAGGATTATTGCCGGTCAGTGGAAAGGACATCCGTTACCTGTATTTCACCGTGGCCCGGTACGTCCCACCAGCAGCAGAACGCGAACGGTTTTATTTGATACCCTGCCTGAATTGGCAAATTTTCAAGTTTTAGATTTATTTAGTGGAAGTGGGAGTCTGGGTTTTGAAGCCTTGTCCCGGGGAGCGCTTCACCTGACATCGGTGGACAAGCGCTCCGGTTATCTTCGCCAGCAAATTGAGTGGATCCGGAAACACGATGCCCAGGATCAGTTTGAGTCATTTGCGCTGGAGGCGGAAAAGTACTTGACCAGGTTTGAGCAAGAATTTGACTTGATCTTACTTGATCCGCCTTATGATTTAGTCTTGGATAACAATTTCTGGGAACGGTTGGTCCGGCATTTGAATGGTAATGGCTGGTTGGTATATGAATGTGGTGAGCGTACAAATTTTGAAATGAAGGAAGATTTGTGTGTGACGCTGTATAAATCGAAGAAGATGGGGGACAGTGTGTTGCATTTTTACAGACGGGGCGAAGCATGAATAATGTGAAACGGGCAATCTATCCTGGGACATTCGATCCGATTACACTGGGCCATGTGGACATCATCGAACGAGCAGCTTTTCTATTCGATGAGGTGGTGGTGACCGTTGCGCGGAACATCGGGAAGCAGCCCTTGTTCAGCGTTGAAGAACGCATGGATATGATCCGCGAGTCGGTGCGACATTTACCTGGCGTACAGGTGGATAATTTCGATGGTTTAATCGTGGATTACGCTAAGAAAACCGGTGCCCGAGCCATGATTCGGGGGTTGCGTGCCATGTCAGATTTTGAGTACGAATTTCAGATGGCACTGGTGAATCGCACACTCTATCCCGATATGGTGCAGGTATTTTTAATGCCGCATGAAGCCTATACCCATCTCAATTCTACCGTGGTAAGGGAGGTGGCTACCTTCCAGGGGGATGTCTCTCCGTTTGTGTCAGCCTATGTTGTAAAAAAATTAAAAGAAAAGTTAGAGAAATAATCATGGCACTAACACAGGATTTTCAAGCCAGGGCAGCTACACTTGGGAAACACATCGTGCTTCCCGAAGGTTCTGATCCGCGCACGCTTAAAGCCGCACGCGAATTGGTAGATAAAAGAATTTGTGCTGTTACTGTTTTGGGCAAAAAATATGAAGTGGGGCAAGCTGCCAATGATGCCGGAGTCAGCCTGGATGGCCTCACCGTTCTAGCTCCCACTGATCACGAGCAATATGAAAATTGGGCGGAAGATTTTTATCAGCGCCGGAAACACAAAGGCGTTTCAAAATCCCAAGCCCTGGAGCTCACGGCCGACCCGGTATATTTCGGTGCTATGATGCTTCGTCACGGCGCCGCAGATGGTTGTGTGGCTGGTGCGGCACATGCGACTTCACACGTGATTCGTGCTGCGATTTTAAATGTAGGGATTCAGTCCGGCATTAAGACGGTTTCCAGCTCCTTTATTATGGTCAGTCCGGATAACGAACACATCTTTGGATTCGGAGACTGTGCCATTATTCCCCAACCAACAGCTGAGCAGTTGGCTGATATCGCCCTCTCTACAGCGGAGACATACCGGAAACTGATTGACCGGAAACCCAGGGTCGCACTGCTGAGCTTCTCTACAATGGGTAGCGCCCGGCATCCTGATGTGGATAAGGTTTTGGCAGCCTTGGAGATTCTGCGGGAAATCGCACCCAATCTGGCGGTCGATGGAGAATTACAGTTAGACGCCGCGATTGTGCCGGCTGTGGGTAAGAAAAAAGCACCCAAAAGCCCGATCGCTGGCCAGGCTAATGTGTTGATATTTCCAGACTTGGATGCAGGGAATATTGGCTATAAACTCACGGAAAGACTCGGTGGATTCGAAGCATTAGGTCCTTTCGTGCAGGGCTTGGCGAAACCGATGCACGACCTGTCCAGGGGTTGCAAATATACTGATATTGTGAATGTGGCAGCCGTTGCATGCCTTCAGGCAGCGGACTGAGGATGAATTGTAACCAATCATGAGGATGTAGTTGGAGGATAATGGATAAATGCCGACGTATGATTATGAATGCAAGAAGTGCGGACGCCGTTTTGAAGTATTTCAGCGTATGACCGATGCACCTTTAGCCACCTGTCCAGCCGGAATCTGTGAGGAAGCGGAATGGGGCCAGGGGGAGGTTAAACGTCTGTTAAGCGGCGGCGCCGGCTTGATATTTAAGGGGTCGGGATTCTATATCACCGATTATTCAAAAAAGAGTACTTCCTCGTCACGGGCAGAAGGTAGTAGCAGCAGTAGTGATGGTGATGGAAACAAGTCACAGAAAGAAACGAAGCCTGCAACTGAAACTTCTGGCGCATCAAAAGCTGATACTGGAACGGGAAAAGCATCAGACATCAAAAAGAAGAAATAACCATAGAATAGAAGCGATTGAAAAGGGGAAATCTTATGTTTAAACATTTACAAGCACCGACCACTGGTGAAAAAATCACCTATCATGATGGAGAGATTACGGTTCCTAATGAACCGATTCTCCCATTTATCGAGGGTGATGGCACGGGTCCGGATATTTGGCGTGCTGCTCAACGGGTTTTGGATGCGGCGGTGGAAAAAGCCTACGGCGGTGAGCGAAAAATCCAGTGGTTTGAAGTATATGCAGGCGAGAAGGCATTCAAAAAATATGGTGAATGGCTACCTGATGATACGGTAGCCGCGTTCCGGGAATATCTGGTGGGAATCAAGGGACCCTTGACAACACCTATCGGCGGTGGTATCCGTTCGTTGAATGTGGCACTGCGGCAAATCCTCGATTTGTATGTTTGTTTGCGTCCGGTTCGCTATTTCGAAGGGGTGCCCTCTCCGGTTCGGAAACCCGAGGATGTGGATATGGTGATTTTCCGTGAAAATACGGAAGACATTTATGCTGGTATCGAATGGGCTGAAGGTACACCTGAAGTGAAAAAAGTTGTGGAATTCCTTCAAAAGGAAATGGGCGTAAAAAACATCCGTTTCCCTGAAACTAGCGGCATTGGGATAAAGCCGGTTTCAAAGGAAGGTACAGAACGGCTGGTAAAAGGTGCCATTGAGTATGCATTGTTGAATGGCCGGAAATCGGTGACGCTGGTCCATAAGGGCAATATTATGAAATTCACCGAAGGTGCCTTCAAGAGCTGGGGTTATGATGTGGCGGTGCGCGATTATCGTGACAAAGTGGTAACACAACGCGAGTCGTGGATCATCGATAATCAGGACCGGAATCCGGATTTGTCTGTTGAAGAAAATGCCCGCAAAATTGATCCCGGTTATGACATGATGGCACCTGATAAACAGGCGGAAATTCGTGATGAAGTGTCAGGTACTTTGGCATTGATGCCCACCCACGGGAATGGTCAGTGGAAAAATAAGCTCATGATTAAGGACACCATCGCGGACATAACCCTGCAGCAGGTTTTAACCAGGGCAGGGGAATTTGATGTGATTGCGACGCTAAATCTGAACGGTGACTACATCTCCGATGCATTGGCCGCACAGGTCGGCGGGATTGGTATCGCGCCCGGAGCAAATATCAACTACATCACTGGCCACGCTATTTTCGAGGCGACCCATGGTACCGCGCCCAAATATGCCAACCTGGATAAGGTCAATCCGGGTTCGGTCATCCTCTCCGGTGTACTCATGCTGCAACACATGCGCTGGACAGAAGCGGCAGATATGATTTTGGCATCCATGTCCAAAACTATTGCCAATAGAGTGGTGACCTACGATTTTGCCCGCCTGATGGAGGGCGCTACCGAGGTCAAATGTTCGGAATTTGGGAGTGCCCTAATCGAGAACATGTAAATTCTGAAACGAAATCGCAGATTCACAAAACCCCGGGTCTAATGCCCGGGGTTTTTTTGATGTGTACGATGAATATATCCGAATCTATTTCAGCAGAATAAGCTTTCGAACCTGTTGGTGATTTGGCGTTTCCAGACGGTACAGGTACACAGCACTACTCACTTTTTTTCCCGTGTTATCGGTGCCATTCCATCGCACGGAAAAACTTCCTTTATCCTGCCAGCCAGTGATCAGAGATCTAATAAGCGTTCCATCCAAACGATAGATTGCTAATGTTACATAACCAGGCTCCAGTAGGTGGTACGAAATCGTGGTGGTGGGGTTAAACGGATTGGGGTAATTCTGCTCCAGAATTATCCGTGCGGGGACAGCGGTTTCCGAATGAACAGTATGGGTGGGCTGAAGGCTTCCTCTCCACAAGCCTCCTCCGGCGGTGCCTGCCAGGATCTGATCAGGATTGTGGGGATTAAATCGGGCAAAATTAAAAAATGTATGTCCCATCCCTGATGAGATAATATTCCATGTCGTGCCATTATCTGTACTGAAATAGAGTCGTCCTCCATCACCGCCAGCCCGGTACCACGGTTGGCCAGCCACCAGCAGAATATCCTCGTCAGTTGGGTGCCGTTGCACATCAATAACCCGGGAATGCGGCAAGATGAGTTCCCAGGAAACGCCATCATCATTCGAGCGATATAGTCCGCCTGTATAATTCCAATCAAAATTGTCACTGATTGCTGCATAGACGGTGCTGCTATCATCAATGTAAACCGTGAGCACATCACCTGCCGGGAAGGATGTCAGCAAGTTCCAACCAGCACCACCATCACTGGATTTGTACAACCCTGGAATTTCCGCACCCATGCTGTTAAGACCCAGGTAGAGCGTCTGAGAGTCATTGGGGTCGATAGCGATTTCCCACGCATAGGCAGCGTTTGTCCCCAGCCCGGTGTTAATTGGGTCCCAGCTGCCACCACTATTGGCGGATTTGTAAACACCGTGGTGGTAAATCGCTGTATAAAGTGTTCGGTTTCCCGGTGATCCGGATTGACCATCTAAAACCAAATCACTTCGACCGCGTGGTAGGGACCCGGTAATATCAGTTTGGGTATTGCCATGGTCGTTACTGAAAACGATTCCACCGCTGGAAAAATCCTGGTTCAAACCACCCTGAGAGCCTTGATAACGGCTGATATACGCCTCACCATTCACTGGATCAATCTGGATGTCCTTCACGGCATCTATATCCGTAAGATTGCCGATTGTAGGATCCTGATGCGAATCCAGTCGATAATAAGAGTAACCACCATCATCAGAACGGAACAGTCCCATGTCGTCATAACCTACATACATGATATCAGGATCATCCGCGTCAAAGGCCACAACCTCGGTATTCATCAGTTCCAGCCCTGCGCCATGCCAGGCGCCATTTTGGGCATAGGTGTATTTTTGGGACCAGGTCATGCCACCATCATTGCTCTGGTCAACCTGATCCAGGCACGTGGTAATCCTGCTTGTATCGGTTGGGGCGAATTTGATTCCATATATGTAGCGTTCCCAGAACCAATCCGGGTCCAGCCAGCCAGAAGTAAAGGCCGTGTGCACCATCGTCCAGGTTGAACCACCATTCGTTGTTTTGTAAATCCCGGGTGCTTCGAAACCACTTCCCCGGGTAGGTCCCGTTAAAATGATGGCTGGATCCAATGGGTTCACATCAAATTTCCAGTAATCATAGAAAACACCTTCATAGGGATCGTAGGTTGGTAAATTCCCCGTAATATCTGTCCAGTTTTCTCCAAAATCCGAACTGTGGTACAATCCGCCTGAAAAGCTGGTGGAATCACCGATTGTCCCCAGTGTTTTCAGGGAAAGGTATAAATGGAAAGTGCTACCATCTAAAACCCCAATCATCTGGTAGGCATTGGTGTGAGGCAGGTTTGCATTAGTAGCCATCCAGGTATCACCAGCATTGGTGCTGCGGAAGATGCCGTTCG
>JAIPJR010000080.1 GCA_021734045.1 Fidelibacterota bacterium
CCCGGATTGCCTACAAACCTTACCTGAGCAGTACCTATGCCACATACTACATCACTGGTGATTTCACGATAACCGGCTATGAAAGTGGTGACGCCTTCTGGGTCGCCATGGGATCACCCAATCAGGAACTGGCCCATGGGATCTATGATTTCAAAATCGAAATCTATGACGCCAACACCGATCAGGTGCTGGTGACCCACGGACCTGAAAACGATGGGGATTTGGATAATATTTCCATTGAAACGGCCGCCGAGGATGGCAGTTCATCGGAAACCTACAGCGTTTACAATGCCTGGTGGACTGACGCGGTGGATAATGACGGCGATGAGTATCCCTGGTACCGGAAACTGAACATGGACATTGATTGCAGCTCAGGAACGCACAATATCTATGTGAAGGTATTGTATAAGTATGCTACCAGCAGCACGTGGACGGAATATTTTGAAACCGGTGTTTTTGCCATTACCGAATACCAAACCGGCGACGCTATCTGGGTCGCCATTGGGAGTCCCAACACGGAGCTCAGCCACACTTTATATGATTTCAAAATCGAGGTTTATAAAGAGGGGGGCAGTAGTTCCGTTGCCTCACTGGATCCTTCCGGTGACGCTGACCTGAATGACATGGCTTCGGAAACAGCTGTGGAAGATGGCGCCAATGACCGGACATATAGTGTTTACGATGCCTGGTGGGGTGACCAGGTGGACGGTGACAGCGATGGCTACACCAGTTACCGGAAGCTCTACTTTGATGTGGATGTGAGTAGCGGCTCCTGGCCGGTATATGTGCGAGTTTCCTACAAAACCGCATCGGCAAGTACCTACAGCACATACTTCACAACCAGTCGCTATATGATTACCGGTTATAATTCCTCTGATGCTCAGTGGGTCGCCGTGGGTTTGCCAAACACACAGTTACCACACAATTCCTATGACTTCAAGCTGGAGGTTTTTGTGTCCGGTACTTCCAGCGCCAAAGCAAGTACGGATGCCGCCGATGACGCCTCACTGGATAACCAATCCTTTGAAATGGCATCTGAGGATTAATACGGTAAAGTTGTGTAACTGACGGCAAGCACAATAAATTCCACTGAACATGCCAATCCCCGGATATCCGTTCGGGGATTGGCTTTTTTCTAGCACCCATTTACATCCACCGCTGCTGAGAAATGATTAAGGCTGCCGCAGTATTTAATCCGGCTGACGATTGGGTCTGTCATGTTCGTCAGCGTAACACGCAATTTCTCCTAATTCTCATTCTCAAAAAGATAACCGGCGGTTACATTTACATCTCATGCCGAAACGAAAATGATTTTTATGAAAAACAATTAGTGGGGAGGAAGCCATGTCACGCGCCAAAAAAGTCAGCTTTTGGATTCTGGGAATTTTAATTGTGTTGGTTCTGCTGGGCTGGGGATATGTCCATAATCTGGCCACGCGGGGCTTACCGGATTACGATGGTGAACTGCAACTCAGCGGTTTGCAGCAGCCGGTAACCGTTTACCGGGACGATCAGGCCATCCCCCATATATATGCGGCAAATGAAGTGGATTTGTATCGTGCAGTAGGCTACACCATGGCTCAGGACAGACTCTGGCAGATGGATTTGATTCGCCGGGCAACACAAGGGCGGCTCTCGGAGATTTTTGGCATTGACATGTGGAAAACCGACCGGCTCATGCGGTCATTGCGAATTTCCGAAAAATCTGCGATGGTCTGGGACAGCACCAGCACCCAAATCAAAGCGGTGACACAAGCTTTCGCAGCCGGTGTGAATGCATACATCGAATCCCGGGGTAAGAACCTGCCACCAGAATTTGTCATTCTGGGGTATAAACCGGACCCGTGGGAGCCACAGCACTCTTTTAACCTCATTGGCTACATGGCCTGGGACCTGACCATGCCCTGGTCAACAGAGATTATCCTGGCCAAGCTGACGGAAAAATTAGGTACTGAAATGGTCCAAGAGCTGGTACCCAATATCCCGGAATACACATCGGTGGTTTACGACGGCTATCATCTGGACCTCACTGAAACGCGCATACAATCGGAAATGTGGGATGCTGCCAAGCCCTTGGAAGCTTTGGGCATTGAAGTTTTTCAGGGCTCTAACAACTGGGTCGTGTCCGGGGAAAAGAGTGTCACGGGTAAGCCGATTCTGGCCAATGACATGCACCTGGGGCTCTTTGCTCCGGGGATTTGGTACCAGATGCACACCTGTATTCCCGGCGAGCTGAATGTCACCGGTGTGGCGCTGGCGGGCGCGCCCTTTGTAATTGCCGGGCATAATGATTCCATCGCGTGGGGACTCACCAATGTGATGGTGGATGATATGGATTTTTATCTGGAAAAGATTAATCCGGACAATCCAAATCAATATGAATTCAACGGAAATTGGCGCGATATGGAGGTTCGGGAGGAGGTCATCCTGGGAAGTGACGGTGAGGAGCGCACAGTTACGCTCCAATTTACGCACCGTGGACCGGTTATTTCGGATTTCAAGGGACTACCGGATCGCTCGGTTTCCATGCGCTGGATTGGGAATGAATATAGCAATGAGGTTCGCTCAGTATATATGCTGAATCGGGCCAAGAATTGGGATGATTTTAAGAATGCGGTGCGCACATTCATTTCCGTCAGTCAGAATGTGGCGTACGCAGATGTTGCGGGCAATATCGGGATTTATTGCTCAGCCGGTATTCCCATTCGGAATGGGAATGGAATTGGTATTCAGCCGGGCTGGACGGCCGAGTATGACTGGCAACGGCTGGTGCCATTTGAAGAGCAACCACATGTTTATAATCCGCCTGAGGGCTTTGTCTCCAGTGCCAACAATAAATCGGTGACGGACGATTATCCCTATTACATCAGCCATTGGTACGATCTGCCGCACCGTATCGATCGTATCCGGGAAATGTTGCGGGACAAAGAAAAATTAAGTATTGCCGACATCAAAGCGATACAGGCAGACCGTAAGTCGAAGTTGGTAGAGCAATACCGTCCGCGGGTACTGGAATCATTGGAGAACATGCAGGGCCTTACCGCCACTGAGGAGAATGCCCTGGCGGCCTTGTCTGAATGGCGTGGCAATTTGGATCCGGAGTTAGCCGCACCGGCGATTTGGGAACAGACCTACCTCGCGCTGGTCAAGGTAATATTCCGGGATGAAATGGGTGATAGTCTATACCTGGATTACATTGATCAACGGCTCCTGCCCAAGTATGGTATCGATCAACTCTTCCGTAACAATGGTTCTGCTTGGTGTGATGATGTGAATACACCAGATGTAACCGAGACGTTTGATGACATGCTTCAAAAGGCATTCCGCAATGCGGTGGCGCAACTCAGCAACATGCGAGGACCCACGGTCAATGGCTGGCGCTGGGGTGACATTCACCAGCTCACGCTGAATCATCCAATGGGCTCTGTGAGTCTGCTGGACAAGGTCTTTAACCTGAATCGCGGACCCTGGCCAGTAGGGGGGAGCAATCACACGGTTGGACCCTATTCCTATAATTTTGCCAATCCCTACGCGGTGACGGACGGTGCGTCACACCGGCATATCTTCTCCACGGCGAATTGGGATGCAAGTCAGACGGTTATTCCCACTGGGGTTTCCGGTATTCCCGCCAGTCCCTATTATTGTGATCAGACGGACGATTATGTGAATAATGTGTATCACGATGATTTTGTGAGTGAAAATCTGGTGATTCAGCATGCCAGGTACACATTAAAATTGACGCCTTAAGGATGATGATTGGGAAAATATTGCACCAAAGCAGCCGGGTTCTTATTGATTAGCGCGCTTATCCAGGCTCAACCGCTCAATGTGGTGACGATTAATGTGTGGTCCGGGTTGGATTATATCGGTTATCTGAAGATGGGTGAGTATGAAACGCCGGAGCATCGGGAAGCGCGGTATCAGGCGTTGCTTGCGGAGCTCAGGCAGATAGAACCAGATATCCTTGGATTAAACGAAGCTAATAAAGTACCTCATTACGCAGAACGCATTGCCCGGGACCTGGGCATGGACCAATTCCATCATTTAGGGATCGGTGGTGTGCGTGCCGGGCCGGTTGGACTGCCGGTGAATTTGCGGGAAGGTGATGTGATTCTGGCTAAGCCGGAACTTTCTTTGAAATGGGCCGGCCGCCTGCAATTATCGGGCGGACCGGTGGGAAAATGGTTCACTTTTCACACCACGGATGCCACGCAGGTGGTTGCTGGTTCGGTGCAGGTTGGCGGACGAACGGTTTACCTCTTTGTGACGCACTGGCATGCTTCCCCTTTTCTTACACCGGAGCATTTAACCCTTTGGCGGGCGGATTCGATGGCCGGGGATATCACACCGGAGCGCTACGCGGCAAACAGGCGGGAAGCGGAAGAGGGGCAGCGCTGGCGAGAGCGTGAATCCGTGAAAATGCTGAAATACATAAATGAAATCGCTGGCGATGCACCGGTGATACTTATGGGGGACTTTAACGCCAGGCGGGGTATGCCGGAGGTTGAGCGCTATATCCGGGCCGGGTTTGTTGATGTTTACGCAGAATTAAACGAAGCGCCCGGGTACACCTGGGATGATGTCCTGAACAGCAACATCATTCAATATCAATTACCTGAAAATGAGACTACAAAACCACGCCGGCGACACCGGATTGATTTCATATTTGCGCGAGGTGACTGGGAGCTGATTGAATCAAAGGTGGTATTGATTAGCCGGTTAATGGCGTGATGCCTTCTGATCATTTTGGTGTCCTGGGGCGCTTGAAATTGCGTTCGAAATAAGTTTAATCATCCACCTAAAATCCTGGCTATTTGTCTTGTACCGTAGGGGGATGTTTACAGCCCATTAGCTGCCTGCGACTTACTGACCCATTTGCACAAAAGTGTGCAACAATTTCTGGTTGTGAACATATTATTCTTTCTATACCCAACAGCCGGCAGGGTACGAACTTTGAAAGCTATTCAGGCAAATGCTGGTTGGGCGTCAGACAGGAAATATTTAAAGGGGCGGGTTGTGCAGTAACCCGGGGTAATACAAGGGCTTGGCATGAATAAAAAAATTGGATTTGGAATCGGTGGGCTGGTGGTGCTCTTCCTGCTGTGGCGCGTTTTTAATTTAATCTATAGCGGACAGTCCGGTGTGGGTCAACGCAGCGGACCACCACCTGTTGCGGTTGAGATTGATTCTGTTCGCCATGGATATCTGTCGGAAACCCGTCAGTTGACAGGAACCGTTTTTCCCCAATACAAATATGTGGTGGCACCCAAAGTTTCCGGCCGGGTCATGAAGCTGTACAAACGAATCGGCGACTGGGTTAAAGATGGGGAAGTGGTGGCTCGTATAGATGATGCGGAATACGAGCAGAGTGTCATTGAGGCAGAAGCAAATTTGAATATTGCGCTGGCATCCCTGGCGGAGGCGGAAACCCAGTTTGACCTGGCGCGTCAGGATTTGGAGCGGGTACGTTCGCTCCAGTCCAAGGGGATTGCCTCCTCGTCCGAACTGGATGCGGCATTATCAAATTACACGGCGCAGGAATCGCGGTACCAGTTAGCACAGGCTCAGGTGGATCAACGCCGGGCGGCATTGAAATCAGCCCAGATTCGGCTGAGTTATACCGTGCTCACCGCTTCCAAGCCTGGTTTTGTGGGCGAGCGGTTCGTGGATGAAGGAGCGCTTCTGGCACCCAATACTGCTGTTATTTCCATTGTTGGAATCGACTCAGTGATCGTGCGAACCACCATTATTGAGCGGGATTATGGTTATATCCGCGTCGGGCAACCGGCACAGGTTCGTGTAGATGCTTACCGGGAAAAAGTATTTCATGGATTGGTTTCCCGAATCGCGCCCTTATTGCAGGAGAATGCCCGGGTGGCGGAAATGGAAGTGGAAGTTACCAATCCCACCCGTCTGCTGAAACCTGGTATGTTCACCCGTGTAAATGTTCAAACTGCGGAGCGGGAAAACACACAGTTTGTACCCAGCCGGGCACTGGTGCGCCGGGGTAGTGAGACGGGAATTTATCTGGTCAATCCCCAGGTCAAGCTCGCCCGGTATGTCTCTGTGGAAACCGGTATTGTTTCCTCCGATTACACCGAAATCATTTCGCCGGAATTGGATACCTGGGTGGTGACCCTCGGGCAGCACTTACTGGATGACGGCAGTCCGGTGATTCTACCGGAAATGACGGAAGCAAACCAGCCGGAGCGCGCGTCGTGAGTATTGCCAGAGGTCCCATCAATCGCCCGATTCTCACGGCAATTATCTTTCTGATTATCATTTTACTGGGCTCGGTTTCCTTAAGCCGGCTTTCCATCGATCTCATGCCGGAGATCAGCTATCCAACCATTTCGGTTATCACCGGTTATGGCAATGTGGGACCCCAGGAGATTGAGGAATCGGTGACGCGTCCCATTGAGGAGGCGCTGGCAGCCGTACAAGGTGTTGAAGAGATCAATTCCACCTCGTCGGAAGGTCGCAGTCTGGTACGGGTTTCCTTCGCCTGGGGCACCGATCTGGATGTGGCTGCCAATGACATTCGTGACCGGATTGACCGGGTGCTGGGACGACTCCCGGAGGATTTAGAGCGTCCGCAGATTCGGAAGTTTGACCCGTCGGCATTTCCCATCATCATTCTGGGCGTGTCCAGTAACCTGAACCCGCTGGATTTGCGTCAGCTCATCGATGATCAGGTGAAATACCGGATTGAGCGGCTTCCCGGTGTGGCGGCATTGGATATTTGGGGTGGATTGAGCCGGGAAATTCATGTGGATCTGCAGGCAGACAAGCTGAAAGCGCTGGGACTTTCCACAGATGTGATTCTGGCGTCATTACGCAATGAAAATATGAATGTCCCCGCTGGTGTTTACCAGAAGGGGAATATGGATATTCTGGTGCGAACCCTGGGTGAGTACGCCTCAATCGAAGAAATCAGCAACACCGTGATTACCACCCGTCAGGGTGCGCCTATTCTCATTAAGGATGTGGCCACCGTATCTGATTCGTGGGAAGAGGTAACCCAGCTGGTGCGTATTAATGGCGAACCGGGCTTGCGTATCTCCGTGAACAAACAATCCGGCGCCAATACCGTCACCGTGGCAGAAGCGGTGAAGGCAGAGATGGAGCGGATTAACCGGGACATTCCGCAGATCAAGCTTCTGCCCATTATTGACACATCAAAATACATCAAGCAATCCATTAATAATGTGGGCACATCTACCATTCTGGGTGGAATGCTGGCGGTGGTTATTCTCTTTCTCTTCCTGCGCAACATCTCCAGTACATTTATCATTGCCACGGCGATTCCCATTTCGGTGGTGGCCACATTCGGGGTCATGTATTTTGGTGGGTTCACCTTGAATATTATCACCTTTGGCGGACTGG
The DNA here is from genome assembly GCA_021734045.1 of Fidelibacterota bacterium. Classification (GTDB taxonomy): domain Bacteria; phylum Fidelibacterota; class UBA8477; order UBA8477; family UBA8477; genus UBA8477. The sequence continues at coordinate 7,387 of JAIPJR010000080.1, forward strand.
CGCTGGGTATCGGAATGCTGGTGGATAATGCCATTGTGGTGCTGGAAAATATTTATCGGCACCGGGAGTCAGGCAAAACGACCAAAGCGAGCGCGGACATCGGTACCGGGGAGGTTGCTTCCGCAATTATAGCCAGTACACTCACGACTCTGGTTGTGTTTTTCCCTGTCGTTTTCATCCGTGGAATGTCTGGCATCATGTTCCAGCAAATGGCTTATGTGGTGAGCTTTTCCCTGCTCTGTTCGCTGCTGGTAGCGCTGACGTTGGTCCCCATGCTGGCTTCCCGCTTTCTCCATTATCAGGCTGCACAGGAGCACCAAAAACTGAGTCGTTTGCGGCGTATATATACCGCCAGTGAAGTGGTATTAAGCAAAGTTGAACAGCGTTATACCCGTATTTTGAACTGGGCGCTGGGACATAAGCGCACCGTTGTGTTTACCTCATTAGGGTTGTTCATAGCCTCCATTCTAATGGTACGGCTCATTGGTGTGGAACTCATGCCAGCAGCTGATGAAAGTGAAGTTCGTATCAATCTGGAAATGGCGGTGGGGACACGGTTGGCGGTGATTGATCAGGCTACAAAAACGGTGGAGGACATTATCCGGAAGGAGGTCCCCGAGAGAATTACCATGTTCTCGCGCATCGGTGGTGGCGGCTGGCGGTCAACGGGCGGACATACCGCACAAATCAGAGTGACCGTGGTGCCACGGGCGGAACGAAATCGCAGCAGCGAGGAGATTGCCAATCACCTACGACAGGCATTAAAAGGGATTCCCGGTGTCACAATCCGCGCCCGGGCGGGTCAGGGCTTGTTTCTGCTGCGGATGGGAACAGGTTCGGCTACCAGTGTGGATGTGGAAGTTCGCGGGTACGATCTGGCCACAGCCAATGAGTTGGCTCAACAGGTGCGTGCAGTGGTGGAGAGGGTTCCGGGCGTAACCGATGTGGAGATCAGCCGTGAGGAGGGGAGTCCGGAACAGATCATCCGCATTGACCGGCAGAAAGCTGCTGATCTGGGGCTTTCCGTGTCGCGCATCGGGGTGGCGCTGCAAACAGCTATCGGCGGCACGCATGCCTCATACTATCGTGACGGCGGCAAGCAATACCGCATTCTGGTGCGACTGAGCGAAAAGGATCGTGGTGATTTGAATGAACTATTAGATCTAACGGTGGTGAATAATCGCGGTGAACCGGTAATTTTGCGGAATGTGGTGAATGTGGTAAATGCCGAAGGACCCACGCGCATTGAGCGAAAAGACCAGGAGCGCATCATTAATGTGGAAGCCAATTTCACCAAGCGGGACATGGGATCGGTAGTGAGCGATATTCGCGACGCTATTCAAACCATTCCCGTCCCCAAGGGATTCGTTCTTCTGTTCGGTGGCGACTACGAAGAACAGCAGAAAAGTTTCGGGGAACTCTTGTGGGGACTGATTCTGGCTATTTTGTTGGTTTATATGGTAATGGCAGGCCAGTTCGAATCCTGGCGGGATCCGTTTGTGGTGCTGTTTGCCATTCCCATGGGATTAATCGGTGTGGTCTTGACCATGATTCTCACCGGAACGATTTTCAGCATGCAGGCGTTTATCGGTGCCATTATGCTGGCGGGAATTGTGGTGAATAATGCCATTCTGCTGGTGGATTACACCAATCAACTCCGCCGGGATCACGGGATGGACTTATTGGACGCCATACGAACCTCGGGTGCACGGCGTCTGCGGCCAATTCTCATGACCACCCTGACAACGATTCTGGGGTTGATTCCGCTCTCGTTTGGGTTTGGTGAAGGTGGTGAAGCGCAAGCGCCACTGGCGCGGGTGGTCATTGGCGGCCTGTTGAGCGCTACACTCATTACGCTGGTGTTAATTCCGGTGATCTATGCCGTTTTTGAAAAACGCCTGCGGTCCCGGAATGCCATTTCAAAATCGCATCAATCCATTGAAAGAACCTCCTGACCGTATGAAAACAGCTTCTTTTCTTATCCTGACCTTCGTGGTGAGTATCACAAATCTGTCAGCCCAGGTTAATGGCCGGCCGTCAGCCAATCCGGCTAATCTGGATACACTGGCCATTGACATTAACACGGCCATTGTCACCGGTCTGGAAAACAACCCCACGATTCTGGTGAAAAAATTAGCACCTGTACTGAGTGAAACGGCGGTGAAGGAGCAAAAAGGCGTCTTTGATCCCACGGTCACTGCCAGCGTGCAGCGCAGTCAATCCCAGTCTCAGCGGCGTCTGGGTGCTTCTGCCAATCCATTTGACATTAAGGATACCACCACGACCGCCACAGTTGGCATTCAACAGGCATTACCCACCGGGACGCGGATTAATTTTACTGGCGGGATGAGCGGCTCCGTATCCAATCTCTACACAGATCAATACGCCAGTAATCTGGACCTGACCGTGTCCCAGTCACTGCTGCAGGGGTTTGGTCCGGGAGCCAATCTGGCCAATATCCGCAAAGCGCAGATCGATGTGGATATCACCGAATCCGAACTGAAAGGGGTGGCTGAGGCGGTAACGGCTGACATCGAAGCTGCTTACTGGAATCTCTACCTCACCGCTCAGGAAATTCAGATTCAGACCAGCTCGCTGGCGCTTGCGCAAAAACAATTACAGGAGACCCGTGAGCGGGTGAATGTGGGGAAGTTGGCGGATTTGGAAATGGCCGCTGTCAGTGCAGAAGTGGCTGCCCGACGTAGTCAATTAATTGATGCCGAGAGTCGGCACGAACAGGCGCGTTTGCGCTTTATTTATCTGGTTTTTCCCAACCAGCCGTCCGTCTGGGACCGGTATCCCCTGCCTGTGAATACACCGGTTTTGCCCGCCGATTCCCTGGATCCGGTGGGCGTGCATACCGAATTGGGATTGAAATACCGACCGGACCTGATTCAGGCCAGATTGGGTTTGCAGAAGCAGGATTTGGCTGTCACCCAGACCCGTAACGGATTATTGCCCAAGCTGGATTTATTCATTTCGCTGGGGAAAACCAATTATGCCGCCACTTTATCCGATGCCACGCCGGATTTGGGAAGTCCCTACATGCAGATGAGTACGGGTTTAAATTTTACCATGCCCATTCCCAATCGTCAGTCATCAGCACAACTACACCGGGCGCGGGTCTCCCGCGAGCAACAGGAACTGGCGGTGGGTAACATGGAGAAACAGGTCATCCTGGACATTCGTTCCAAATATGTTGAAGTGTTGCGCGCCCGCCAGCAGGTGGAGGCTACCCGGGTGACGCGTCAGTTACAGGAAGAAAAACTGCTGGCTGAGCAGGAAAAATTCCGAGTGGGTAAGTCCACCAATATTCTGGTGCTGCAGGCGCAGCGGGATTTCACCGCCAGTCAATTGGACGAAGCGCG
>JAIPJR010000081.1 GCA_021734045.1 Fidelibacterota bacterium
GGAGATGGCGCGAGCGAGTTGCTTTTTTGAAGCGCCAAGAGCGAGAAGAGACTTAATGATAAGATCCAGGGAGACAGTTGGATCACCAGTTTCAATCTTTGCCACACGAGATTGGCTGGAATGGATGAGTTTTGCCAATTCAACTTGCGTAAGATTCTGCTCTGCTCTGAGTTTACGAAGATTTGCACTCAAACGAAGCTTAAGGTCAATGTATGCAGCTTCCTCAGGCGTGAGTCCAAGAAAATCTTCGGCAGAACCGACTTTCCAACCCTTGTTTTCCAATCGCTTAATTTTCGCATTACGCATTGTCATATTCCTTTATTCTTTGCTTACAGACATCAATCACTCTTTTCGAGGTTTGTTGCGTCTTTTTGCTGAACACTTCCAGAATGATGATAGCATCATCATCAATTCTGTAAATCAAACGCCAGGTCGCTGTTTTATCGTTAATTCTCAATTCATGACATCTGGTACCTATGCTTGGCATTGGTCGGGATTGAGGCATGCTGAGGTTTTCACAAGCCTGGAGCAATCTCAGCAAATAACCAGCTTCAATTCGAGCAGCGGAGGAGAAGGGAGGAGTTTTGACTTCTCCGTGTAACCAAACGAGAGGTTTATCGCTCCTTTTCATCAAAACAAAGATATGTCAAATATGACATAGCGCAATCGAAAAAATGCCAGGCTGATAAATGCTTTGAGTTGACAGAAGGGCGTGGAATGCAAGTACGAAAATGATGTGGAGAATAAAGTTATCGAACAATACGATGCTTTCTCAGGAAGCAGCTCAAGCGCAAATCCGTTAGGAGTCTATTACCATGCAAAACGACTGGTGGCTGGAAATCGTAAAATGGCTTTTATTGGCTGTCGTCTTCATCTTTATCGGGATTGGGTTCAGGAGATACGGTTTTCGGGTACGCCCCTCACCCGATGGCACCACACTCAAACAACCGGTAAGTGTACTCATGGCAGGCGTTGTGGGATTCATTTTTTGGGGTGGAATCACGGTAATTTCCAACACCATCGCCAGGAATGAAACCACCACCCTCTGGTCAACCGCCATTTTTGTTTTTTTGGCACTCATGTCCCTGGTCCTGATCGCCTACTACTTCTTTGCCCGGCACCACCTGAGTCCGGAGGGCCTTGCCTATGGTAAGTTGTATGGAAAGCGGGAATTCATCCGCTGGTCCGACATTCGTGAGATCAAGTATAAACCGCGGAGAGGGTGGTTCCGGCTTCAGACAGCAGCCGGTTCCGGCATCAGAATCTCAGTGGCACTTTTGGGATTACCCGAATTTGCTCAACATATTCTGGCCCATGTATCCCCTGAGCGCTTGGATAATCCGACCAGGTCGTTACTCATGGAAATCGCTGCCGGGAAAAAACCGGAAAGCTGGAAATAAATTAGCTGGTCAGGATTCTGAAACAGGGGCTTAAACAGGCCACAGCTCACAGGCCGGATCGATTGAACAGCCGTCGGTGATCCGAGGCAGTTATCAACCACGCAAGCGGTTATTTCCCGTTCCGCCGCTCAGGGAAGGTGAAATATTTTTTCCGGAACCAGAGCGCCACATTAACCAGTCCAATTAAGACCGGTACCTCCACCAGCGGACCAATGACGGTGGCGAAAGCAGCGGCGGAATTCACGCCAAATACGGCCACCGCCACCGCAATGGCTAATTCAAAATCATTGCTACCGGCGGTAAACGCCACCGTGGTGGTTTTTTCATAGGAGGTGCCCATCCGCCTGACCACGAAAAAGGTCACCAGGAACATAAAGGCAAAGTAGATGGTGAAGGGAATCGCCACCCGTAAAACATCCAGTGGTAAGGCAATGATATTTTCCCCCTTCAGGGAAAACATGACAAATACCGTGAACAAAAGTGCAACCGGTGTGAGCACTGAAACCCGTGGAATATATCGGGTAAAATACCAGTCATTGCCCTTCATCCGACGTAACACCAGACTGGTAATCAATCCGGCGGCGAATGGAATGCCCAGATAAATCAGAACGGTTACCGCAATTTCTAAAATGGAAATCTCTACAATAGCGCCACTCAACCCGAATAGCGGTGGCAGCAGCGTGATAAAAATATAGGCATACACCGAGTAGAAGATCACCTGGAAGATAGCATTGAACGCCACCAGTCCGGCGGCCAACTCGGCATCACCATCAGCCAGGTCATTCCAGACCAGTACCATGGCAATACAGCGGGCCAGCCCCACCAGAATGACACCCACCATCAGCTCCGGACGGTCCGGCAGAAACAAAACAGCCAGTAGAAACATGACAAGCGGACCAACAATCCAGTTTTGCAGCAGCGAAATGCCCAGGAGTTTTAAGTTTTTGAATACCAACGGGAGCTTTTCATAGCGCACTTTCGCCAATGGCGGGTACATCATGAGGATTAACCCGATAGCAATGGGAATGTTGGTGGTGCCTACGCTGAACGAATCCCAGAGATCCGCGATTCCCGGGGAAAAATACCCGATGAGGACGCCTAAAAACATGACCAGGAATATCCATAGTGTGAGGAACCGATCGAAAAACGAGAGACGTTGACTGACGGCGGTCATACGTTAGTACTCCTTGAGATGAATTGAAATCAATCCAGACAATGAACGATGCTGTGTCGTTGGTATTTTTATCTCACCCAAATATTCTGTCCAATTAATTGTGCGCAGACAATCTGTCGCGGAGCCAGTTTTTCAATGTGGCTTTCACGGGAATTTTCCCACTGCTGACCACCTCATTATTCACCACAAGTCCGGGGGTCATGAAAATTCCAAGGTCAGCGAATTGATTCACATCTGTAACTTTATCAATTTGAGCTGCCCAGCCCTCTTCTTCCACCACTTCCCGGCAGAGCGCTTCCAATCGTTGGCAATTGGAGCAGCCGGGTCCCACAACCTGAATCTTTAACATTTTTTCACTCCTTTATTTCGTGACTGGATTTACAGGATTTAAGCCTCACGCGGGTTTTGGCATCGGTAGAGTACCCGTGTGATTCATCCTTTCCTCAAGCCTGTTCCTTTTAGCTCAACAGAGTCTTTGGGATAACATCCCATTCTTCAAACAATCCTGTGATAAAACGATTCAAATGTTTCCCGAATTTCATTCCGCACACGCCGAAATTCGGCCAGCTTTTCTTCCGTCGTACCGCTCGCCTCCGCCGGGTCTGCGAAGCCAAGATGCAGCCGCTGTTTTACGTTGCCCATGAACACCGGACAGGTCTCACGGGCGTTATCGCAGACGGTAATCACATAATCGAACGACTGGTCCAGGTACTGATCTACATTCTCAGGAACACCGGTACTGATATCAATGCCAATTTCAGCCATCACCTGGACAGCCAGCGGATGAACCTGTCCCGAAGGATTGGTTCCGGCTGAATAAACCGTGAGACTGTTGTCGAACGATTTCAGGAAACCTTCCGCCATTTGACTGCGGCAGGAGTTTCCGGTGCAGAGGATAAGTATTTTCATTCATGTTCCTTTCAATTCTCAGGACTCATCTTTCATATTATCCCTCGATTAGAAACCGGCCAGGGCGCCGATCGAACATTTTATCCCTGCTTCTCATCCCACGATTATCCCAAACACCATCCCGCTGATGGTGGCCATGATAATGACCAGACCAAAATAGATGGCTGTTTTTTGTGTCCCGATTACGCTCCGGATAACCAGGAGGTTTGGCAGGGAAACAGCTGGTCCAGCCAGCAGCAGCGCCAGGGCCGGTCCCTGCCCCATACCATTGGCAATCAAGCCCTGGAGAATAGGAATTTCCGTCAGGGTGGCGAAGTACATGAAGGCACCAACGAATGAAGCAAAAAAGTTAGACCCAAGCGAATTCCCACCTACCAGGGATGAAATCCAGTGGCCGGGAATAATGCCACCACCACTGCCGGGCACCCCCAGCAGGAATCCCGCCACCAGTACACCGGCACCCAGCAGAGGCATGATTTGTTTGGCGAATGACCAGCTTTCACCCATCCATTCCGCCGGCTCTCCCGGGTTTAGTGACAGGATAATGCCCAGCACGATAATGGCGACTGCGAACGCAACCATGGCTTGTCCGGGAAACAGGAGTCCGGATACCAAGACGATTACAGCACCAAGAATGACCTGCCACCACGGAATCATTAACAGACGAATCAGCGAAATCATCAGCAGAAGGCTGAAGGCGATGACAATGGTCCATTTTTGGGTGTAAACCCAGGACCAAAAGCCGGTCTCGCTGGCGGACTCACCCCATGTGGCGAAGACCAGAATACCCACCAATGCGCCAAAATGGAAGATGGTCTGCCATAGGGGGCGGGTGTTTTCTGCCGGAGGCATGGCCAGTTGTGCGCGGGCTTTTTCTTTTTCTTCCCGCCGGTAGAGCAGATGCATAATCAGACCGATAATGATAGCAAAAAACACGGCCCCGATGACACGTGCCACGCCAATTTGAAACCCCAGTATCCGGGCTGTAAGAATGATGGCCAGGATGTTTATTGCGGGTCCGGAATAGAGAAAGGCGATGGCGGGACCGAGTCCGGCACCGCGTTTATGAATGCCTGCGAACAGGGGTAGTACCGTACACGAGCAAACTGCTAATATGGATCCGGAGACTGAAGCGATGGCGTAGGAAATCCATTTCCTGGTTCCGGCACCGAAATATTTAATAACCGACGCCTGGCTGATAAACACGGCGATGGTTCCTGCAATAAAAAACGCCGGGACCAGACATAGGAGCACATGTTCCCTGGCATACCATTTGGTGAGGGCCAACGCATCAAATACGCTTTGGCGGAACACGGGATTTTGCATGGGCAGGAAGAAGGCAAACAGAAAGAGGCCTGTAATCCAGAGCAGGGGTTTGTATTCAGATTTCCAGTTCATTGTGAATGGTGTGCTCCTTTATTTCGTCAATTATCGAAATGGAGTTCTAAAAAATTTTCCTACCGGTTACAAATGGTCAATCGATCAACAGTGTCTAATTTTTTCCGGTCCGCTTGAATGAGTGCATCATCATTAAGCCAGGTTGCCATGAGACTAAGTATTTGGGCGGAATAGTGATTCCACCCGCTGTTATCAATCCGGTAGTTCACCCATTTGCCGTCTTTTTCATCATTGATAAGACCAGCGTCGCGCAGAAGAGAGAGATGCTTAGAAACGGTGGATGTGGCCAGCGCCAGGATATCGGTAATTTCGCAGACACACAGTGGCCGGACCTGAAGAATTTTAAGAATGCGAAGCCGGTTGGGATCGGAAAGGGCTTTGAAAATTTTAATGGCGTCTCGCATTTTGTGCTTTCCTATTTCGTTAGTTGGCGAAATGTAGTTGGCGAGAGATTCAAGCCAAGAAAAATCTTCCGCGACCACCCCGGACACTGAGATGAATAGAAAATAATCCAAGCCACGGACCGGATTGGCAGGGCGGGGCACTTTCAATCAACTTCTGCGGTCTGACTCATCATTTTTCTTGGTTCGTGCCGGCTTCTGGACGGGATGACAGGCAGGGTTCGTTCTGGAGCTTGCCGCGTCGAAGTCCCGGATACTTCCGGGGCGGAGACTTGCTCGTTCTCGATTTTTCCCCAACAATTCCCAAGTCTTGTTGGGATAAAACCTGATTATTCGTCGGGGTTTTTACTCCCCCGGGATGAATCCCGGGGCTACGCAACTGACATCCCTCCAGGATTTCTTTCCTCTCTGTAAAAACAACACCCCTCTATTTCTCCCCTCAAGGGGAGATTTATTTCACTCGCTGTGGTCTCGGTGGTTACCAGCTTTTTTCTCCTTCAGCTTTCTTCTTTCTTTAAAACTAACACCCCTCTATTTCTCCCCTCAAGGGGAGATTTATTTCACTCGCTGTGTTCTCGGTGGTTACCAGCTTTTTTCTCCTTCAGCTTTCTTCTTTCTTTAAAACTAACACCCCTCTATTTCTCCCCTCAAGGGGAGATTTATTTCACTCGCTGTGGTTTCGGTGGTTACCAGCCTTTTTCTCTTTCAACTTTCTTCTTTCTTTAAAACTAACACCCCTCTATTTCTCCCCTCAAGGGGAGATTTATTTCACTCGCTGTGTTCTCGGTGGTTACCAGCCTTTTTCTCTCTCAACTTTCTTCTCTCCCTGAAACCTATCCCCCAATATCCACCACTCACTTTCATTCGTTGGAGTAAGCGCTTTTTTCCAATATTTTAAAAGCTTGGAAAGAAGGACGGCATGCTATCTGATAAATTGATCATTCGCGGCGCCCGCGAGCATAATCTCAAAAACATTAATCTGGAATTACCTCGCAATAAATTCATTGTTATTACCGGTTTGTCCGGCTCGGGAAAAACTTCGCTGGCATTTGACACCATTTACGCCGAAGGACAGCGGCGGTATGTGGAATCCCTCTCGGCTTATGCCCGCCAATTCCTGGGATTGATGGAAAAACCGGATGTTGACAGCATCGAAGGACTTTCTCCAGCCATTTCCATCGAACAAAAATCAGCCTCCCGGAATCCACGCTCCACCGTGGGAACGGTTACGGAAATCCACGACTACCTGCGGCTGTTGTTTGCCCGCATCGGGCATCCCCATTGCTACAATTGTGGCCGGCCGATTTCCCGGCAATCGGTACAGCAGATTGTCGACACCATTCTGAATCTCCCGGAGAATGCCCATATTCAGGTGCTTTCACCGCTGGTGAGAGGGCGGAAAGGGGAGTTCAAAGAGATTTTCAAGGAGATTAAGCGGGAAGGATTTGTGCGGGTGCGCCTGGACGGGAAGATTTACGAAATCGGTCAGCTCCCTAAAATTGATAAAAAGAAAAATCACAATGTGGAAGTGGTGGTGGACCGACTGGTGATTCGGGACGACATCAAGGAGCGGCTCACCGATTCGGTGGAGTTGGCGCTGAAGCATGGCAGCGGGAAGGTGATCATTGATGTGGTGGGTGAAGAGGAGCGGATTTTTTCCGAGCATTACGCCTGCCCTTATTGCGAAATCAGCTACCCGGATTTGGAACCGCGTCTGTTTTCCTTCAACAGCCCTTTTGGTGCCTGTAGTGAATGTGACGGTCTGGGAACCAAAACGGCCATTGATGAAGATTTAATCATTCCGGATAAGCGGAAGAGTCTTATGCAGGGTGCGGTAGTGCCGCTGGGTGAGCAGCCCCGGGGTAGCTGGTATGCCGCCATTCTCAAGAGCCTGGCAAAGCATTACGGATTCAGCTTTACCAAGCCCTGGAAAGAGCTGTCACCGGAGGCGCAGCACGCCATTATTTATGGTACCGAAGGTGAAAAAATCAAAATGCAATACGAATCCAAAACATTTAAAGGTGAATATGACGGGGCCTGGGAAGGGGTGATCAAAAACCTGCAGCGGCGCTACTCCCAGACCACATCGCCCGGGATTCGGAATTGGATTGAAAGTTTCATGAGTTCCCACAAATGCGCCCATTGTGCCGGCACCCGGTTGCGGGTAGAGGCGCGGCACGTGTTCATTGGTGGGAAGTCGGTGGCGCAGCTTTCTGACATGACCATCCGGGATTTGCTGCACTTTTTTGAAAACCTGGATCTGACTGAAACCGAAGAGCAGATCGGCTATCAGGTATTGAAGGAGATCCGCTCGCGACTGCGCTTTTTGAACAATGTGGGGCTGAATTATCTCACCCTCTCCCGAACTGCCAGTACGCTGTCCGGCGGGGAGGCGCAGCGCATTCGCCTGGCCACCCAGATCGGATCCCAGTTGGTGGGTGTGCTGTATATTCTGGACGAACCCTCCATTGGTCTGCATCAGCGGGATAATCACCGACTCATTGACACGCTCATGAATTTGCGTGATCTGGGGAATACGGTGCTGGTGATCGAGCATGATCAGGAGACCATGGAAGAGGCGGATCTGTTGGTGGATATGGGGCCTGGTGCCGGTGAACGTGGGGGTTATGTGGTAGCGGTGGATACACCGGAAGGCATTAAAAAACATCCAAAATCCATAACCGGACAGTACTTAAGCGGGAAGCTGGAAATTGAAATTCCCGAAAAACGCCGTAAGGGAAAAAAGCGCGCCGTGAGCATCACAGGTGCCCGGGGCAATAATTTGCAGAAAGTTTCCGTGGATTTGCCGCTGGGAAAATTCATCTGCGTGACGGGTGTTTCCGGGTCTGGCAAAAGCTCCCTCATCAATCAAACGCTCTACCCGGCCATGGCGCGGGCACTATTTGGCTCCAAGCTGGTGCCGCTGGCTTACGAATCCATTGACGGGCTGGCTTATGTGGATAAGGTGGTGGACATTGACCAGTCGCCCATCGGCCGGACGCCCCGCTCTAATCCGGCGACCTATACCGGTTCCTTCACATTTATCCGTGATTTGTTCGCTAATCTGCCTGAATCCAGACTGCGGGGTTATAAGCCGGGTCGCTTTTCCTTCAATGTGAAGGGCGGACGCTGCGAAAGCTGTCAGGGTGATGGCATTAAAAAGATTGAAATGCATTTTCTTCCGGATGTCTATGTGAAATGCGAAGCCTGTAATGGCAAGCGGTATAACCGGGAGACGCTGGAAATCGCTTATAAGGGTAAAAATATTGCCCAGGTGCTGGATATGAGCGTAGAGGAGGCGGCTGGTTTTTTCCAGGCCATTCCCGGGTTAAAGCGCAAACTGAAAACCCTGGTGGATGTGGGGTTAGGCTATATCAAGCTGGGTCAGCAGGCCACGACCCTTTCCGGTGGTGAGGCGCAGCGGGTGAAGCTGGCCAGTGAATTGTCCCGCGTGGGGACAGGAAATACTTTCTACATATTGGATGAACCGACCACGGGATTGCATTTTGATGATGTGAAGATGCTGTTGAATGTCCTGAACCGCCTGGTGGATAAAGGCAATACGGTTCTGGTGATTGAGCATAATCTGGATGTGATCAAATCAGCGGATCACATCATTGATCTGGGACCGGAAGGTGGTGATCAGGGCGGTCAAATTATCGCCACCGGGACGCCGGAAGCGGTGGCCAAGAATGAAGCCAGTCATACGGGACGTTATTTAAAACAGATGCTGGAAAAAAGGCAGGCAGGATCGGCAGGAGAGCCAGAGAAGGTAGCAGGGTAACAGGTGAGCGAGTATGCGAGTAAGCGAATGAGGAAAATCCCAAATCACAAGCATCAAATCTCAAACAAATCCCAAATCGGAAAGCTTAATTCTCAAAACAGAAATCCGACCCATCCACGTTTACTTGTCGCGTCGTAATCCGGAAGTTGCCGGACGAAGACGGATCCGTGGTAAAAATAATCTTCATCTGTGTTTGTCTGTGTTCATCTGTGGCTAATAAGTGAGCGGGTGAGCGAGTAAGCGGGTAAGCGAAAGAGGAAAATCCCAAATCACAAGCATCAAATCTCAAACAAATCCCAAATCGGAAAGCTTAATTCTCAAAACAGAAATCCGCCCAATCCGCGTTTAAAACTCTCTGCGAGCTTTGCGTCATCTCTGCGCCCTCAGCGGTTAAATGCCTTTTGCTTCCTGTGGTTTAAAAAATCAGACATCGAATCAATCGAATGGAATCGAATGGTTTTAGATGGCAGAAATCCCAAACCCCGTCAGGGGTTTTCTCACCTGTAAAAAATACTTGGCATCAGTAATATTTGCGTGCAAACTCCCGACAGACCGCTAAACATAAGCAAAAAACTTATAAAAACCGGATACCAATTCAAACATGAAGCCCCATTTATTTTCTTCCATTCTCATTAGCAGGGTAATAATCCTCACCAGTGTCATGATTCTCTTCTCCGCTTGCCAGGAGCCGGAAAAACCGGAACCCTACCCCGACAGTGACCTGGTGCTGGAAAAACTGGATGTTTCCTGCACCGAAGCCTGGCTGAAAGTATCGCTGACCCAGATCGACTCCGGTGCTATGACTTCCATTCCCGTCATCCTGACCCGGGATGGTGAGACGATTCAGTCCTTTGCCTTCACACCACCGGAGACGCTGGTTGTGGATGCGGGACTCAATCCTTCTCACAGCTACCAGTATCAGGCGCAGCGTCAGTCGGTGCACGACAATAAGATCATCAATTCCAGCAACAACCTCACCGTCACCACCCTGGACACCACCAGTCATGACTTTACCTGGAGCATAGACACCCTGGGGAATTACGGCAGCTATTTCAACGATGTAGCCATTATTGATGAGAACAATATCTGGGCAGTTGGGGATATTGAAACGGACAGTGGGCGATTTAATCTGGCAAAGTGGGATGGCGAGCGGTGGAATTTAAATCTCTTTGGTGTACCGGGCGTCACTGGCGATGGCATTTTCGCTTTTTCTGAAGATAATGTGTGGATCACGACAGGGATTATTTATCACTGGAATCATGGAACATGGGAACGCTACCATCTTTGGGATATGGGAGTTTTAAATCTCGACGATGGCGGGGTATCCAGTGTCTGGGGCTCCTCGCCGGAGGATGTGTGGTTTGTGGGGAATGGCGGGAGTATTGTGCATTATGACGGGAGCGGGTTTACCCGGCTGGAAAGCGGGACGGATATAAATCTGAAAGATATTTATGGCATTGCTACACA
>JAIPJR010000082.1 GCA_021734045.1 Fidelibacterota bacterium
ATAACAGAGAAACCTGGATTTTGAATTATGATGAAATGGTGGAAGCAACACCCAAACATCAGGTGAGTCCGCGACTGGGTGTGGCTTTCCCCATCACCTCCACCGCCGTGATTCATATGAACTACGGCTGGTTTTTCCAGATGCCCCTGTTCGACTATCTGTACACGAACTCTAATTATAATCAGGCCAATGGCTTCTCGCCCCTTGGTGATCCTGACCTGCGCCCCGCCAAAACCGTCATGTGGGAAGTAAGTTGCCGGGGTGAAATGACGAAAACCACGATGATAGATTTTACGATTTTCAAAAAAGAAGCCACCAACCTGGTGGACGCCAATACCTACAAATCGTTAACCACGTCCGATGTGTATCGCAGCAGCGGGTACACGCAATTTGTGAACCTGGCTATGGTCAATATTCAGGGATTGGAAGTATATCTGAAGCGCAATTATAATGAAAATATTTCCGGAAAAATCAGCTACACTTACATGATTGGAACGGGAACCGGCTCCAGTTCTTTTGAGAAGTTTAACTGGATTCAGCAGGGCTATCGTGTTCCTGTGAACCAATACTACCTTAGTTGGGACCAGCGTCATACATTGGTAGTGAATCTGGATATGAAAAAGCCCGGTTTGGGTGGCATGAATATTTTGTGGCGTTACAACAGTCCCTTTCCCTACACACTGGATCGGGCCGAAGCGACACACCCCAACAATGCCCGCATGGATGCCACCACGACTTTTGATATTAGACTACACCGTTCATTTGACATCAATAAGCACATATCCGCTTACTTTTTTGCAGAGACAATGAATTTGTTGGATGCTGAGAATATCTTATGGATGGATACGGCCGGACAACCAGGTGGTTTGTTGGAAGATCCGGGTGCGATTGATTATCGCCGTCGCGCAAGGATTGGCATTGGCCTTAACTTTTAATCCTTATCATCGATATTTTTTAAGGAAACCGGAGTTTACATGAAACGCAATATCTTACTGATAATCAGTGTATTAACAGTATTTATAATAATTATACTTGTTCGTCAATCGGATACCACGGACAAGCCGATTCCGTTTAAACTTAAATACGACTTGTCAACGGCAGAGGGTCTTATGGCCTACGCCTACGATCAGAAAATGGAGCGGCGGCGAATCCTGGCCACTGCCGATCCGGGAACGCTACCCACCAAAAATGCAAAGTATGACAAACCAGACGAAGCCATGCTGTTCGAGGTCATGTTGCGTTCAGAAATCGACGGGCCCTACAGTTACACTGGCAGTTATCGTTTTCAGGCACTGCAAGAAGCCCGGGCAAATCCACGCTTGGCACAGCGGGAAATTCTACCCTGGATTGAACGTGGGCCGGGAAATGTGGGTGGTCGCACCCGGGCAATTCTGGTTCACCCTGATTCCAATTCCATCTGGATTGCCGGTGCTGTGGGTGGTGGCATATGGAAAACAGAAAATGCCGGTCAGTCCTGGCGCTCTGTTTCTGATAACTTACCGATATTATCTGTTACTGCCTTAGCACTTTGCGATTCCCAGCCCAATGTCATGTACGCGGGTACAGGAGAGGGTTTCTATAATTTCGATGCCATCATTGGTGACGGCTTGTTCAAATCCATTGATAATGGCGAATCATGGCAACAAATAAGCAGTACGGCCGGACAGTCTGATTTCAAGTATGTGAACCGAATCATCGTGCACCCCACAAATCCGGATGTCTTACTGGCTGTCACGAATGCCGGAATTTACCGGTCCGTTGATGGTGGCGAAACATGGGAAGAAGTTTATAATCCCAGTGCTCGTGTTCAGCAGATTATCCCCAACCCGCAAAATTTTCAAACCCAATACGCGGCTGTGAATGGCGAAGGAGTTGTCAAATCTATCGACGGGGGCTTGAATTGGTCGCCCGTGGGAGCGTTTAATGTTTCGTTTGCCCGGTTGGAGTTGGCCATTTCACCATCCGACACATCAGTCCTTTACGCCGCACTTGCCAATGCCAACGGCAGTCTGGCAGGATTATTCCGCTCATCTGATGCTGGTGAAAATTGGTCCAACCTTGGTAATTCACCCAACTGGCTGGGTGGTCAGGGCTGGTACGATAATACACTGGTGGTCTCCCCTTTCAATCCTGATGAAATCATCGTGGGTGGCATTGACCTCTATCGGGTTAACGCTGCCGCCACCTCCATGTCCGTGAGTAAAATTTCTAACTGGTACCCTGGCGCCGGATATCCCTATGTCCATGCGGATCAGCATATTCTTTTGGCAATCCCATCAGGTCAAAACCAATACGGTATTATAGCCGGGAACGATGGTGGTGTTTTCTATTCTCCAGACAATGGGACGACTTGGTCGATGCGGGATAACGGGTATAATGTGACCCAATTTTATGACGCGGATAAACATCCGGTGCATGCCCAGTTTCTGGGCGGTACCCAGGACAATGGCACGAATCGTTCGCCCATTTCACCAGATCACGGCAGCAGCTGGAGTGAGGTGATTGGCGGTGATGGCTTCGAATGCTCCTGGAATAAATTTGATGGCAACATCGTTTACGGCACGCTATACAACTCACGGCTCTTTAAAAGCACCGATGGCGGAAATTCATTTCAGAGTGTTGGAAATGGCTTACCGGAGAGCAATGTCTTTTACACCAGTCTAGCCATGGATCCCAGAGATTCGGATATTTTGCTGGTTGTTGGTGATGGTAATTATGTTTATCGGACGTCAGATGGCGGCAATAGCTGGCAGGGGATTCCTGGTGATTTCAATGGATATTCATACAAAGTATTTCAGTTTTCAGCGGCTAATTCCCATATCGTATGGGCGGCCGCTACTGCCTATGGCATAAATGTTTCCACAGATCATGGATTGCATTTTCAGGCGGTCTCCTCACCACCATTCGCGCCATCCAGCCGGGTTGCAGGAATCGGAACGCATCCTACACTGGATAGTACGGCTTTTGTTACTTTCGGTGTGAGCAGTGGACCGAAGATTTACCGGACGGACGATCTTGGACAATCTTGGATGAATATAACAAACGATTTACCGGATGTACCGGTCCACTCGCTGATTGTCATGCCCTTCGATACATCACAAATCTGGATTGGGACAGACATTGGCCTTTTTATCTCCATGGATAGCGGCAATAGCTGGGTCTATGCAGATAATGGCATTCCAGCGGTGGCCATAAAACGATTGAAAATTGTTGGACAGGAAATTGTTGCGGCGACTCACGGAAGAGGCATCTGGAGTGTGCACCTGGATTCGCTACCACCACTGGAAATTCCGATACTTTCACCCATTTTGGCGCAACCTGCCCCCCCACCTCCCAACAATACCACTGTACAAATACTCTTCAGCACGCGCAGTGACCATGACTCTGTCCAGGTTCTCATCAATAATCAAGCGGTCCATGTATTGGGTGAGACACCTGCATACTCCGAATTACAGGCGCCCTATGCAGGGGAATATGGCGACACGCTGGAGATAACCATCATCGGCTACACCGCAGGGACGGCCTATCCCAGCGAATCGCGATTCATGCCGCTCTACGCCCCGGTTAGTCATTTTTCTGCAAATTTTGACAGCAGCGAAGCCTTGATTATCGGCAATATGCTTACTGGAAGCGCTTCAGGATTTGATTCGAATATTCTCCAAACCACCCATCCATACGCTTCCGGAGAGAATTACCTGACCTATCTGGGAAATCCAATTATCATTTCCGACGGTTCCATGCTGACCTATTCTGATGTAGCCCTGGTAGAACCTGGTGAACCCGGGTCAGAATATCCTGATCAAACCATCTGGGATTATGTCACGGTGGAAGCATCACTTGATGGCTCTGCCTGGACCATGCTCATCGATCCATACGATGCCCGCTTTGATAATGCCTGGCAGAATGCCTACAATGCGGGAACCGATGGGTCTCAAAGTTTGCTACGGCAACATGCCATTGATCTGAACACATTTTACACTGCAGGTGACACGATTAGCATCCGATTCCGGCTCTTTGCTGATGAGTATGTCACCGGTTGGGGTTGGGGAATTGACGAAATTGCGGTCACCTCCTCCACGGGGCGTCGCCAGGAGGCGATTATTCCAGCGCAATTATCTCTGAAGCCCAACTTTCCCAATCCCTTCAACGCATCTACCACCATCCCCTATTCACTCACCAGGAACGCGAACATCCAGTTGAATGTTTACGATCTCCGGGGGCGGTTGGTGAAGACGCTGATCTCTGATGGCCAGCCTCATCCGGCAGGCAATCACACCATCAATTGGGATGGTACAGACCAAAATGGTCGCGTCCTGGGATCAGGGGTATACTATTTCAGATTGAGTGGATCGAATATTGAGCTAACGAGGAAAATGACGCTAATAAAATAGGGTAGGCACTGAAGAACCTGCTACCTACCTGGTTACCTCCTCGCCACACTCACGGCATTTGAAAAGATAAGCCGGGTTTTCCGTATGACAATTGGGGCATTCCCATTTTTGGTCGCGCTGCATCATGGTAACCGGATCTGAACCGAGCTTACCAGATTTGGTTTGCTTAGAAGTCTCCGTTTTCAAGTCCTCTTTTTGCGTTCCAATTCCCTTTTTACTTTCTTTCTGAACCGTTTCCATGGACTTTAAATTGTCCAGCATTTCCCGGTTCACTTCTACCAAATCTTTAAGGGAATCCAATTGCTTAAGCTGGCGATTCTGTGGAACGACGCTGCGAATTCGCACATCCAGCAGCTCAACCTGCTCCATTATCTTTAATGCTTTATCGTTCAGACTCACCGCCACACGGAAAACCTGCATTACCGTTCCCACGATGAGGCCACTAAAAGCAAAAAAGCCTATCACCATAAGGTCCAATACGGACGCTTCGGAGCCCGGACTGGCCATAAATTTTTCCACGCCCCATAACAACACAATGATACCGGTGACAAATATGAGGTAACCGACGATGGATACGCCCCACAGCAAACCAGTTAACCAAGAAAATTCGCGTCTCATTTTTATCCTATGTTTTCCATCCCGATAGTGTGGTATAACATAATTATTTTTTTTGATTCTGCTACTGCTGAAAGGTCACTTTCGGTTTCCTTCGAGCCAGTGAAACCAATATCAACCAGAATCCCAGACCCGTGAATATCATGGCCAGACCTGTCCGCAGATAGTTGTTCCAGGCCGGTCCGGGATGAATCCGGGCTTGTAGTAAATTGCGTGGATTCACATACACGGTTACCGTATCCCCGGCTTGATATTGCGCCACCAATTTTTCTGCCTGATCACGACGATTTGAACGAACACCGAACCCGGGAGCGAATAAATCGGTCGTGAAGGATTGGCTAATATCACCGATTTCGTATTGGACGGTAATGGCCGGGTGGATCGCCCGTTCACCACTGACCGCTGATTGAACAATCACACCAGGAGTAGCCTCCCAAGTCCGTGTCTGCATATTGAATGAAAGGATTGAGGATTCATAACCAAGCCAGAACAAGGCCGCCGGTGCCAGGATCACTCCCGCCCAGATTAACCTGTATTTTTTCGGTTTTTCCATGAGATTTTTGCGATTGAAAACAAACATAATCAGTACAATTACAAGTACGATGGCAGTCAGTATTAAGGCCAGCATAGTCATATTCCCATCTTTCTAAATATCCGGCAGACAAGTTGGAATTCACATGAATTTCAGGTGAGCAATTTATAATGCTCATAGCGCTCCAAAATATCTTTGACATATTGGAATGCTTCATCTCCACGGCAATACCCGAAGCGCACAACCGGATCATTGTAATACTTTTTATTGGATTTTTTCAGCAGAAACACCGCCACATTGCCATCCCATGCGTTGGGATTATACCCATATTTTGCTGCCAGTCGGCGCGCATCCTGAATGTGCCCCTGTCCCGCATTATAAGACGCCAGAATAAATTTTATTCGTTCATTCGGGTCTTGGATTTCTCTACTCCAATAGCTTTCCAGCCACTGTAAGTAATTGGTCCCCGCTAAAATATTATCTGCCGGATTCCGCAAATCCTTAGCGCCAAAACGCTCTCCCGTGGATGGCAAGAGTTGCATAACACCCACTGCCCCCATCCAGGATTCAATGTGCCGGTTGAACCGGGATTCTTCGAATGCCTGCGCTGCCAAGAGCCGCCAATCCCACCCAATTCGGTTGGCGTGTGATTGGAACAGGTCATCAAATATTGAAATACGATTGCCATTGATGGAAAAATAATCGCTGTTCTGACGGCGCCGGAATGCGGTCATGTTCTTGAAGTACTTATTGTAAATGACATTATAAGTAGGATCATACGTTGACTGCATCTGATTCAACCAGCTATTAACCGCATTTAGAAGGAAGGGCGAATCTTTACGAACAGCCCAGGCGATATGCTGGGTAAAACTAATCGGCGTCCCTACATTGATATTGGGATACAGGGTCTGATAGAGCAATGCTACATCTTCATTTGCTACCGTGAATTCAATTTCAGCTTCAGAAACCATCCGGATTAACGCTTCCACACCCAGACTATCAGGCATTAACTCAACAAAGATTTCCTCACCAATTTCCTGTGCAAGATTTGCCAACCGATCCTCAAAAGCAGAATTGGCATGCACACTGACCGTTTTATTCCGGAGATCAATGGGATTTCGGATGAGTAAATTGGTTATTTCATGCTCTTCCAGCTTCTCCCAATCCTCAGGCATTCGCTGAACAAGTACCTGGCGTGTAGTGCGCAAGGGTGTGGTAAATTTGAGTGACTCAGCATTGTTTTGAGTAACAGTCATGCCCATACCGATGATATCGCCCTCACCTGAAACCAGTGAGGATTCCATGGCCTTTCGGCTGTCAGGGACGACAATTCTGAGATTTACACTCATTTCCTGCGCTAATAACTGAAGAAGCTCATAGTCATACCCCATGGGTTGCCCCCGGTAAAGAAAATAGCTATGGGCATTGTAGCAGGTAAGCGCGACTAACTCACCCTTCGCCTGGATCCGCGCCAGAGTGGATTGAGCGAACAACTCCAAACTATCTGCAGCCGTTAAATTATCGGCAGACATGGACTCGTGGTTCCCGGTGGAATTACTACTACAGTAATAGATACTTGTGACTAATACCAATATCCCGGCGAGTATGAACAGGAGGCGCTTTTTCCCAAATGTGGTTAATTTTTGCATCGTGGTTCGATCAGTCAGGGTCAGTTACTTTCATCATATACATGCATTGTTATCATTTACTTGCGGAGGTTTGATGCAAGAACTGTGCTAATCGTTACGAATTTTATTTTTTGGGAGAGTTTTAAGGTTCGTGAATTTGCTGGTAATATAAAATAGTTTGGTTAGGCGTTGGTGATAATAATCACCAATCCAGAGGTTTACCGGTGTAGTTGAAAAATTTTCCCGAATCGCCTGATTCCAGCTTTAAATAGAGCTCGCAAAGTGCTTCAGCGCTTTCATGAGGTGCAATATTGGCGTGTTTTCCGCCCATGTCGGTCTGCACCCAACCTGGATGAACAGCGACGCAAATTGGGTCAGCGTTTAAATCAAGGCTGAGTATGCGGGATGCAATATTTAATGCCGCTTTTGACATTCTATAGGCATAGTGCCCACCACCCGCATTTGTAATAGACCCCATGTTAGAGGAGATATTCATTACCCTGGCGCCATGTGTCAGCATTGGCAGGCAGGTTTTAATCACCATGAGTGGACCCACCGCATTAACACGGTAAGTTTCCATCAACACAGTAGGATCAAGTTCCGAAAAACGCTCTTGTCCACCATACACACCGGCATTATTGATCAGGCCGTTCAGCTTGATATTCCGTCGCTGTAAAGCCATCCCCATTTCATCAATACTTTCTGTCTGTGAGACATCCAGCCTTAGTATGTCCTTGTCAGGAATCAGGTGGCGTAATTCGGTTGCTGCCTCTGGTTGGCGCGCTGTTCCCAGGACAGGTATATCCCGATCCAGAAAAGCTTTGACTAATGCCAGGCCAATGCCACGATTTGCCCCTGTGATTAAAATGGTTCCTTCCATGGTTGCAAGTATATCCTGTCTCCAAGCGGTCTGCAAGCTGTTCACGCACCAGTACACTTTCTTGCGAATGGGGCATCGGCGCATTATTTACCGGCTAACTTTTGAACCAGGATTGGCTTATTTCATGATACTACAGCGCCCCCTTTTTTATGCACTCCTGTTATGGGTCACCCTGGGTTGTCAGGCACAGCCAGATCCTGCTTCCCCCCAATCGCATCATTCACCGGATGGCGGATTTGTGAATCCCTATGCCACGCATGAATCTGAACCCGGATTCAGGAAGTTAATGAAATGGTTCTGGGAGCGGGAAAAGCCTAACCCCAGTGACAGTATCATCTCCCGCGTTGTTCCCCGGGTTTCTCCCGACTATCAAACACTGCATTTACCCAACTCTGGTGATATCCAAGTTACCTGGTTAGGACACAGCACATTCTTGGTTCAAATGGAAGGAATGAATATCCTGACCGATCCGATATTTTCCGATCGCTGCTCACCCGTGCAATGGGCTGGTCCCAAACGGCTTTCCCCACCAGCCCTTCCCCTGGACAGTCTGCCACGAATTGACCTGGTAGTTATTTCTCATAACCATTATGATCATTTGGATAGAGGGACCGTTGAACACCTGGGCAGCTCCGCACGATGGCTGGTTCCATTGAAGGTTAAGTCATGGTTTCAGGATATGGGCATTGAGACAGTGGAAGAACTGGATTGGTGGGATTCAACCCGGGTGGGAGATTTGAAATTCGTCTGCACTCCCTCCCAGCATTTTAGCGGGCGGACACCATTTGACAGGAACGAAACCTTATGGGCAGGTTGGGCGATTACAGGGGCGACACAGCGATTTTGGTTTGGCGGCGATACAGGGTACAATCCGATTCAGTTTAAAAATATCGGTACCGATCTGGGACCTTTTGATTTGGCACTCATTCCCATTGGTGCCTATGACCCGCGTTGGATCATGAAAAACCATCATGTGAATCCCGAGGAAGCGGTGCAAATTCACCTGGATATTCGATCCCTGTTTTCAATCGGTATGCATTGGGGAACTTATATTCTGACGGATGAGCCGATTCAGGAACCGGCAGAACGATTAAAACTCGCTACGCAAGCTTCAGGGTTATCCAACGATTCATTCATTACAGCTCCTTTGGGTAAGACATTCCGTATCCCGGTCAGCCCCACCGCAGCTGACTGAGCAACCCTTAATCTATTCAGTTTGTTCGTCCAATTTTCGTAGTATGGATGATTGATCTCAGGCGTGATCTGCAATGATCTGTAGTAGTCGTTTTCCAAGTTTTCCAACGCCGCTCAGCGCTTAAGTCATCGGTAATCAATCGACCAGTGTAAACATCCGTGAAGGTCGCAAAGTGAATAGGCGCTTCACCAGATTGGGTTCCGTCTGATCCCAGGAAAGATAAATCATAAGCGCTTCCCCGATGATATTGTCTTCCGGTACGAGTCCCCAAAAGCGACTATCGTGTGAATTGTCCCGATTATCACCCATCATGAAGTAGAAATTCTGTTCACAGACATAATAATCTGCAGGTTTGCCATCAATAATCATTTTGCGGTTTTGGGTGGTAAAGACCTCATGTCCCTCAAGACTGATAACATTCCGGCAAAATTCAAGATTCTCCGGCTGAATCCAAAGCGTATCACCAATAGCAGGCATCCTTAAGGGACCGTAATTGTCCCGGTTTCCCATTCCAGGCGGAAAAATCATCCGGTCTACATATTGAGGCGGCATCATGTTGGCGTAAGAAATTTTTCCATGTGGTGGCAGGGGCATTTCCTCACCATCCACATACACCCGTTTTTGCTTGATTTGCAGGGTTTGAGTAGGACCAGCGATACAGCGCTTAATGTAATTCAAACTGGGATCCAGTGGACCAATCACATTGGCTGGCCAACGGTCATTGGGATAGCGAAAAATGACCACATCGCCGCTTTTAGGAACGGCAAATCCCGGCAGCCGGGTATGGGGAACACCAAAACCGATATTGGTCCAGGGAATACCTATCCAGTCCGGAGTACGAATGCCGTAAACGAACTTATTACCCAAAATAAAGTCCCCCACCTTAACCGTATTTTCCATGGAACCGGTGGGAACATTGTAGGCTTCGATAACCGTCGCCCGCAGGATTAAAACGGAAACAATTACATGCAGCAGACCACGCGTGAACCCCCGGTTCTTCTCACTGCCTTTGGATTTTTTTGCCATCTGGTTCCTCAAAAATTTGTAGCTGAAACTCCGGAGGGTCCGGAAAGTTCATTAATAACCCACGGCCGCCGCGGCACCCCGCTGATCTGGCGCTCCGATCCAACCATTGAAAATGGGATCCCAGGCAATG
>JAIPJR010000083.1 GCA_021734045.1 Fidelibacterota bacterium
GCAAAAGTGAAAGAATTCCCAAATCACAAACATCAAAACTCAAACAAATCCCAAATCGCAATTTTCAATTTCAAAAACGGAAATCCAGCCCGTACAAGCAACTTAGGTCTTTCTCTCTGTGGCCTCGGTGTCTGCTCTAAGTACGCTGTGGTTTCTTAATCCGCCCAATCTGCGTTTACTTGTCACATCGTAGTCCGGAAGTTGCCGGACGAAGACGGATCCGCGGCTAAAAAAATATTTTTTCGTCTGTGATTGTCTGTGTTTGTCTGAGGCAGAAAAAACTAAATCTGAATCCGCTCCAGCAACCAGGATTTCAATTGGCTGGTATTGACCCGGATCTGCTCCATGGTATCCCGGTCGCGGATGGTCACGGTTTGGTTTTCTTTGGTCTCATAGTCAATGGTGACACCATAGGGTGTCCCGGCCTCGTCCATGCGGCGGTAGCGGCGACCAATGGCGCCCTTCTCGTCGTAAAACACATTAAAATGCTGCTGTAAATCCTGCTTAATCTCTGTGGCTAATTCCCGCAGACCATCCTTCTTCACCAACGGCAGAACCGCCACCTTAATGGGTGCTACCCGTGGGTGTAAATGGAGGACGGTCCGTTCCGAACCATCGTCCAGGGTCTGCTCCTCATAGGCATCACAGAGAAGCGCCAATAGCATGCGATCACACCCGACCGATGTCTCAATGATGTAAGGGATATAGCGCTCATTGGTGGCCGGGTCCAGATAGGTCATGGATTTCCCCGAATATTCCTGGTGCTGGACCAGATCAAAATCGGAGCGATTGTGGACGCCCTCCAGCTCTTTCCAGCCGATGGGGAATTTATACTCAATGTCAAACGCCCGCCGGGCATAGTGCGCCAACTCAGTAGGACCGTGTTCGTGAAAACGCAGATTTTCCCGCTTCAATCCCACCAGATCATAGAAATTGATCCGCTCTTCCATCCATTTTTCAAATTCACCGTCCGCCTCTGCCGGATTCACAAAATACTGCATTTCCATCTGCTCAAACTCACGTGTTCGGAAGATGAAATTTCCCGGCGTGATCTCATTCCGGAAAGCTTTCCCGATCTGGGCAATCCCAAAAGGAATTTTCTGACGGTAGGTATCTTTCACATTGAGATAATTGACGAAAATGCCCTGGGCGGTTTCCGGCCTCAGATACACCACCGACCCCGCATCCTGTACGGCGCCCATGGTGGTTTTGAACATGAGGTTAAACTGGCGGGCTTCAGTAAGCTCGCCGCCACAGGTGGGACATGTCCGGTTGGCCACATTCTCCTCAGGCAGGGTATCTTCCCGAAAGCGGCTTTTGCATTTTTTACAATCCACCAATGGATCGGTGAAATTGGACACATGACCTGATGCTTCCCAAACTTTGGGATGCATTAAAATGGCCGCATCCAGCCCCACGATATTATCGTGCTTCCGTGTCATGGCGCTCCACCACATGTCCTTGATATTGCGCTTCAGCTCCACACCCAGTGGACCGTAATCATAACAGGAATTAATACCGCCGTAAATCTCGCTGCTCTGGTAGATGAAGCCCCGCCGCTTGGACAGGGAGACCAGTTGATCAAAACTCTCTAATCGGGCCATGTGAAATGCTTTCTACTCATTAATTAAATGTGTTTCATGCGTGCAATGAATCATTCTGACGCAGAGGTGGTGATTTTGTGTTTACACTTGGGACAGTACAGATAGTCGCCTTTTGTTTTTGTGGATTTCTGTACCATGTAATTGTTTTCGCAACTCGGACAGGCGTGAGGGGTTGGCTCATCCCAGGAGACGAAATCACATTTGGGATAATTGCTGCAGCCATAAAAAACCCGTCCGCGTTTGGAGCGACGCTGGAAAATTTTACCGTCGCAATCGTCCCGGGGACAGTCCATGATGGTTTTGTATGGCTTGGTGTATTTGCATTTGGGATAGTTGGAGCAGGCGTAGAATTTCCCAAATCGCCCACTGCGTAACACGATGGGTGAGCCGCATTGGGGACAATTACCCAAATCTTCTTTTTCACCGGTCTCACCTGCCCCGGCAGATGCGTCGTCAGTCGGTGAATCCTCATCCAACGGGCGTGTATTTTTACACTTGGGGAAGCCGGTGCAAGCCAGAAAGCGGCCGTACTTGCTCCATTTCACTACCATGGGTTTGCCGCATTTTTCGCAAATCTCGTCCGTCTCCTCCACCAGTTCTTTTTTGATTTCAGAATAATTCTTGGAGCTGGATTCCAGCCATTTTTCCAGATAAGACCAAAATTCCCGCAGGACGGACTTCCACGCCATTTCACCGGTTTCAATTTTATCCAGTTCCGATTCCATCTGCCGCGTGAATTCGGTGTTAAATAATTCCGAAAAATGCGTCGTGAGCAGTTGATTGGCCACCTTACCGATTTCAGTGGGATAGAGTTTTTTCTTCTCACTCACCACATATTTCCGCTCCTGAATCACACTGATAATGGAGGCGTAGGTTGATGGCCGACCGATGCCTTCTTTATCCAGAACCTTGACCAATGAGCTTTCAGTATAAGGCGCCGGTGGTTTGGTAAAATGCTGTTCCGGAAGCAGCTCTTCGCAGGTCAGGGCTTCACCGTTCTCCAGTCCGGCCGGCAGGTGGTTGTCTTCCTTGTGCGTTTTCTCCGGATAAACCTTCAAAAACCCCGGAAATACCAATTCACTTCCCGTAGCGTGAAAGGTGTAGTCATCACCGGCCAGAACATCAATGGTGGTCTGGTCAAACTGCGCTGGCTGCATTTGCGAAGCGATGAAGCGCTGCCAGATGAGATTATACAGTTTGAATTGATCCGACGTCAGGGATGACTTGATGGCGTCCGGTTCCAGTTGCGGATTGGCGGGACGGATAGCTTCGTGGGCGTCCTGCACTTTTCCCTGTCCTTTTTTCCCGAACATCCGCGGCGATTTGGGCAGGTATTTCTCACCGAATTTCTCCCCGATCAAATCCCTTGCCTGACCCACTGCCTGGGGCGAAACGCGGGTGGAATCGGTACGCATATAGGTAATAAGTCCGGTGGTCTCACCATCCGGCAGCGTCACGCCTTCATAGAGCTGTTGTGCCACCGCCATAGTGCGCTTGGTGGTAAAGCCGGCTTTTGCGAACGCGTCCTGCTGCAGGGTACTGGTGGTGAATGGCGCATAAGGATTGCGCTTCACCCGCTTGGTCTGAACATCCTCAATCTGCCAGGCAGCCTGCCGAACCGCATCAACCACAGCCTGGGTTTCCTGCTCATTGGAGAGCTTGGCTTTTTCGCCTTTGATTTTGGAAAGTTCAGCGTCAAAGGTAATGCCCTTGGCTGTTTTCAGTCTGGCCGCCAGGCTCCAGTATTCCTCGGGCACGAAGGCATCAATCTCGGCCTGGCGTTCACAAATCAATCGCAGGGCAACCGACTGAACCCGGCCGGCGCTCAGGCCACTGTAAAGGACTTTCCAGAGAAAAGGGCTGATTTTGAAGCCCACCAGCCGGTCAATGATACGCCGCGCCTGCTGGGCATTCACCAGGTTCATGTCCAGGTCCCGCGGCTCTTCAATCCCATGTTTCACGCCATCTTTGGTGATCTCGTAAAACAGTATCCGGTGCGTGGGTTTGTTTAAATTTTTCAAGACCCGGGTCACGTGCCACCCGATGGCTTCTCCTTCCCGATCGGGATCAGTTGCCAGGTAAATGGTGTCGGCCTTGGCTGCTGCGGTTTTTAACTGGGTGATGGTTTTGGATTTGCGCTGCAGAATCACATACAACGGTTTGAAATCTTCCTGGATATTAATACCCAGATCGCGGGAGGGTAGATCGCGGATGTGCCCCATGGTTGAAAGGACGGTATAACCCTGGCCCAAGTATTTCTGGATGGTTTTGGCCTTGGAAGGGGATTCTACAATTACCAGGTTTTGCGCCATAAATATCGATTCCTTTCAACTCCGCTCAACCGGAGCGGCGAATAATATCATGTCCCGGGGGCTAAAACAACCCCTACAAAAGGCTTATCCTGAATCCGGGACTGGATGTGATAGTGAAAATTACCTTAAAATTTTAGTTAACCGGTGAATGTTGGGTGGCATTTTTCCGGCGGACGTGCACCATAATATTTTAACCTGTTTCCAGCCAATTCATGAATGGGGTTTGACCGGACCGGCATTTTGTATTATTTATCGGCTATCAAACAATCAAACCAAACAGCGCTGGAGTTTGAAGCATGCAAAAAATGACACCAAATGAGATAGAACAAGCGTTAAGTGCCCATCCGCAGTGGAAACAGGCTGGTGATTTTATCACCCGGGATTTTCAGTTTAACGACTTTCAGGAGGCATTCGCCTTCATGACCCGGGTCGCGTTTCTGGCTGAAAAGCACGGACACCATCCGGATTTATACAATGTGTATAATCGGGTGACGCTCAAATTCAGCACCCATGATGCCGGCGGACTCACCGAAAAAGATTTCGCAATTGCCACGGAAATCGATAGGATCATCTGAAAAACTCAGCACAAAGCCAGAAAGAACACAAAGAATATTCAAAGTCATTGTTTTTTAAATTGTCCTTCCGAGCTTGTCGAGGAATCTCGATATGCATGCTTTTAAGGTTAAAACAACCAGATCCCTCCACTTCGGTCGGGATGACCTGGGATTCAATGCGAAGGAGTCAGATCAATGAAAGCTTCTGTATTTATCGCCACCAGTCTGGATGGGTACATTGCCCGGGAAAATGGTGAATTGGACTGGCTGCCCGGTGCGGACGGGAAACCCATCGAGGGATTGGATGAAAATGATGATCTGGGGTTTGACACCTACATGAACGCGGTGGATGTGCTGGTCATGGGCCGCAACACCTTTGAAGCGGCACTCACATTTGCGTCCTGGCCGTATGTGAATATGCCGGTGGTGGTTCTGAGCAGCAACCTTTCCCGGCTGCCGGCGGACATTCCGGAAAGCGTGTCTTTACGAAATGCCAGCCCGGAAGCACTTGTACAGGAACTGGAAACGACTGGCTACAAACACGCCTACATTGATGGGGGCAAAACCATTCAACGGTTTCTCGCAGCCCGTTTGATTGACGAAATGTGCATCACCACCATTCCCGTTCTGCTGGGTAGCGGCATTCCATTGTTTGGTGAATTGAACCGCGATATTCAGCTCAAACTGGCGGACGCCAAATCCTTCGCCAACGGGATGGTTCAAACGACATATCGGGTTGTAAGAAATTGATTGATTGAATGAGGAAATTTTCGTTCTCGTACGCTTGCGCGTACTCGATTCTTGCGCTCACTCCTTAGTGAAATATGCTCACGAATTCGCATTTCACCGGGCAGGCTTTCAACTTTCTTCATTCTTAAAAAAACAGTACCCCTCTTTTTCTCCCCTCAAGGGGAAATTTCTCAAAACAATGGCCGGAGATTTATTTCACCTTCTGTGTTCTCCGGGCACGCACTGTGGTCTCGATGGTTAACTACCTTTTTCTTATTCAATATTCCAGCACCTCTTCCAGTCCATTCACCGCCCGGCAAGCCGCCAGGGCCAGTGCCTCCAACTCCCCTTCCCCGGGATATACCAGCACCCGTCCGAAGCGTTCGACTTTATGGATCAGGTCTTCCCCTAACTGGTCGGAATGCGCCATCCCGCCGGTGAGAATGATAGCATCAATCCGCCCATCCAGCGCCGCGGTCATGGCACCGGTCTCCTTGGCGATTTGATAAACCATTGCCTGGTATATCAACTTTGCCTGCTCATCACCCTGGCGAACCATCCGCTCCACGTCTTGTAAGTCCGCAGTGCCCAAATAGCCCTTCAAACCACTCTCTTTGGAAAATTTCCGCTCCAATGCCTCCCGTGTGTATTCCCCACTGTAGGCCATTTTAATCACACCCGCCAATGGCAGCGCGCCAGCCCGCTCGGGAGAAAATGGTCCCATGCCCAGTAGCGCGTCATTCACATCATGAATAGCGCCACCCACCAGCGCACCAACAGAGATGCCACCACCCATGTGAGCGACCACGAACCGGCTTTCACCGTATTCAATGTCCAACTTCTCAGCCGCTTTGCGGGCCACAGCCTTCATATTCAGAGCATGGGCACGGCATTTTCGCTCAATCTCCGGCACACCAGATATTCGGGCGACGGGAATAAATTCATCCGTGGTGATGGGATCGGCGATGTAAGCCGGAACACTCAACTTTTGCGCCACATGGTAAGCCATCAAAGCCCCCAGATTGGAGGCGTGGTTTGAATATTTACAGGTACGAAAATCCGCCAGCATGGCGTCATTAATGGCATACACGCCACCCCTTAACGGCCTTAACGGTCCACCACGACCGATGACCGCAATGACATTCCCGCTGGAAATGAAATCCTCAAGTTTGGGTAATACCGCCGCCAGACGGGCGTCCAACTGTTCGCTCACGAGGCGCCATTCGCCAAAATCAGATTCCTGGTGCCGGACCGTCCATTCGTCCAACTCCCCACAGCCCTCCGGTGTATCGCAGTGGGAAAAAACACCTACTTTGGTGGATGTTGAGCCGGGATTAAAAACGATGATTAACGGGTTTATGACTGTCATGCTACCTCCTGTCTCCCCTCGTATGCCACTTGCAAACGCTGTGCGAAACGCTGCGCCGGCGAAGAAATTATTCCAAATGTACACACCCGGCTGTAGGTTATTTGCATGTCAAATTTCTTCCAATCACTCACGCCCCCTCGCCTGCTCACAATCGCCACCATCCTCTCGCTGTTCACCGCGCTCATCAGTTTTAAGCCACAGCAATTTACCAAAGATATCCTGCTGATTTTTGTTTTTTACTACCTGATTTTACTCATCGCCACCCTCCTGGCCACCTTCGCCAAAGACCGGTTGAGTCAATACACCGTGGCCATTTCCCAAATGGGCTACATCTTTCTGGGCTTCAGCCTGGCCTTTATCAGTCTGCTCCAATTATTGCAGCAATCCTTTCAGGCGTTGATTACCGGCTTTTTCCTTACCGGTCTACCCGGGCTGGCGCTCATCTGGGCAGGGATACAGTTGTTTCGTCCCACCCGCCGGAAACGGGTTGAATAAGAAGACGATGCGCATAAATTCACCGTCACGCAATCGAGTAAATGATGAGACAACCGGATGACAGCAGAAGAGATAAGTGATGTAAACGCCATTGCATATATACCGGAATATATGCAAGGAAAATTCATAAACGTTGGGCATCATCCGGAGTGACAAAAGACGATGAATGACCACAGATGAAACCGATTATTGACCACATACAAATAACGGTAAAAGACCTAAATGTTGCAGAGGCCTTCTATGACAAGCTAATGCCCATCTTAGGTTTTAACCTTGATCGCAAATTAAAAGGGAAAGTTGCTTCAAATGATTTTGATGTCGTGGAGTACTTTCACCCACTGCTGACTTTTGGTATCAATTCACCAAGACAAGTATTCAAAAATGACACCATTCATCGAAGAAAACCAGGCGCATTACATCATCTCGCTTTTCAAGCAGGATCTTGTGAAGAAATTGACAGACTGTATCCACAGATAAGAAACATCGGTGCGATAATTGTTGATCCACCAAAATTTTATCCGCAGCATGGTGAAAGTTATTATGCCCTGTTCTTCAAAGATACTGAAGGAATAAAGTACGAAATTGTTTATGAGGAACGTGCATCAACTTGAAACATACGACATGCAGTTCTAATGGAAATAATTTGCACGACCGCACAACAATGGTCTTCGTGATGCGCACAAATGTTCTGATATGAAAGCAGCTTCATTAAACAAACTTATCGGTTAACGGGCTGTGAAGTGCCTTGAAAACCTACACGATCTATAGCAGGGACCCGTATGACCATCAAAAAAAATGACTCTAGACAACAGACCGAAATATTTTGACGATGCTGATTGATAGACAATATCAACAAGGATCAGGTCCGCCATGAGTAGAATCATTGCCGCAATCAACGTGACACTGGATGGGTTTTGCGATCATACAGCCATCCATCCCGACGAAGAAATACATGCGCATTACGCTGAATTATTAAGCCGTGCTGATGCGGTTCTGTACGGCAGAATGACGTATGAACTGATGAAATTTTGGCAGGAACTGATCGTGAATCCCTCCGGTGAACAATCAATGGACGATTTTGCTGTGACGATTGACAACACCCCCAAAATTGTCTTCTCGCATACGCTGAAAACCACCGGCTGGGACAGTGCAGAGCTGTCAAATCAACCCCTCGAACAAAATGTCATGACCCTCAGGCAGCAATCGGGAGGCGACATTCTTGTTGGCAGCCGGAGTTTAATCATTCAGCTCATGCAACAGAATTTGATCGATGAATATCAACTTTGCGTTCACCCGGTTATCGCGGGGAATGGTTTGCCCTTATTTGAAAAAATGAACGACCATAAAATCCTTAAACTGATCAAAACGAAGCCATTCAGCGGGGGCGCCATCGTGCTGTATTACGAACCGGCAGAGGGATTGTTTTGCCGCAGATGACGCAGATAACGCGGATAAAGCCCCAATACTGATTATTCTCCCCTTTTTAAGGGGAGACACAGAGGGGTTGTATTTTTAGAGTAAGAAGAAAGCGAAAAAGGCAGTTGACCACCGAGACGACAGAGCGTTCCCGGAGAACACAGAGGGTGAAATAAAGTTCCGGCCGTCGTTATAAGAAATCTCCCCTTGAGGGGAGAAAAAGAGGGGTGTTGGTTTTTGAGAAAGAGAAGAAAATCCCGGGGGAATAAAAACCCCTGCGAATAATCAGGTTTTATCCCAACAAGACTTGGGAATTGTTGGGGAAAAACCGAGGTCGAAGGGCAACCGGGCTGAATTGATTAAAGCGTTGACGGTGACGAGTAAGATACTGAAACGGGTTCAGCATCTCCAAACAGACAGAACACCCATTCCCTCATTGGCTCAAAAAGAGGCTTGGAGAATAAAAAAATCATAAGGCACACCATGAAACCATTACCGCTTTTCACCGCAGTTCTGTTAATATTCACCATGACGACATTCCCACAGGAAAGCAGCAAAAAATGCCCCCGGGATTACGGCATCACCATCGGTGTTTTGCCCACCGGCGCGCACAACGCGATTACGGATGTGGCTGGTGTGCAGGTGGGGCATACGACCCTCATCTCCCGCAATCACATCCGCACGGGCGTTACCGCCATTCTGCCACATACGGGCAATATTTTTCAGCAAAAAGTACCTGCCGCCATTTACATCGGAAATGGCTTCGGAAAATTGGCCGGTTACAGCCAGGTTCGGGAGTTGGGCACACTGGAAACCCCCATTATCCTCACCAATACCCTGAGTGTCCCGGTGGCCAGCGATGCACTCATCAGCTACACACTGGAACAGCCGGGAAATGAATCGGTACGCTCGGTGAATCCTGTGGTGGGTGAAACCAATGACGGTGGTCTGAATGACATTCGCGGGCGGCATGTGGAAACCAAACATGTGCTCCGGGCGATTGAGAATGCCACAACCGGACCGGTTCCAGAAGGCAATGTGGGAGCGGGCACCGGGACGATTTGTTTTGGGTTCAAAGGCGGTATCGGTACGGCATCCCGGATTCTCCCGGAATCGCTGGGTGGTTATACGGTGGGTGTGCTGGTACAGACTAATTTTGGTGGAGTGCTGGAGATTAACGGCGTGCCGGTGGGTGAAGAATTGGGACATTATTCATACCGGGATCAGATAATGGGAGACGCCGACGGTTCGTGTATGATGGTGGTGGCCACGGATGCACCGCTTTCTCCACGGAATCTGGAACGCCTGGCCAAGCGCGCCATGTTGGGACTGGCCAAGACCGGTGGCATTGCATCCAATGGCAGTGGTGATTATGTCATTGCATTCTCTACTTCCCCGGAAAATTTCGTTCCTTACAACAACGAGAGCCCGTTTTATCACCCAAAATTCCTGCGGAATGACGCCGTTTCGCCCCTTTTCCTGGCCACGATTGAAGCGACTGAAGAGGCAATCATCAATTCCCTGTTTGCAGCCGAGACCATGACGGGTCATAATGACCGGACGGTGGAAGCCCTCCCT
Source organism: Fidelibacterota bacterium (assembly GCA_021734045.1). GTDB lineage: Bacteria > Fidelibacterota > UBA8477 > UBA8477 > UBA8477 > UBA8477. Next base: position 10,058 of record JAIPJR010000083.1, read on the forward strand.
GTTGACCGTGTGCTGCAGATTATGAAAGAGTATAATAGGATTCCGTCACGCTGAATCCGATTCAGGGACTTACAGAAACTGAACCAAGTTCAGCAGCATGACTTTTGAGATTGTTTTGCCGCAGATGACGCAGATAAAGCCCCAATACTGATTATTCTCCCCTTTTTAAGGGGAGACACAGAGGGGTTGCATTTTTAGAGTAAGAAGAAAGATAAAAAGGCAGTTGACCACCGAGACCACAGAGCGTGCCCTGAG
>JAIPJR010000084.1 GCA_021734045.1 Fidelibacterota bacterium
TATCCAGTGTTGCGAACAATTTATCTTCCACCAGTACCTGGGCATCGGTTAACAGGTTCATGAGTGAGGATTTGCCTGCATTGGTGTAGCCGACGAGGGCGACCTTGTAAACATCCTGCCGATTTTTCCTCCGGGTCGCTCGTTGCTGCTCGATTTTGGTGAGATCTTTCTTCAATCTGGAAATACGCTGACCAATCATCCGGCGATCCAGCTCGATCTGGGTTTCTCCCGGGCCGCCTCGCGTACCAATGGCTCGCTGCCGTTCCAGGTGCGTCCACTGTCTGGTCAGGCGCGGAAGCAAGTACTCCCAATGGGCCAGCTCCACCTGTGTCTTGGCTTCCCGGGTGCGGGCATGCCGGGCAAAAATATCCAGGATGAGAAACCCTCGATCCATGATGCGCGTCTTTTTCATCAATTTTTGAAGGTTCTTCACCTGTGCGGGGGATAATTCATCATCAAAAATAACGATATCGGCCTTGAGCATTTCCACCTTTGTCGCAATCTCGTCCGCTTTGCCCTTACCAATGTAATAGGTAGCATCAATAGTGGATCGATTCTGAAGAACGGTTCCCACAACCTCACCACCGGCAGTCGCGGTTAATCTGGCCAGTTCCTCCAGATTTTCTTCCACTTCCAGAACATCCTGAAAGGGGTGCACAACACCCACCAACAATACACGTTCGGTGGGTTGTTCAGTAGGAATCAAGTTTGTTGTCGCCATCCGCGGGGAATCCTTGCCAGAAACGTTTCTATCAGAAATAATAGGAGTGCAAACAGCAGGAACCAAGGCCACAATGGCACACCTTGGCGATGCGCCAAGACCTGCTCAACCATATCCTGCTCTTCATCCAAAACCACATCAAATCGGTCGGTGAAATCATTGATAAATATTTCAGCTACGGGGACTGCCTCCTCTGGTTCCACATTAACGGCTATGGAAGCCAACTGACGCGCCCCCTGGAACAGGCGATAAAATCCCGGCTCCCGGGCAGCTGGGAAAATCAATCTTCCCAAGCTATCCGCCTGAATAAACTGCGACTGGCCATTGGGTAGTTGAACCTGCAATGGATCACCACCTACCTGCGCGTCCTGCGGAAACAGAAGATTCTGCCTAACAACGCGATTATAGCCGTCAACATCAAGCTCCGGAAGTGCGTCATGAAACATTCTCACCAGCATGGCCGGAAACACGCCTAATATCGGCCAGTTTGTACCGTCCGGGGCAAAACTGGTGTTTAGCCAGACGAGTCGACCTCCCCCCTTAGGCATCATACTCACCAGTGGAGTGTCATCGGCATACAGCAGCCAATCTTCACCCGCTCTAAAATCATAGTCAGTGAGGTAACGCTTCTTCACGATTAAACGGCGATTCTCCAGGGAGGACTTTAGCGGTACGCCGGCAAAGATTTGCTCGCCCCGTGGCGTCATCCTGACCGGGAATCCGTACTCATTGGATTCTGTCTCAATGGTCCGAGGTAATTCCAGCGCATCAGCTAGATTTGCATCGATAGCACCGATGACGATAAGCTGTCCGCCATTTTCCACAAACCGACCCATGCGGGCTAAGTGATGGCCGGACAGCTTAACACTGGTTTCCCATATCAGAGTATTCATTCCGGTGAGCACCAGACCGTCCAAATGATGAACGTCAGCCATCTCCAGCTCAATATGATAAGCCTGCTGTGCAAGGGCAGATGAAAGAATTTGCCAAATATTTGGCTGACGCACAGGTGCAAGAACACCCACCCGCACTTTTTCACCGGGTTGCAGCACAAAATAGCGCGCATCGTTATAAGAATTGGCATCGGTGGTAAGGTTGAGCTGCCCTTCCTGAGCCTGGCGTCCCTCGACCAACCCCTTCATCTCCAAGCCGGTGTTCACTGCACCAGCTGTATTGAGTAGAACCTGGTTGATACGGTTGCCATTAATCCACAATTCCACCGGATCATCTGAAAATGGCTCACCATTCGATGCAATTTGTGCGTGAATCTCGTATGTATCACCGGGCTGGAAAACACGCTCTGGTAGCGTAAGGCCGGTAATGCCCCGGTCTGATTCAACAGGTATGTGAAGCACACCACGCCACCAATCCGGTGCCAGTGAATCGGTGAGGGTATAGGGTAGCTGGCCATCTGAAAGTACAATAATTTCCCGGCGTGCATAGTCCTCTACCGGTAGATGCCGCCGGACGAAACCGGCAATATTCTGAATGACGGGCGCCGACCAGGTCGGCTGAATGTCTGCGGCATTCCGGGCGAACACAGAGTCCCCTAACCCCAAAAACCAAACATCTGTTTGATGATCCCTCAGCGTTGCCAAAGTCTCCAAATGCTGGTTGCTTTCCGGCTTTTGGAAAACCGATCGCATCGAGGCGGTATTATCGACAGCAATTACGGTGAGGGTTTGAGGACGGGTAGCGAGCTGAAAGCCGGCACCTTGTTGAATCGTAGGTCGGGCAAAAGCCAAAATAATGAGCAGAATTATCAGCGTGCGTAAAATCAGCAATATTAATTGTTTGATATTAAATGTCTTTAGCGCGTTTTGCTCCAGAACTTTCAAAAACCGGAGCGATGAAAATTCCACACGCCGCGCTTTCCGCTTCGACAGCAGATGAATGATAATGGGTAACAGGATGACTGGCAGGAACCAGAGAATTGAGCTATTCAGAAATGTCATGTATTTCGGTCAACTTAAGTTAAATGAAAATCAATAGTGACAGTGCCACCGAAACCGGAATGGTAATATTGTCATCCACAAAATTCACATATACTTCTACCAGCGTGCCTATTGCAGCACCAATCAGTTTTGCCACCCACGGAATGGCGGGGAAAAACATGAGCACAACCACAGAGACAACAAAAAATGCCAGGCTACCTTCCACACTTTTGCTTCCAAGCCGATGTTTGCCCAGTGGGATTCCCACCAACGCGGCAAATGCGTCGCTGATGGAGAGAATTAACAACGCTGGTACCGCTATTGTCATTGGAAACCAGGCGATGGTAATCAAATTTCCTAAGAAGACGAAAGCCGCACCGGTTACGCGGTGTTTCTCCTGTGACCGAATCGCCGGTTTGAAAAACCATCCCAACCAGTCTCCAAGCCTGGTTCCCCGCAACCGCTCATATTCAATTAAAAAGAACACCAGATTGATTAAAATTAATCCGTACACCATCCACTGCTTCGGAATCCAGAACCAATACACCAGCGGGATAATCGCTGAGGTGATATGGATGAGCTTTCGATTTATTTCAACTGTGGTGAGTTTCAAGAAAGCTGGCTCTGCAATGTTCTAAAAGCCTCTGCAGCATCATCTTTTCCAAAAATGGCTGAACCGGCCACATAATAATCCACACCCGTTCCTCTAATCTGGTCAATCGTATTGAGATTCACGCCACCATCAATCTCAATGATGATGTCATGATCATGCAGCGTGGGTGCCCAGGTTCTGATTTTTTCCAGAACCTCGGGGATAAGAGCTTGTCCGCCGAATCCGGGATTCACTGACATGAACAATACTTGATCAATGTGTGGCAAGAGTGTTTTGAGAATGTCTGCCGGTGTACCGGGATTCAAAACAACGCCGGCTTTGGCACCCAAATCGCGAATCTCGGTCAATTCTCGATGAATATGCGGACAGGTTTCGGTATGAATGAGAATCGTGTCGGCACCAGCCTCCCGAAATTGCCTCAGAAAATCACCCGGATTGGTCATCATCAGGTGTGCTTCCAGCGTCTGATTTGTGAGTTTTCGAATCGCTTGAACCATAATGGGACCGAAGGTCAGATTGGGAACGAAGTGACCATCCATCACATCCAGATGAAGAATTTTTGAACCAGCTGCTTCAACCACCCGGATTTCCTCGGCCAGTCGGCTGAAATCGGCAGAGAGCACTGACGGACAAATCAGTTTATCAGTATTCATGGTAATTAATAATCCACGGAAACGATTAAATCAACCTGGACTTTTCGCTCAACCGGAAAACGAGCCCCCGGATTCCAGGACTGGGAAATGACGGTTCGGGGCAGCAGCGTGGTATCTCGCATCGTGGTCACCATACCTACGCTGAATCCAGCCTTTTCCAGAATCTTCTGCGCTTCTGACTCACCCAGATTGACCACATCCGGGACTGTCTTTTGGGCATTGCGTTTGCCTTTGCTCACAGTAAGAATGACGGCGCTTTTGTAATCAATGCTGTCCGCCGCTGCGATGGACTGACCGATGACCACACCTTCATGGTAAAAATCTGAGGAATCGTACACCACACTGTCCAGAGGTATACCGCGTTCACCCAGAAGAATTTTGGCATGACGCAGGGTCCTGGAAATCAAATCAGGCATTTCAAGTTTTCCCGGCGGCAGTGAAATCGTAAGCTGGATCCGCCGGTTTTCCCGCACCAAATCCCCCGCATCCGGAAATTGGTCAATGATGGACAGAGCAGGTGTTTCCAGACGAAAAATGGTGTCCTTGATGGTATAGCGTAATCCACGCTCAGTGAGCATTTTCTCAGCAACCGGTAGCGTGGTATATGTAAGGCTGGGAACTCTCACCTCGCTGTTCCATCGAACATACAGTGGCATAATGACATAATTCACCAACACAAATGCAGCGCTACCCAGCAGGATAAACGCGATGAGATAATCCCGGGCCGCACGCATTAATTCTGCTTCCTTAGGCAAACAACAAACATCCCATCCATTCTGTCTCGTTCCGGTAAGGTCACGATCGCTCCATTCTCATCCATAAAGGCCTGTAATTGCTTATCATTCACGCGTTCGATCTCTGCGGTGGATTCCTTTTCTAAAAAATTCCTAACCTGCGCCCAATTCTCCTCCGGCTCCAGTGTACAGGTACTATAAACCAACCTGCCACCCGGTTTTAATGACCGCCAGGCATTTTCTAACATCTGCTCCTGAATGTCAACCAAATCCTGAATGTCCTGCGGTTGTCTTCGCCACCGCAAATCAGCGCGTCGATTCAATACACCAGTACCGGAACAAGGTACGTCCAGTAAGATTTTATCGGCTTCCGGTAATGGCATTTCTGCAACATCACCCTCCACAGTCTCCAGTCCGGGATGGCCCAGTCGCTTAAAGTTTTGCGTCATCTGCTCAAGGCGTACCCGGGCGACATCGTAGGCAAATATTTGTGCTTCCCCACCGGACAATTCCGCCAGATAGGTGGATTTCCCGCCAGGAGCTGCACACAAATCCAACACCCGGTCACTTGCCTGGGGTGCGAGAACACGCGGAGCCAGACCGGCTGCCACATCTTGAACTGAGAACCAACCATCAGAATAGGCTTTGGAGTGAAAAAGCGTACCCGCATGCTCCAACTCATAAAAATCCGGGAAGTGGTCATTGCGTTTCCAACTTAAGTCCATTTCAGACAAGGATAATTCCCAAGTATGCCGATCCACCTTCAAACGGTTGTATCGAATCCAATTTTTGGGAACAGAATTGTTGCACTCACAGCGTAACCGGACTCCAGTTTCACCAAGTTGGCTATGCCAGCGGTTTAAAAGCCATTCCGGATGTGACATTTCAACAGACAACCGCTGTATTCCCTTTAACCCTGCCTGATTCAGTGCTTCCTCCAAATTCAATGTCGCCACCTTTCGCAAGACGGCATTCACCAATCCACTGGCTTTGGTGAGTTTCACATCCTTTGACAATTCCACCATTTCATTCACAGCGGCATAGGTTGGGGTTTCCATAAATCGAAGTTGATAGGACCCCATTCTCAACAGTGATTTCAATTCCAGTTGAGCTTTTTTGTAGCTGCCTTTAAATACGCGTTGAATGAGAAAATCCAGGTGTAATTGATGGCGTGTTGTTCCCAACACTACCTCTGTGACCCAGTTTCGCCCCTGTGATTCCAACGAGGTGTGGTTTAATTCGTACTGAAGTATGCGGTCAATATAATGATCGGAACGTTGCCATTTGGTGAGAATACGGAATGCCAGGAGCCGGGCAATATCAGCCAAAAAGATCTCCCGTCTGCAAGGGATTCCCGCTTAAAAATGCGCGACTTTCCATTGCGCGCTTCCCTTCTGGTTGAACTTCGGTGATGGTCAAGGCCTGATCACCGCAGGCGACGGTAAATCCATCCCGGTCTACCGCGATTACTTTGCCTGGTCGCCCCTGCTTCGCCACGAGATGTGAGCGTAAAAATTTTATTCGCTGACCGACCAGTACGGTGTAGGCGCCGGGTTTTGGAGAAAATGCCCGAATTTGGTTGTGAACCTTGCTGGCTGATTGTGTGAAATCAATCGGCAACAGATCCGGCGTGATTTTCGGTGCGCGGGTCGCCAGGGTGTCATCCTGTGGTGTCGCTTGGAGCGTGCCCGCAGCAATGCCATCGATTGTATCCAGCAGGGTTGTCGCCCCTAATTCCGCCATGCGATCATGTAGTTCACCAAAGGTTTCGTCAGGCTTTATAGGGAGTTTGCGCTGTAGCAACATATTTCCCGTATCGACTGATTTCTGGATGAAGAATGTGGTGACACCTGTTTCCGATTCACCATTGAGCAAAGCCCACTGAATGGGCGCTGCTCCACGGTACCGGGGTAATAGCGATCCATGCAAATTGATGGTTCCTGCTGTGGGCATGCGAAATAGGACTTCCGGCAATATTCTAAACGCCACCACCGTAAAAAGGTCAGGAGCAAGACGGGACATTTCAGCCAGAAAATCCGAATCCTTCAGTGAAACCGGTTGATAAACAGGCAAATCATGCTGCAACGCCAACTTTTTTACCGGGGAAGGTTGTAGTTTCCGTCCCCTCCCCTGGGGTTTATCCGGAACGGTCACAACCCCCAGGATATCATGCTCACTGTTCAGCAGGGTTTGTAAAGATGCGACTGCGAACGCAGGCGTTCCCATAAAAATTAAACGCATATCGAATACATGCTTCCGGGTTTAGAATGAGAAGGACAATTTTATCAGAGCTGATAATTCTCCGACAGCTCTACCTCTATCTCACCGTTGGCGATTTTCTTCAGTGTACTTTTAAGTAACGAACGCTTGAGGGCTGAGAGCCTGTCGATGAACAGCATCCCTTCCAGATGATCAAATTCATGCTGAATTACCCGTGCCAGGAATGTATCAATCCATTCATCATGGGACTGGCCATCCAGCGATTGGTATTTAATTCGAACACCCTTGGGGCGCACCACATCTTCATGAACGGTGGGGATGCTGAGACACCCTTCTTCGTAAACATCCTTTTCATCCCCAAATTCCACAATTTCCGGATTGATAAAAACCCGCTTTCCTTCGTTGGAATCCATGGGACTGATGTCAATGATAAACAGCCGCACCGATTCGCCCAACTGCGGAGCTGCCAACCCAATCCCCTCGGCAGCATACATGGTCTCAAACATGTCATCTACCAGTGTTTTAATTTCCTGGTCGATGATTTCGATGCGTCGGGCTTTTTCCCTGAGTACCGGATCGCCGTATGTGTGGATGGTTCGTAACATGGGTCTGAAAACTTTCTCTACAGGCCGTGACTAATCTTTTTTCACGGAAACGGCTGTGCGACTCACATGGAGCTTGGTCTCGCCGGCAGTTTTAATCAGGAGGACATCTTTGTCTTTTTCGCCCTCAATGACACCGTGAACGCCCCCGGAGGTAACCACGCGGTCGCCCTTTTTCAGGTTAGATTGCATAGTGGCAATGTCCTTCTGGCGTTTGGACTGTGGCCTAATGATGAGGAAATACATGATTAGCAATAAGATGATGAATGGCAAAAATGCGAAAATTGGATTCCCGGATTCACCCCCCTGCGGAGCGGCCATGAGTAAATAAGCAAATGTGTTCATCGGGTTGATTTAACTCCTTTCATACGCAGCTAAAATAATCGTAAGGGTAGGCTTTCAAAACAGTTTACGCTTAGCATGACAGCGTTGAATTAAAAAATGAGGTTTGGTCTCTGAACGAGACGACGGGTGTGGTTTAAGCCTCTCGTGAAATGAGATTATCCATCATCTCAAACAATTTCGCCTGGTCAATGGGTTTGGAGATGTATTCATCACACCCACTTTCCATGGCCAGCTTCTGATCAGATGGAAAAGCATGGGCTGTGACTGCAATTATAGGCACTTTAGCCCACTCTTTTGTCTGACGAAGCCGCTCAGTAATCATTAAACCATCTTCACTCCCCCGTAAGGATACATCCATCAGTATGGCAGCGATGTCCAGATTATCCCCTAAAACCTGATCCACCTCTTCCGAGGAAGCCGCGAACACAACATCATATTTATTCCGCAGGAGGAATTTCATGAATTGCTGGGTTGCGAAGTCATCTTCCACCACGAGCACTTTCGGTTTGTCCACACTATCCTACCTTTACCGGATTACAATTGAATGCTCCATATGCATATATGGAATCTAAAGAGGTTGAGATTATAACCCAAGAAAAAATCAATGCTTCAACCAGACGCACCGGATTTTTGGCGCAGCGCTGCCCGGGTAGTAGACGGCAATTTTAGCGTCACATAAATACCGTAAAGGGTGAGCAGGCTGCCCAGAATGAATATCCAGGAAAGATCATACCCCTGAAACAACCATGACAAAATGGCGGTGGTAGGTGCCTGCCCCGTGATGATAATTGCCAATTGGGTTGGTTGAACTTCTTTCAGCACTGCATAATAAATGAGGTAAGAAGTAGCTGATGTAAACATCCCCATGTAGAATAATCCAGCCCAGGCGACCAGAGGTATCGTGGTAAAATCGAATGTAAAAGCTGACCAGACTCCAATGGGACTCAGGATTAGCATGCCGGTCACCGTAATGACAAATGTCGCTGTAAGCGGATGATATTTCATGATATAAGGCTTTGAAAACACCGTATAAGCCGACCAGCACAATACAGCAGCCAGAATCAACACATCACCCCAGAGATAATCCAGATTCAGGTTTAATACCGTCCCGCCCATGACAATGATTACACCTATAACCGAAATGAAAACGCCAATGACTTTCTGGCGTAGTATGATTTCTCGTTTGAACAAACCTGCAATCATCAGGGTCCACACTGGTGTCGTGGCATAAAGCAGGCCTGGATGTGCCGGGATTGTGTATTTCAACCCCCAGAGGAATAGCAGGATATTCCCCACAACCCCTAATAGGCTTAGCCGGAGAAAAGCGAAAACATCTGAGGAAGCGATTATAAACGGCCTTTTTCGGAGGGTGAGAATGATAGCCAATGTGATGGTCGCAATCGTCAGGCGCAAAAAGGTAAGGAGAATTGTCGGGAAGTAGACAGCCGCTGGTTTTCCCAGAATATGGGTGAAACTGGTGAGCAGGGTAAAGCTTAACATGAGCAGATAGATATTTCTAACAGTTGGCATTTGGGCATAATAAAGGTGAATGGGCTGGATATCCCAGGCATATTATCTGGAAGATTTTAATCCATGCCATCCTTTATCCAGGAATTATTCCTATTTACTCTTGCAACTGGCAAGCAGCCGCTTATATTATCTGAGAATGATTACTGATAATAGCCAAAGCAACTTGATTAAACGCTACAGCTGGCAACGGGAAGCCATCCTGGGTGTGTTACGCAGTACCGGGGAGCATCCTACCGCTGAATGGATCCATCAACAGATACAGGCGGTGATCCCCAACATCAGCTTGGGTACCGTTTACCGGAATCTACAGCAGTTGGTGGATGCAGGCTTGATTCAAGCTCACCAATTTGGCTCAGGGAAAATGCGCTACGACGCGAATCAAAGCCATCACGCCCATTTCATCTGTGAACATTGCGGTCGGGTGGAGGATCATGCTCCCCAGGGGATGGCAGATCATATAACCGCCCTGGTGAAATCGGTTCCCCGTCAGATTAATCATACCGACCTCTACCTTTATGGGGTATGTGAAAGATGTAAACGAAACAAGGAGTTAGAATGAGTGTGAAAGTTGGCCAAAAGGTTGATAATTTTAAAGCAACCGCCGTTATTGGTCAGGAATTTAAAGAAATATCTCTCGATGATTATAAAGGTAAATAGGGGTTCCTCAAGAAGTTTCATGCCACACAGGCTGATCGTGTGGTCTTGTTAGCGAAAATATCTATTAAAGTCAGTTCACCATATTTCATTCCTCTAAACTGCCGAAAGACTCCATTTAGAGCCGCTAAAAAA
>JAIPJR010000085.1 GCA_021734045.1 Fidelibacterota bacterium
TTCTCAGCATAGTACACCCGCAGCGCTGTGCGAATGGTTCCCAATGCCGCATCGGCTTCACTCATTTTGGCTTTCTGCACATTGGATGTGTAAATGGGTACACCCACCGCAGCCAGGATACCGATAATGACCAGTACGATCATCAGCTCTACCAATGAGAAGCCTTTCTGGTTTTCTTTTCTCATGAATCGCATACATCCCTCCTTTTGGACTTGTGTTATTATGCGTTGATTCTCGATTGTCTTTTCATTTCTGTGAATACTTTTCATGTCATTCACCTTGCTTAATGAATATTGCTGGACATCTGGAAAATGGGCAGATACAGTCCCAGAACCAGAATCGCCGCCACCACACCCAGACCACCCATCATGATGGGCTCCAGCATGCTGGAAAGCTTGTCCACTTTGGTTGAAAATTCTTCGTCGTTGAATTGGGCGACCTTGGACAGCATGGGCGCCAGGGAACCCGATTGCTCACCAATGGCAATCATGTTGGCTTCCAGTGTGGGAAAAATGTCGGGATACTTGAGAAACTGGGCACCCAGGGATTTTCCCTGCGAAACCTGATCGGTAATCTGAGCCACCACCTTATCGATGTAAGCGTTGTTGGTAGTCTCCGAGGCGATTTTCAAGCTGTCAATCAGTCCCACACCGCTGTTGAGGAGCACGCCCATGGTTTCGGAAAACCGTGTCATGGCTGACTGCTGAACCAATTCACCGGCGATGGGCATGCCGAACATATGTTTATCAATAAATAATCGTCCCTTTTCTGACTTGCGGTAAAACTTGAATCCGATGAAGGATCCCACGCCCAGAATGCCTATCAGAATAATATTCTGGGTGAGGAAATCAGCCACACCCATGATGATGAGGGTTGGTGTGGGTAGTTCAGCACCCAGACCATCAAAAATGTCTTTGAATTTTGGCAGTAGCCCGAACACAATTCCCAGCAGAATGAGGGAAAAGAACCCCAGGACAAATTTTGGGTAACTGATGGCTGACTTAATTTTCTTGCGGGTTTTGGCGTCTTTTTCAATGAAGGTTGAAATTTGTGCCAGGATTTTTTCCAGCCCACCACCGGCTTCAGCTGCCCGAACCATGGAGATCACCAGGGGCGAGAAAACATTCTTATGCTGTTTTAATGCCTCCGAGAATGACAGACCCATGCGCACCAGGTCGGTGATGTCTTTTAACGCCTTCTGCAGCACCTTGTCCTTAGCCTGTTCCGAAAGAATGGAAAGGGCATTCACCAGTTGGATGCCTGAATTGAGCATGGTGGAGAGCTGGCGGAAAAACATCACAATCGCTGCTTCGGAAGCCTTGGGTGGCGTGAGGTTGATTTCACTGAGCTTGAACTTTTTCCGCGTATTGGCGGCAGGTTTTACTTCCAGCACCCGCAAGCCAAGTTTCTTCACATCCCGCCCGGCATCTTCCAAGGTAATGGCCTGGATAATACCATCCTGCCGTTTGCCGTCCGAATCCAATCCGATGTAATGAAAGTTTGGCATTTCAGATTACCCGCATCACTTCCTCTAGCGAGGTCAATCCTCGTGCTGCTTTATTTACACCATCTTCAATTAAGGACACCATACCACTTTGGGCAGCTACCCGCTTGAGCTCGCTCTCCGATTTATCCTGAACAATCATTTCCTTGATTTCGGAGGACATGAAGAGAATTTCATGCAACGGCATTCGCCCCCAGTAACCGGTATTGGAACATTGCTTACAGCCTTTCCCCTGGAAAAATGTCTTCTCCGACATATCCACACCACGGGAGGTGAAGGCGGTCATAACTTCCGGGGAAGGCTCCACCGGCTGCTTACAAGCCAGACAGATCCGCCGCACCAGACGCTGCGCCACAATGACCGACACCGATGAGGCAATGAGATATTTATCAATGCCCATATTGAGCAGGCGAATAATAGTCGCCACCGCGTCATTTGTGTGGAGCGTGCTCAGCACCAGGTGACCGGTCAGAGCAGCTTTAATGGCAATTTCACCGGTTTCCAGGTCACGGATTTCACCCACCATGATAATGTCCGGGTCTTGACGCAAAAAAGAGCGCAGCGCATTGGCAAAGGTGAGCCCCACATTGGGACGGGCTTGAATCTGGTTAATACCGTTGAGCCGGTACTCCACCGGATCTTCCACCGTCATGATATTCAAGTGTGGCGTGTTGACATAATTCAGTACTGAATAGAGCGTCGTGGTTTTTCCACTACCGGTGGGACCGGTGACCAGCACCATGCCATGAGCCTGACGGCAGGCGGCTTTGAACTGGGTCAAAAGGTTTGGCGCCATGCCCAGATCCTCGATATTCAGAGAGGTGCTGCCCTTGTCCAGGATTCGCATGACAATTTTTTCGCCGTAAATGCCGGGAATGGTGGAGACACGCACATCCACACCGCGGCCCATGATTTTGAATTTTACCCGGCCATCCTGAGGTACCCGGCGCTCGGCGATGTCCATATTGGACAAAATCTTTATTCGGGCGACCACACCTTCCTGAAGGCGCTTGGTGGCGGCCGGTAATTCTTTAAGCATGCCATCAATACGTAACCGCACGCGCAGGTCATTCTCCTGCGGTTCAATATGAATATCACTCGCCCGCTCCTGAATCGCCTGCACCAGAAGTGAATTGACGAACACCACGGCCGGTGCATCAGTGGCCTGGGAGCGCAGTAAATCCACACTGACTTCGGCGGATTTGACCTCCTCCACCTCATCATCAATTTCTACCAATTCCTGCAATGTCTCTTCAAAATTGGCGTCACCGCTGAAAAGACGGCTGATGGCATAATCAATATCCTCTTGATCGCACACCAGTGCTTTTACCGTGTAACCCGTACGGCTTTCGGCAATCTGCTGGGCCATCATATCAAAGGGATCCAGCATGGCCAACCGCAGTTCCCGGTTATCAATCACCTCCAGCGGTACCATTTGGTGATACCGGCAAACCTCCTCGGTGAGTTTGGCTGCCAGAGATTTATCCAGCGCAAAGGATTTTTTTAAATCAGCAGGGGCAATGCCGAACTGCGTGTACAGCGTTTTCAGGTCAGTCTTGTTTACGGTCTCATTCATGTCATGGCTTTTCTGTGCCTGGGCACCTCTCTAAGCCATATATCGTGCCAAACCGCAAATAACCAACTTATCATATTGTTATATAATGATTTAGAAAAAAACTGCCCTGATGCGTTTTAACAGAATGTCGGATATTTATGACGCTTTTTGCCCCGGGAATGTCGGATATTTACGACATTTCATTTGGAGAGTATGGGGTGAGGCGTGGTTTTGACTTTAGGGAGAGTCGCTGATCTCTTTCAGCTTCAGATGCAGGTGCTGACGGCTGATGCCGGCCAATCGGGCAGCTTCGGTGACATTGCCGCCGGTGTGCTCCAGCAGCTTTTGGAAGTAAGCTTTTTCAAAATGGTGCCGGGCGGTTTGGAGATCGGTGAGCATGTCCTGCTCTGGCTCAGTTTCCGGAGGGACTGATTTCGCCAGACCGGGTGGCAGGTTTTCCGGCTCAATAGCATCTCCGGTGGTCATGATGAGCGCATTTTCCACTGCGTTGATGAGTTCACGTACATTCCCCGGCCAGTCATATTGTTCAAACAGTTTCAGTACAGCTTCGCTCACCGTAACGTGGGGCTTTTTCATGCGCTTGCAGAGCCGTTTCAGGTGATAATCAACAATTGCCGGAATGTCCTCTTTGCGTTGCTTTAACGGCGGAACCGGAATCTGGAAAACATTCAGGCGATAAAATAAATCCTGTCGAAACTCGCCAGCGTTCACCAGCCGGGTCACATCTTTATTTGAAGCAGTGAGAACGCGCAGGTCCAGCTTGATTTCCTGCGTGCCTCCCACCCGCATAATGCTGCTGTTTTCCAGCACGCGCAGGAGTTTCACCTGAAAAGCCAGGCTGGTCTCGGTAATCTCGTCTAAAAATATGGTGCCAGTGCTGGATTCTTCAAACAAGCCGATCTTGCGTCCGGTAGCACCTGTGAAGGCGCCTTTTTCGTGTCCAAAAAGGGTTGACTCCAGTAGTGACTCAGGGATTCCACCGCAATTCACTGCCACAAAGGGCTTGTCGGCACGCAGGCTGAATTTGTGAATGGTCCGCGCCACCACCTCTTTGCCGGTTCCGGATTCCCCCAAAATCAATACGGTGGAGTCGTAGGGCGCCACCATGCGAATCATCTCCATGACCTGACGCATGGCTGGGGATTGGAATCGCAACTCATGAGACTCTCCCTGCCGCACCAGCTGACTACGCAGCGCTTGATTTTCAGCCCGGATATTGCGTTCAGACAGCGCCCGCTGAATGCGCAGGTGCACCTGATTCAGGGTAATAATGGGCTTGGTCACATAGTCATACGCACCCAATTGGATGCACTTTACCACCAATTCCACATCCTGCAGAGCGCTGATCATGATAATAATGGTATCGGGTGCGACGGAAATGAACTGCTCCAGCAACTTCAAACCACTGACCCGCGGCATATTCACATCCAGCAGCACCACATCGAATGGCTGGGACAGGAAGGTTTTTTCCGCCTGTTCCGGCTGATTTTCCGTTTGAACCTGATAGCCTAACTCGCTGAGATATTCGTCCAGAAAGAAGGTGATGTCCCGCTCGTCATCAACGACAAGAACCTTTACATTCCGGGTGTCATATTTTTCTGTCACCCTTGAAGATAGAAGAACATCCTCTGGAAAACCAACAAGAATCCCGACTCCGGGTCACATTCTTTTCTAACGCAAATCTCAAGGCATCCAAACAGGGAATGATGATCCTGTGGCTGTCATGGAGATGGAATGTAAATGATACGCTATGTTGTAATGCAGGTCAATCAATGGGACCAATGGGTACTCCACGGGCTGTTTGGGTGGTCGGGGAAACCAAGCCTGGATCAGGTATTCTATCTCATTTCACGTAGTGCAGACGGACAGGGTTATGGTCTGGCAGGTGTTGTATTGCTGGCGATCCATTCCCCCCAGACAATGGCCCTTTTGGGGGCTATGCTGTTGGCTTTCGGTCTTGAATTAAGCCTGTATAAGCTGTTAAAAATTGGGATTCGGCGCCCGCGCCCATTTGAAGTTTCCCCACGCATTCAATTTCTCATTGCACCACCGGACAAGTTCAGTTTTCCATCCGGTCATACCGCCGCAGCCTTCCTAATGGCCACCATTCTTGCCAGCGGGATTCCCACCGTTACGCTGGAACTGTTCATCTGGGCGACACTGGTTGGGATCAGCCGGGTTTATTTGGGGGTGCATTACCCGACAGATGTCATGATGGGTGCCCTTTTGGGATCAGCCGCTGGTTCCACAGGATTAACGCTAATGGAATCGCTCATTTAATCAATGAATACAATCAATTTTAGCATGCGCCTGAATACCATACCGACTCCGGGACAAAAACGACCGGGTTTGGATTTTTCCCAACTTACCGTTGGCCTGCCCGGTCGCATCTCTTTTTTGTCACCCGCCCGATTGGCACTGATAACCGATGCCTGGTTTCCCCAGGTGAATGGTGTGGTGCACACACTGAGTATGGTTAACAAACATCTGTCCGACATGGGTTATCAAATTCTGGTGATCCACCCCGGTTTGTTTCAAACATTTCCGCTGCCGGGATATAAAGAGATTCGACTCTCCCTGTTACCCTCCAGGCGTCTTGTAAAAATGCTTCAGGCCTTTCAGCCGGACAGGATTCATATCGCCACGGAGGGAACCCTTGGTCAGGCGGCGCGGCGATATTGCCTAAAGAATGACCTACGGTTCACCACTGCGTATCACACCAAATTTCCCGAATACATCAATATTCGCACAAAGCTTCCGCTCCGAGCGGGATATGCCATGATGCGAAGATTCCACGCGAAAGCTGCCGGCGTGATGGTTGCCACCGAGTCCCTGCGCGAGGAATTGCAGCGGTACGGATTCGATAATTTGACACTCTGGAATCGTGGGGTAGATGTGAAAATGTTTCGGCCCGACCATAGTGTCCGCTTGCCCTATCCCGAACCTGTGATGGTGTATGTGGGCCGGGTGGCTCCGGAAAAAAATCTGGAAGCTTTTCTCAAACTTGACCTGCCCGGCACCAAAGTCATCGTGGGCGATGGACCCATCCGCAAGCGGCTCATGCGACAGTATCCGCAGGCGGTTTTTCCGGGCTACAAATCGGGTCCGGAATTGGCTGCATTTTACATCGGCGCCCAAGTAATGGTATTCCCCAGCCTTACCGACACCTTTGGTCTGGTTTTACTAGAAGCCAATGCCTGTGGCACACCCGTTGCAGCATTCCCCGTCACCGGCCCCAGGGACATCATTCGCCCCGGGATCAATGGTGTCGTTGATTGGGATCTTAAAAAGGCTATTAAGCAGGCACTTCTTGTGGATGCAGCAAGCTGCCGTGAACTGGCTTTGACCTATTCATGGGAGGTGTGTGCCGAAAAATTTTCCGATGCTCTTGTTTCCATCCACGGATAGGAAAAACCGGGAATCGTTAATCTAATAACCGCCAAATACGGGCAGCCCGGGGGGATTAGATATTTTTACTGTGATGGTTAGGATAATTGACTCAATGCCGATTTTTACTTATTCTTCCAAAACTTTGAAACGCACAATTACAATCTTCACCCTACTGCTTTGGGGCAGTTTATTTTCACAATCCCCACCGGTTTTAACCAAACCCGTCATGGACGATTATACCAAATTCACCATTGTGGGTGAACTGGGTCTCACCGTAACCAACTTTGGTGTCCTGGGAGAAGGCTGGAACAACCCCAACCAGCCATCTTGCCGCTATAAACAGTATGGAACCGCTCGGGAAATGGTGGAACTCATGAGTTACGGTGGTCTGTGGATCGGCGGGATCCCCGTGGTGAATGGTGTTGAGCAGTTACCCCGTGTTTCGACTGCCATTGTGGACGGTGTTTTTGATTATGGTGAAGAGGGTTTTGAATACACCACCTCTCCCGCCAGAGCAGATACGATTCAGATACGCTCCTCCATTTCGTCAGCCAGCACATCGCCGTTGGCGCGCTATTTTTCACTGGACGCAGTGAGCCATCAGGATTTCGTGGCTGAATTTACCGACCGCCGCACCGCCTGGGTGGACGAAAATGGCGCATCTGGCAGCATTCCCAATCATGAGCCGCTGGGCATTGAGATACACCTGGAGTCCTATGCCTGGAGTCATTCCTTCATGGAATCATTTGTAATTCTGGATTATACCATCACCAATACCAGCAAGCAGATTGACGGCACCGGCTGGGATATTAAGAATCTCTACGCCGGGATTTGGGCTGACGCCTCCATGAACAATATGAATTATCGCAGCTATTTCGAGCCGGGAAGCGGCTTTAGCTGGTATGATAATATCAATAATTTTGACGGCAGTTATGATGCCAATGGATACCCGCGTAATCTGGGGTATCAATATGATTATGACGGAGATGATGGTTGGACCCAGACCTATTTTGCCATCAAAGCGCTGCATGTGTCCGGCACGCAGGCAAAATCGTTCACAGAATGGAATCAGGACCAATCTAAATGGTATTCATTTTTCAACATGTGGCGCTGGAACCAGGCGGAAAACCAGGAATTCCCCTATCTCAGCATGCCCACGATTGATGCCCAGCGGTACGATAAACTCAGTTACTCGCCCTTTGTTGACCCCTTCAACACCGAGATGCCACCGGGTGAGTCCCCCTGGCTGGAAGCACCCAATTCCTGGATGATGCTGGTTTCGGCAGGCCCGGCCGGGACGGAGGATTCGGGGAATGGCTTGATTATCCCGCCCAGCGAAGACATGAATGGAAACAGTGCGCTGGATCCGGGTGAGGATACGAATTCAAACGGTATTCTGGATCAATATTCCGTGAATCTGGTTTTTGCCATTATCGCCGCCCCCTGGTCCACCTCCAGTCTACAGGAATCGGTTGAGCGCCGGGCGGATTTGCGGAAAAATGCCGACTGGGCGCAAAAAGCTTTTAATGGGGAAGATGTGAATGGCAATGGCGTGTTGGATCCGGGGGAAGACTTGAATTTTAATGGCCGTTTAGACCGGTACATTGTTCCCGAACCGCCCCCCTCGCCCAATATGGTGGTTGTCCCCGGCGATGGTGAGGTAGCGCTGTACTGGGATGATTTTAGTGAGCACGCCCTGGACCCCGTGAGCCGGCGGAAAGATTTTGCCGGATATCGTATCTACGGTAGTGCAAAAACAGCCGGGGCTGGCGAGCAGTATTCGCTGCTGGCCGAGTTTGATGTGACGGGTGATGAGGTTGGGTATGACACGGGGTTTAACCTGATTCGCATTAAAAATGACGCGGGGCAACCCGATTCGGTGGTGATTAACGGACATTCTTATTATTACAAATGGGTCAATTCCGGTGTGAAAAACGGCTGGCCGGATAAAACCGTTTATGCTCTCACCGCCTTTGATACCGGCGATCCGGCTACGGGACTGGAAAGCCTGGAGAGTTCCCGTAATGAAAACCGCACCCCGGTGATTCCCGGTTCACCGCCGATTGAAGACGCATCCACTCCGGTGAGCGTCTATCCCAATCCTTACCGGGCGCGAGCCGGCTGGGATGGCGCCGGTCAGCGGGAACGAATGCTGTGGTTCACCCACCTGCCCGCCAAAGCCAATATCCGAATCTATACCCTCAATGGTGATTTGGTGGATGAGATGGAACACGATGCCGACATTTACCGTGGGGCCGATACCCGGAATCTGAGTCAGCGCTCCGGAGCGGCTCAGACGGTCATGTCGGGAGGTGAACACGCCTGGGATTTAATCTCCATGCACGATCAGGCTGTTGCCACGGGAATGTATGTTTTTGCCGTTGAAAATCGCGTCACGGGAAAAGTGCAGGTGGGAAAATTTTTGGTTATTAAGTGATGAAAGCATAGGAATTTGAGCACTGAGCATAGAGCTTTGCGTTTTGGATATAAACCAAATATACGCGACATGACAAAAATTAGACTGATCACCGACTTTAGAATTTATCGGCTTTCCGAAGCGTTGGGTAAATTGGTCAATGCCATTGGCCCACAACTCAATAACTATATCAACCAACGACGCGAACAAACAAAGTTTTCTGCAAATGAAGCGATGAAGGAAAATGAACCTGACTATTCGGAAGCGGATGAAATAATCTGCTGCGGACAAATGCTCAGGGCTCAATTTTCCAGGCTCATGAAATGAAATGAAGATCAAGGAGGTCTTATGAAGAAACTGCTACAATCACTCATATTGGTGGCAATAATGGTGAGCTGGGTAACGGCTCAGACCGTGGATTTTGATACCCAGGTCCAACCCATTTTCACCAGTAATTGTGTGGGATGCCATACATCCAGTCATCCTACCGGACTTAATCTCACCACCGGGAACAGCTACGACTTGCTGGTGGATGTGGAGAGTGCTAACTATAGCCCGGCTTTGCGTGTTGTCAGCGGCGACGCCAGCACTTCCGTGCTGTATAACAAAATCGCCAATACCGGTGTCCATGGCGGTATCATGCCACCCAGTGGTGGCCCGCTCAGCGCTGGTGATATTGAAACGATTCAGACCTGGATCAACGAGCTGGGCATGGTCCAGGAAATGACCATCGCCGAAGCGCGTGCGCTGGAAGAGGGTGCGGAGGCCGCCATTCGTGGTGTGGTAACCAGCCCGAATTTTGGGACGGCCGGCTCCTACACGGAAGTGACCATCCAGGATCCCACCGGTGGCATTGTCATTTTTTCCAATACCTTTGACGCCGGTTTGGCGGTCGGTGACTCGGTAGCTGTTACCGGTTCCATTTCCATCTATAATGGGAAGGTAGAGCTTGTGCCGTCTTCACCTGTGGATATCGAGACCGTGAGCACAGGCAATACCCTGCCGGCATTTCAGGCTTTGACGCTGGCTGAGTATGTTGCCAATTTCAATGATTATGAATCGGAGTTGCTGGTTTTTGACAGCGTTTCCATCATTGGTGGCACCTGGCCGGCGGCCGGCAGTAACGCCAATATTACCATTACTGATCCGTCTGAGCAGAATGCCACCATGCGGATTGACAAAGAGACGGACATTG
>JAIPJR010000086.1 GCA_021734045.1 Fidelibacterota bacterium
TGCTGGGGAAACCCGGGTTTACAACAGAGTAGGTAAGTTTTATGGGCAAGTTTCTTCAATATCTGAAACGCAGCACCCGGGAGATGATTCTGGTCGTGCTGGTTTTTCTCATTGCACTCACCATTTTTTTCAAAATTGCGCCCCAGTTTCAAAGCCCTCCCGGCACATACCCACTAAAGGTTTTAGAGCTGCCGGTAGTGCGGGATTCGGTGGACTGGACTGAATGGCCGAACCCGCGACTGACCTACCAGGGCGTGGATACCATGGCATTATTCACCATTTTAGAACAGCCGGCAGGATTACCCAATATGGCGCTCATTCACTTCTACAGTCCGGGGTACCGCGATTCAATGGCTGTTCATGCCGTGTGGGATTTGTGGCAGAAAAGGGGGATGCGGCGGATTGAAGTAGCGCTTACCGATACCATCGGAGATCCGGTCTGGCATTTTGCGGATGTGGATGAACGCCGCCAGTTGATGACATTTTTTACCACCATGCAACGCGGGAAACCGGTTGCGGATTTCACACTTTTTTACCTAAACCAGTATCCTGACCGCATCTATTTCACGGCCGGTCCCATGGATACCAAAAGTGTAAATTTATACCTGACGCGGGAGTTTCGCGGTCGATTCTGAACCCCATTATTTTTTTCGAATCTGCGATCCTTTTTGAATTCCAAACATCCTAAACCCAGACCATGGCGGTTTGGGTCATTGATTATTGGTACTCGAGATTTGTTTTTTTCGGATTTGTGATTTGGGATTTCCGCTCCCCGCATGAACCGAAAGTACCCGGGAGTGAAGCGTTACTGGTCACTGGAGATGGGAAAATACAAATCAAACCGAGCGCCCTCTCCGGGGGCACTTTCCACCTGAATATGACCGTTCATCTGGTCCATAATTCTCTGGACCACCGAAAGCCCCAACCCAGTGCTGATATTTTCATCTTTGGTTGTGAAAAAGGGGTCGAACAATTGCTTCTGAATGGTTTCCGTCATCCCGATTCCCGTATCGGTCAACGAAAGTTTCACATAAGCGCCGGTTGGAATGGACTTGGACAGGACCCCGGTTCCATCCTGGAATGATTTTTCAACCCGGAGGGTAAATTCCCCACCATCCGGCATGGCATCCCGGGCATTCATGGCAATATTAAAAAGTGCCTGCTCCACCGCTTTGGGATTACCCTTGATGAGAATGGATTCCTGGGGAAGCTCAGCCAACAGCTCAATCCCTCTACCCAAAACATGCTGCAACAGGTCCAGCATATTCTTGACCAGATGGCGTATGTCAAAGGTCCGTTCATCTTCACCCCACTCCCGGGTGAATGTCAAAAGTTGACGGATAATATCCGATGCACTGCGGGCATTTTGAACCACCGAGCGGGCATATTTTTCCAGCTTGGTGCCCGGTTCCACCTTTGCCATAATCAATTCGCTATGCCCCAGTACAGAGGTCAGACGATTATTGATTTCGTGGGAAACACGACCACTGAGCGTACCAATTACCTCCATTTTCTGGGCGTGCATCATCTGATTTCTGAGTGTATTTGCGCGGGTCATGTCCTCTACAGTACCCTCCAGAAAAATCGTCCCGCCCGACGCATCATGCACCGGCCAGATATGAAGTTTCACAGGAATCGTCTTCCCGGTGAGTGAACACCAGACTGTCTCCTGGGCATCCTGGTCTTCCAGATTTAGAAACGCGTGTGGCTGCGCTTCGGGCGCTACCAAATCCCGCAGGTTCTCTCCAATAAGCGATTCGCCCTCCGGTACCTCCAACAATTCAAGCAGAAATGGATTTAACAGCTCCACCCGGTGACCGGGTGTGATCCTGAAGTAACCGATACGCAGGTTGGTAAAAATTCCCCGAAAGAGCTGCTCGGAACGTTCCAGCTTCTTACGGTATTCCACCAGCTGATTCTCATATTTATGACGCACCAGCGAAACTTCGATGGCTGATTTCAGGGCAGCCGGGCTCACCGGTTTTGCCAGGTAGCCGTGAGGATTTGACCTTAGCGCGCGGCTAAAAGCGCTTTCCTCTTCCGTGGCTGTGAGATAGATAATGGGGACGTTGTTTTTCTCACCAATCTGCTCACCAGCAAGAATGCCCGCTTCCGGTTCTTCCATCATAATATCCATCAAAATCACGTCCGGTTCGTGATTTTGCCATTCAGAGACTGCCGACGTACCAGACGAAAGTGTTCCCGTGACCTGATACCCCATCGTTTTCAACAAATGTTGAAGCAGCCGCTGCTGGGCTTCATCGTCATCTACAATAAGTATGCGGGTTGGTTTTGTGGCCGCAGGGACGGGTGTGTGTGATGCTGCGTTCATGGTGCGTCAGGGTAAGTTACGCAAACTTTTTACCGGGACATGCCGAAATGTTTGAGCCATGATATCACGCACCTGCAAAGGTTTATACAGATAACCATCGGCACCGGAATTGAGCGCCCGCTCAATATTCTCTTCGGTGAGATATCCGGAAATCATGATGATTTTTACATCCTCATCCACTTTGCGAATGCCTTCCAGAACATCCAATCCGTTGCGATCACCCAGTTTAATGTCCAGAAAAATGAGCTTATACGCACCCGACATTACTCGGCGTAAACCATCGGTGCCGGATCGGGCCACATCCACACGAATATCCATCTCCTCGAACAAATCCTGGAAAAATTCACACACACCACCATCGTCATCCACCACCAGCACATAAGCGGTCGGGTTGACGGAGGACTGTTTATGATGATTCAGTTCGTTCATTTTAAACGCTCCTTCAACGCGGATGGAATTGGTGCAATGGTGCCTGCGTCCTGATCCAGCTCCACGATTTTCGGGGTGAGCATGACCACCAATTCGGTTTTTTGTTTGGTCACCTTCGTTTGACTAAAAAATTCACCCACCAACGGAATCGCTCCCAAAATGGGGACCCGTGTTTCAGTCTTCACATCCGATTCCTGCATAATGCCGCCAATAACGATGGTCCTGCCGGCCTTCACCACAATCTGCGTTTTGGCTGAGCGGGTGGAGATAATGGGAATTCCATCGGGTGTAAAACCTTGTTGAAAGTTGGCCTGGGGTTCAATTTGAATAGTGATGGTCGAGTCATTATTAATATGCGGAACTAACTTCAACTGAATAGTGGCATCTTTGAATTCATAAGAGGTTACCCCAAACTGATTTAGTTTTGGATAGGGTATCTGATCCCCCACTGCGATAGAAGCGGCTTGATTATCCAGCGTCAGCAAGTAGGGCGTGGAAAGCAGGTTCAGGTCATTCACCGTTGAAAGCATTTTGATCGCTACATCAATATCCATATCCAGAATGCCAATGCCGAGGCCGATTCCCGGCGGACGAATAGGTGACACCGGCAGGTCATTGAGAACGGAGCGCAGACTGAAGTCGGTTCCCACGGAGATCTTGTCATTTTCTGTAAACCATTGCACACCCCGGTCGTGTCCTTTGCTCAATGATGCTTCAGCGATGGCGCTTTTGATATACACCTGGCGGGTGGGTTTGTCCAGATTCACCAGCATATTCTGGATTTTTTCGATTTTTTCCGGTGTGTCCTGATAAATAATCGTATTCGTACGCACATCGGCAAATAGCTGGCCCACATTGGGTGTGACCAACTTCCCCACAATCCCCGCCATCTCCTTGGCCTGGGCAAACTGACAAGCATAGAAACCAATTTCAGTGGCTACGGCAAATGTATTCTGGTCCGCCACCAGATATTTGTTGGGTTCGCTAAGCTCCTGATAACCCAATCCATATAATTCTGCGATAATGCGTAACGCCGCCAGTGGCTCCACATCATTCAAGTCCAGTGAAATGGATTTACTGCTGATGGCCGGATCGGCGATGAATTTCAGACCGCTTTTTTCACTGATAATTTTCAGAACCTGACTGAGCTTCACGTCCTTCACCTTGAGGCTCATGAGCACGGTCTCATTGACTTTGTCAGCGCCGTAGGCCCGCGCCAGCAGCAACAGGAAAGCCAGCAGTAACAGTATCCCGCGGGCGCTATTCCTCATGGTAATTGACAACATATTTATCCCTATCGTTTTTCAGTACCACCGTGGTATCCAAAATGGCATACACGGTATACCCGTTAAAGTCGTCGCCCACCCGGTATAATTCACCATTCATAATGGCGTAGGGCTCCTGAATATCCCACACAATCCCGTTTATAGTCACGCTGGGGCGCACGATTTTGGGTTTGGGTTTGGGTTTTGGCTTGGGTGTTGTAGTGGTCTTTTGGGGCTTCGGTTTGGGCTTGGGAGGCGGTGGAACCGGATCGACCGCCACGGCAAATGGATTCCGAACCTTTTCCGGGGCAACGTTTGCCACCACGGAATCAACCCGTGTCACAAAACCCAGCGGCTGTATTTCCAGCGTATTCACCTGCCGGATAAGCGTTTTTATTGTTATTAAATCAATTTCCGGCTGAGCAATCGGTTGCAGGACAATCCGTTCGGCAGACAAATCCGTGAGATTGGGCAGCCGTGTCATGGCCAGCAGGGTGCTCACCAGGACAACACCGTTAAACAGCAGGAATCCGTGCCGGCTGATTTTCATGCGGCCCCCGTCTTTGTAGACCTTAACACGCCCAACTCCACCGTGAAGGTGTGGATGTCAGCTGTCTTTGTAGGTTCAATATTCAATTTCTCAATCAGAAACCACACCTCATATTCATCCAGAATTTTCAGCCATTTCAAAAAGTTGGCATACGTCCCTGACAGACTCACTCTGGCATACAGCTTTTGGTAGGGACCGCCCGCCAGATTCTGCCGCTTGTTCAACGGCTCTAGCGTGCTTACCGCCAGTTTTGCTCGTGTAGCAGAATTATCCAGCACCGGCATGAGGGCATTCAAATTGGGTTCACGCAGCAAGCGCTTTTCGAAATTGTCCTTCAATTGATTCAGATGCGCCACATGCTGATCAATGCTGTCAATGGCGGTCTCGATATCTAACTGAATCAGATTGATATAGGTATTTTCCAGGTCATCCTGTCCGTCAATCAGGGTGGTGTAATGCTTCTGTAACGGTAAGATTAGCCAATAAATCAAAGCTGCTACCGTTCCCGCGTAAACCACCAGGCCCACCAAAAACCATGGTAGCGTTACCGCTTTTTTCCAGTCCTGAATCACCCTGCTCATGGATAATACCCCAGCGTGTAAGTCAGCCGTAGATTGGCGGCGTCTTTATAAATGCGGTTGTTTTTCACCACCAGCTTTGAGAAGGCATCCCGGGTGGTTGGGGCTTCAGAAAGCATGGCGCGGTAGTCGTCCACGGCGAAAATGTCCTGACTTTTGTCCTTGATCACCATATACCCGTCAATGGTAATAGCCGGGGCGTCTTTTACCGTCTTAGCCCGCTCAGGATCATAACTGATGCGGCTCACCACCAAATCGGCCGGCAGCATTCCAGCAATCTCCGACAACCGGGCATACCATACGATCGGGCGGTCATGCGCCTGGAGATAGAGCGGAATGTTTTTCGCAAACCGGTTGCGCTCCGCCACCTTCTTTTCCAGAAAAAGAACCCGGGGTTCAATACTGGCAATCTGCTGGCCAAGCGAACCAGATTGCCGCTGAAAGACATCAGCCACATACGAGAGCGAACCGTACACATTGAGAAATACCACTGCTGTTACCAGCCAGAGTAGTGAATAGAGCAGCGAAGTGACTCGGCGGTAATGAATCCGGCGTTGCCGGTCGGCGGTGGTACTGAGAAAATTGAGTGAATAGCGCATAATGATATTAATTCCGCAAAGCCATTTCCATCGCCATGCTGTACTGATAAGCCAAACCGGTCTCAATCTGCTCACGGGGCAACCGGCCGGTGAGAGGTTCCCAGTAATCACAGGGCAATTTGAGAAACAAATCGGGTGTATCCAGCACATGACGCACCAAGTGGTCATTAGCCATGCCACCGGTGGCAATTATCCGGGTGATGGTTTTCCCGGCCTGGAGTTCATAGCGGGC
Source organism: Fidelibacterota bacterium (assembly GCA_021734045.1). Classification (GTDB taxonomy): domain Bacteria; phylum Fidelibacterota; class UBA8477; order UBA8477; family UBA8477; genus UBA8477. Next base: position 5,986 of record JAIPJR010000086.1, read on the forward strand.
ATTGAACCGGAGAATGGTGCTGATGAACTGGACCAGAATCTGCCAGATTTCCCGCGCCTCTTTTTCACCACTTTCCTGCTGGGATAAAATGCCGTCAGCGAAGGTCGGGTCTTTGCGCTGCTGCTCCGCCGTGAGGAAGGGTACACCCCGGTTCCGTACGATAATTCCATTGAGCAAATCACCCCCGAAAGGCAGCACCAGAAACGCCGGATCGGCGTCCGGCATCACCACGGTATAGGTGGAATGAGTAGCTCCCAGGTGCAGCAGCCCCGCCGGTGATTCCAGATCAGGAAAATCATCCCGAAAGCGTTCCAGCAGTACCAGGGTTTCCAAATCCAGGAGTGGCACTTCATTCACAAAATTTTTGATGGCCGTCATCGTCATCTCAAAGCGGGATTGCCGCAGTGTACCCACCAGTACCACCAGACTGCGTTTTTTCCGCTCACGCCGCAGGACCCGGTAGTCAATTTCATAATTTTGAGCTGATTGAGGCAGAAGCGGTCCCAATTCCCAATAAATCGTCTGCTTGATCTGCGCATCGTCCACTTCAGGAATCGTGAGAATGAATACATTGTTGTGGGGTGTGGACATGACCAACCGGACAGGTGTTCGCCGGTAGGGCAGATCTTTCAGGATTTTCCGTAATGCCAGCTTGATGTGCCCGTCCCCCACATCCTCTGGTGTACGGGCCATGTCATCACTGACCAAAGGCTCCTGGCGGCAGGCGTAAATACTGTTATTGCGAAGGTTAATGGCCACCAGTTTCACCGTATGACCACCAATATCCAGTCCGATACGCAACTTGGGTTTACGGAAACTCATAGGTCCATACTCCACGAGTTTTTCAAAATGCGTTTGGGCCAGTCGTAGGCTGTCACATCACCAAACCCCGGCGGGTAGTTGTAGTATTTTTCATTGGCCAGATCGTTGATATCCAATTTCTGGGAGAGGGAAATATCCACACCCACCAACGGTCCGGTGAGGGTACCGCCTTTCATATCAAAGGGTCCCGAACTGTAAATCGGTCCGCGGATGATAATACCCGGTGTGGTGGAAATATCTGCCGTGGAATCCGCCACGATAAGAGCCGGGAGATAAACGCCATTGGTATCGGGAATGGCCTGAAGTGTCACATCGGTTCCCACTACCTTCAATTTCCCCATCACCACCAGCGTGCCCTGTAGGGAGGCGCCCTGCTTCAGAAAGACATTTTTTTGTACAAAGTGAATCCCCGGTGTCATGACACTATCGAAATCCACATTGGCTTCGTTATACACGGCCACAGCATTGCTCATGTAATAGGACGTATCTACCTGGGGAAGAAAGGGAAACTGACGAATACCGTGCCCTTCAAGCAGGGTCACGGAGTAAGATGAGGTATCAATATCATCCCGGAAGGCCACACCATGATTGAAGGGGTGCATATCCTCCAGCGCGACCGTGAGGGATTTTCCATAACCGGACAGGGTGAGAATTTGCGTGGTCTCATCATAAGATGCGGTGACACCGTCACGGGAAAAATTGGCCAGACTGTCGGGTCCGGCATTCAGACGAAACAAAGCTTCATTTAGCACCGATTCAATGGTGATATCGATGGTTCTGGCTTGCTTCGATTTAACCGATTCAATTCTGAAATGGGCAGCCATACTCAGCGCTGCCATACCTGCCAGAGAAAATATCACGAAATAAACCATAGCGATGACCAGAACGGATCCGCCCTGATTTTTGTGATAATATCTGACACAGGTAAACATCGTGTTTGTGCTCAGTGAATGAACCGGTAATAAAGGTTGAGAATGTCATTGCCGAAGAGAATGACCACCAATCCGGCAGTGGAGAGTAGTGCGGGAAAGCGGGGGAGAAATTGCTGCGAAGATTTTTGCAGCTTATACACACCAAAAATTCCCAATATGCTGCCGATGAACCACGCCAGTAAAATGGCCAAGAGCAGCTTCGGTAGTCCCAGAAACAGTCCCAGCACCGCGGCAAACTTGATTTCACTAAAATCAGCCCGCTGCTCCCCGGGCAATAGGGAGCGCAGCAGGTTGTAGACGATTAAAACCAGTGCACCCACCACCAGACTGGCCAGAGCATAGGGAAATTCCGGCTGACTATAGGCTAATACATAAATCATCCCCAGGGCGCCCATCCCCAGCAGCAGATTATCCGGTAAGACCCGGCTTTCCAGCTCGATAATAATGATGACGATGAGCCCGACACCAAACAGCATGGTAATGAATGCCGGGTAACTCCACCCATACCGCAGGATAAAAACAGCCACCCAGGCAATTTCTAAAATTTCGGTAATAATCTGGCGTTTCGGCCATTGGGCACCGCAGTAGGGACATTTTCCATGGTGCCGGAGATAACTCCACACCGGAATCAAATCCTGCCAACTCAGTGCGGTGGCACAACTTCGGCAGTAAGGTTTGGGCGAAACCAGGGACTGATGACGAGGAATCCGGTCAATGGAATTATTGCTCAGAATGGCAAACACCGAGCCGGCAATCCACACACCCAGCAAGCTGAGTAGCGTCTCAATTCCGGGGGACAATAAGCCGGTCATAGCTCAGGGAATCCTCATCGTTAAAAATTGTTGTCTGCAACCGTATTGCATCCATCTGACCCGGCATGCGGCGGAAACGCACCTGGCTGACAGGCGCGTCCAGCGGATAATGATCCGTCAGACCCACCTGCCAGTTGAATTGCTGACCAGCCATAGCCAGTCGAACCCAGGTGCTGTCGGGTAGGATTAGATGTAGAATGGTCCCGTCATTCGTGCGCGTATCATTGATCTCGTCCGTAGCGTTTGCATAGATGGCGACTGAATCACCGTGAGCATTGGCGATATAGCGCTGGGTCCAGAGATCCAGCACCATCAGATCACGATAAAGGCTGAGACGATCATTCAATTCCGCCGTCTGCTGACGACTTAAAAAGAGAATGGCGGCAAATGTGAGCAGCAAAATGGTGGAAATGGTCATGCCGGTGCTTAACTCCACCAGCGTGAATCCCGCTTCCTGTCCATATCGCGTAGTCATTACAGTCACTGCCAATCCCAACCCCAGTCCCGCTGGGGTGAATAAATGAACTCCAAGCTGTCGGTTGTATTACCGGGCTGAAACCAGGAGAATGTCACATTCACCCGGGCGTAATCCGGAACGGTCAAATCTGTTGGGGAGACATCATCCAGGGAATCATCAACCCAGGTGATCTGGGTGGTGCGATATCCCACCAGGTTTCCACGATAGAAGGGAACATTGGCTTCGGGCAGACTATCGGCGAGCGCACGGAAGCCAACGGATAAACATCGCTCATACTGTTGTTGCATGAGAATGTGTGCCCACTGGTTCCGTGCGGCCCGCTCGATCTCGTTTCGGGAGGCGAAAAAATAGTGCGTCGTCCCCAGTAAAATGACGGCTAACAGCATCGTGGCAATCAAGGACTCTACCAAAGTAAACCCACCTGAACGCGCTGCCTGAATTGTTAGCCGCCATCTCATTAGTCTGCTCCATAGCCAGGGGGTGGTCAGACACCCGCTGTATTACTCTACACCACCAGCAAAAGTGCCAGTATGATCCAGGGTCCGATCGGACTCCAGAATCCCTGCATCATCACAGGTGATGGTGTAAGTTGCTGAATCTGACACGATGGTAAAAAGACTATCGGCGGTGAAATATTTATTACCACCGGATAATTCAGTCTCTTTAATCCCTATCGATGCCTTACCTGCCCCACTCCCTGCTACCTGGGTTCCGGCAGATAAGGTTGGGTACTTCCCATTCTCAGCATAGTACACCCGCAGCGCTGTGCGAATGGTTCCCAATGCCGCATCGGCTTCACTCATTTTGGCTTTCTGCACATTGGATGTGTAAATGGGTACACCCACCGCAGCCAGGATACCGATAATGACCAGTACGA
>JAIPJR010000087.1 GCA_021734045.1 Fidelibacterota bacterium
ATGGTGAGGACGATTTGTAAGCGTCCGCCCTGGCGAACGGAACGATAATGAACCCAGGTGAGTATGGCAATGAGCAAAGCTGCCAGGAGTTTGGTCCAGACAGAGTCGGCCAGAACCGGGGCAAATATTTTCAGCGCAGCGATTGCGGAAACCGCGAGAATGGTAATAGAAGGTGTATCGCTGGTCCAGAAAACCGTCCACACATATAAAAATGCCAGCATAGGGCTGCCGGCTTTTTGGAGATAAAGGTATCCGAAACCCTGTTTCGGGTAGGCGGTTCCCATCTCGGATAAAATGAAAATCTGCGGCAGCCAGATCAGACCACCCACCAGCCAGGCAATGGATGCCAGCAGGGGAGAGCCGGTGGCCTTCTGGACAATGGGCAGGCTGATAAAAACACCGGACCCAATGACTGTTCCGATAATAATGGCCAGCACATGGCTCAAACTCAGTTCACGCTTAATGGTGGTCATAAGAGGTCCCCGCCCTTTTGAATGTAAATTTTACCTGCGCCGGAAAAGATACAAGGGCTTTGTGTCTGGATATGGTGATTAAAAAATCCCATCACGACCACAAATTCCACTTAAATGCGAAAACGCTATTTCATAGGATACAGGGTCTCATGATAATGATAATCATTCTGGTGGGTGTGGGTGGATTCATAGGCGCGGTGTTACGATACGCGGTAAGTGGTTGGGTTCACGCGATTTCCAGGGATACATCATTTCCATCAGGAACCCTCACCGTGAACATCATCGGTGTGTTGGGGGCGTTTACCACATTCTCCACATTTGGGAATGAAACGCTCATGTTGACGCAAAATACTGAACATACTTTGGCCATTTTCAATGTGGCGCTACATGTGATTCTAGGGTTGCCGGCGGTTTGGGCCGGGCAGCTATTGGGGAAATGGATCGGAGGTTAGTCATGATACCGGAAATAGGTTCTCTGTTGCGGATATTCATCGGCGGGAGCGATGAACACAACGGCAATGCCTTGTTCGAATGGTTGGTGGAGCTGGCGCGGGAGCAGGGTCTGGCGGGAGCCACGGTGTTGCGGGGTATCATGGGTTACGGTGGCCGCAGCCGCATTCACACCTCCAAAATTCTGCTCCCCCAGAGGGTTTGGCCATTGTGGTTGAATTGATGGATACGCGGGAAAAGCTGGAAACCTATCTGGAGACGGTGGATACGGTCATCCGGGAGGGGCTAGCCACGCTGGAAAAAGCGGAAGTCATTTTTTACCGCTCCGGCGATTCGCAGCCCGGGAAAAATTAATCAGTTACCTGGATAATGTGGTCCAACAGACGGGTCACATCCAGAATGTTCAATTCATAATCACGGGTCACATCACCCTGAACAAAGAGATGAGGGGAGGGGACCGATTCGGTGAGAATCAGTTCTACCAACGCCACCGCATCTACGACATTTACCAGTAAATCCCCGTTCAAATCCATTCGCGAGACAAGTTGATCATTCACCGGCTGAAAAAGAATCATACCTGCGATCGCGTCTTCCTCATTGTCATGGAGGGTGAAATCAATGCTGTCCGGCGACAAATCCAGCCAGAAATTATTCTGCGCGTAAATATCATTCTCCGTATCGTTCCAGATATTCCAGGTCTCGCCGTTCAACCGATTGGCGTAGATGAAATTCCCACCATCATCGTTCAGACCAGCATTCTCCAGATTGCCCAAATTTGCACTGGCGAAATTGATGATTGAAACACCGTAATAATTCCCTGCAATCACATTACCACTGCAGAGCGGATTCCCATTGGGATAGCCGATGTACAGTCCTGCCCCGGAATTGGGATTGCCTTCCACAAAATTGGCTACCACGATATTCTCATGTAATACCGGTGTGGCATTCACGATTGTAATTCCCGTGAAATTGCCCCGCACCAGGTTCTGTGACAACTGTGGTGCTGCCGTTCCCGTCAGTGCCCAGATGCCGATACCCTGGGCGTGATTGTCCACAATGAGGTTCTGATAAATGGAATCAGGCGAACAAGAATCGATAAATAACGCGGGGTAGGTGGTGGTGCTGGTGGAGTTCCCGGAAAGATAATTCTCCCGTACCACAACCTCATCACTGGTGGTAATACGGATGCCATACCGACCACAATAGAAAATCCCGTTTCCTTGTACCAAACCCGAAGCACTGTTGTGAAATGCCAGGCCATTTTCGGTAATATTCTCCAAACCGGAATCACGGATTTCCAAGTGACCGCCGAATACTTTTATTCCATTGGTGACGGAATCGATGGTGCATTCCCTAATGTGGACAGTGCCGTCTTCAATAAAAATTCCGGCACCACCGGTATACCGGGCAGCGGTCATGCGCAGAAAACCAGCCACCCGCAGTTCGAATTCACCGGGTGAACGAATGATTACACCGGGCTCAACGATTAATGAATCCCCAATTGGTACTAGGGCATCACTTGTGAGGACATAGGGACTATTCCGGGCATCCCATGTCCCGGATACATCACCGGAAACCTGGGTTTGCGCAGAAAGTGAGCTGGTAATCATAAACAATATGAGGCTGAGTAGTTGCAGGAAGTGTTTCATAAGTATCCTTGTTTGCATGCAGGTAATTACAGCTTATCTACGAGCAGGAAAAACAGAAAAGTGATTACATTTTGTTCATCGCCTACTGTTATATTTAGTCCATGGGGGAGACCATTCAACCAATAGCACAGGGGCCAGGGCAATGAAGACAGAAAAAACATGGTTCGCTCCTGCTGGCCGTCTGCCGACACGGGAGATTACCCGGCAGGCGGTTGCCCTGGCTGAAGAGAGCTTGCTAAAACAGCTGTTGGATTCAATACCCAATGTGGTGATGGTACTCAATCGCTTTCGCCAGGTTGTTTACGCCAATGATTCATTGTGGAAGACGCTGGATGGCGAAATTCCCGAGAATGTGTTTGGGTTTCGGCCGGGAGAGATTTTTGACTGCATTCATTCGGATGACATGTCAGATGGTTGTGGCACGTCCGAATTCTGTCGGGAGTGTGGTGCCGCCAAAGCGATTCTGAACAGCCAGAAAATGAAGGGTGTGGATTTGCAGGAATGCCGCATCACACGCAAGCATACGGATGAGGCATTGGATTGGATGGTGAAAGCGTCGCATTTCAGTTACCGGGATGAGGATTACACCATTTTTGCCTTAACGGACATCAGTGGGCAGAAGCGCCGGGAAGTACTGGAGCGCATTTTCTTTCACGATGTCATGAATACGGCCGGTACATTGCACGGATTCACCAAACTCATTAATCAAATGGATACTGCAGAAATTCCTGAGGCGGTTGAACAGATTGGCATTTTGAGTGAAAGGCTCATTTCTGAAATTCGTACCCAGCAACTTTTGACCCGGGCGGAACAGGGTGAGTTGGCGTTAGAGATTTCACCAATAAATGCAGGTGAAATAATGGAGGAAATCGCCCGGGAATACCGTCAACATCCGGTGTCGAAGGATCGTCAAATCGTGGTGAATCCGATAGATGAATCGCTCACGCTGAGAAGTGACAGGACGTTATTACGTCGGGTCATTGGCAATATGCTGAAAAATGCTATTGAAGCCTCAGAACCGGGTGAAACCATCACACTGACATGCAGTATGGCTGAGCAGGCCGTGGAATTTCGCGTTCACAATCCCCAGTTCATCACCCGCAGGACTCAGCTCCAGATATTTAATCGCTCCTTCTCAACCAAGGGAAAAGGTCGGGGACTGGGAACCTATAGCATGAAACTTCTCACAGAGCGCTACTTGAACGGGACAGTTGGATTTGAAAGTAAAGAAGCGGATGGTACCACATTTTTCGTGAGAATTCCCAAGCGTATCTCTGCCCGTAAGGACTGAATCGTGGTAAACCAATCTGACCAGATGGCCATGTCTGGCTGTTTAAAAAATATGTGATGTTAAAAAGGGCTGAGGTAATGGCGCCGGAACTGGATTATGTTGCTAACGCCCGCTTGACCGTGTTGATCATCTCCCGGATATCAAAGGGTTTTGAAACCACGTGAATAAATCCAATATCCATCAATTTGGTATGGTCATCCTGATCGGCAAACCCCGTGGCAATAATCATTTTTGCATCCGGATTCAGGGTCTTGATTTTTTCGCCCAATTTTTTGCCATTTAACCGGGGTAATCCCAGATCTGTGATAACCAAATCAATCTGATCACCCTCGCGTTCATAAATTTCCAGTGCTTCAAGGCCATTGGAGGCAGTAATCACCTTATAATTATTCAGCTCGAGTAATTGCTTTAACAGTTCCCGAATGGTGAGTTCGTCATCAACGACTAAAATACTTTTTGTCATCTGATCCATTGAATGCGTACCCCCTGGACGATTTCCGTTGGCAATTTGCTTATTGAGAGTCTTAAAGCCAATTAAAATTTTATGATTGTGCCGGAATTCCTACTGATTCTGTACCAGTAATAATTGATTTCCCCTGCAAGAAGTCTGTTTCGCCGGCCATTACAATCCAAATACTTTAATGGCGAGTCCCGAGAAGACGATAATTGCGCCGGCCAATGCATGCATATAAGGTTCCAGAAACCCGAGCCGGATGTTCATCAATCCTTTGGCAGCAATGGCCACGATGATGGTCATTGTACCGATGGTTGTCATGCCGAAAACCAGCGTCACCCAAAGCAGGTCTGACCAGTGTCCGGCAGCCGCCGGATACATGAGAATCGGAATCAGTGGTTCGCAAGGTCCCAGCACAAAGACAATGAACAATGCCCAAGGCGTGATGGATTTGGGGTTGCTATTGATCAGCTCATGCTGATTCAGATGAGTATGTGAATGGGTGAAAGTATGGCCGTTCTCCTGGTGTGAATGCGTATGCTTTTTCGCCCGCCAGGCGACCCGTAGTCCCCAAAGACCATAAGCGAATCCCATTCCGATGAGCAACCAACTGGCGATATTACCCCGGACCGACTCCACATTCTCCAACAATCCTACCGCCATACCACCTGCCACGCCAATCAATCCCAAAACCACCGATCCAAGCACATGGCCAATCCCACAGAGAACCGTGACGATAAGTATTTTGGTCAATTTCCAATTCCGCGCCCGCCCGATAACGATGAAGGGCAGATAATGATCGGGACCGATCAAGGTGTGGATAAACCCGATGCTACATGCTGTTGTTAGAAGGATGGCGAGTTCGGATTGCATGTAAAATCTCCCCAGTTGGTTAACAGATTCGGGGCAACTGTTCACCCAGAGGGACATCCACGATACGATGGGTTCCCAATGCAGTGCGCATGACCACCAGACCGGTATTTTCAGCTGTCACCTCGCCCAGCTCTACCGCATTGCGCCCCAGTGGATGTTGCCGCATCGCTGCTAAAACCTCATCTGCTGCTTCCGGGGGGACTGAGGCGATGAGTTTACCTTCATTAGCCACCAGGAGCGGGTCCAGACCCAAAATTTCACAGGCACCCCGCACACCCGATTGGATGGGGATTCGTTCTTCGTGAATCAGAATGCCAACATGTGACGCACGTGCAAATTCATTCAGTGTCATTGCCACACCACCCCGGGTGGGATCGCGCAGGGCGTGAATTTCCGGACAGATCGTGGTCATCGCTTCAACCAATCCGTTCAGTGGGGCTGTATCGCTGGTCAATTCACTGCTGAAAGAGAGTCCTTTCCGTGTGGTTAAAATGGCGGCGCCATGATCGGCAATGGTGCCGGAGAGCAGGATTTTATCCCCGGGTTTTAAATTCCCGGCTGAGATATTGAGATGAGTGGCAATAACGCCGATACCGGTGGTATTGATGAATAGATTATCGCAATGGCCCCGCTCCACCACTTTTGTGTCGCCGGTAATAATGTTTACGCCAGCACGACTGGCGGCGGCTTCCATAGAGAGTAGCACCCGGTGTAACACTTCCAACGGCAGGCCCTCTTCCAAAATAAAACCGGCTGTGAGATAGCGTGGTTTGGCGCCGGACATGGCCACATCGTTCACGGTGCCATTCACCGCCAGATCACCAATGTCACCCCCTGGGAAAAAAATTGGTGACACCACAAATGAGTCCGTAGATATTGCCACACGACCGGGCGGCAGATCAATCACCGCCTGATCATCCAGCTTTTCCAGAATGGCATTCCGAAAACGGGGCAGAAAAAATTTTTCCACCAATTCTGCAGACAGTCGCCCACCGGCACCATGCGCCATTTGAATGGTATCATAATCGGTTTTAGGAATGGGGCAGGTGAGTGCTTCAGGAATCTTCACGCTCATTCGGTGGTCACCTTGATGTGTTGATGTTGGTAATACGCGGCACAGGCGCCTTCACTGGAGACCATGGTAGCACCCAATGGCTGCGCCGGTGTGCATTCCTTCCCGAATACGGGACACTCGGTTGGTTTTTTGAGTCCCTGCAGCACTAAACCGGATATACAATTGGGAGATTCGCGGGTCTGGATGTGATCCACGGAAAAACGCCGGGCAGCATCAAATTGCGCATACTCAGATCGCAGGCAAAATCCGCTGGCCGGGATGGTCCCGATTCCCCGCCAATTCCGGTCGGTTTTTTGAAAAATTTCCCGAATCACACGCTGCGCGGATTCATTCCCCTCCCGGTTCACAGTGCGATTGTATTGGTTTTTCACACCATATTCGCCGGCTTCCAGCATTTGAATGATCAGGAGGATGCCTTCCAGAATGTCCACCGGCTCGAACCCGGTGGGGACGATAGGAATGCGAAATTTCTCAGCGATAGGTTCGTATTCCCACCACCCCATAATGGCGCAAACATGACCGGCTGCCAGGTAACCCTGAACGCGATTTTCCGGTGATGAGAGCAGGGCTTCCATGGCTGGTGGAACCGTCACATGGCTCACCAGGATGCTGAAATTACTTATTTTTTTCCGGGCAGCCTGCCGTACCGCCATGGCATTACCGGGCGCAGTAGTTTCGAAGCCCACGGCAAAAAAGACGACCTCCTTCTCCCGGTTCTCCCGCGCCAATTCCAGTGCGTCCAGGGGTGAATAAACCGTTCGCACATCAAATCCCTCGGATTTTACCTGAAGGAGGTCTTTCTCGCTGCCGGGTACGCGCAACATATCACCAAAGCTGGTGAAAATCACATCTGGCCGACTGGCGATGGCAATGGCCTGGTCAATCATTTCCAAAGGTGTGACGCAAACAGGGCAGCCCGGTCCGTGCACCAGGGAAATGTGAGGCGGCAGGAGTTGATCAATCCCATTTCGAAGAATGCTGTGCGTCTGACCACCGCAAATCTCCATAATGACCCAGTCTTTTGTGACCGTGGCGGCAATCTCCTGCAGCAATTGGCAGGCGATCTGGGGATTCCGGAATTCGTCCAGAAATTTCAATTGAGCTCCGGTGGTGAGTCGTTTCGTGGTATCGTAAAATCCACCCCATTTTTTTGAGCAGTGTCAATGGCATCCTGCCACGCAGCCAGTTTTTCCCGGGCTTCATCTTCCCGGATGACTGAAATAGCGAATCCGGCATGCACAACCGTGTATTGACCCAATTCAATCTCCGGAACATATACCAGGCAGGCTTCGTTTTGCACGCCGCCGTAATCGATGATTCCCGTTTTCAAGCCGTGCTTTTCAAAGATGCGGACTACTTTTCCCGGTATTGCCAGACACATAGGCTATTCCTGCTGTTGATGAATTGTTTTCAGATAATGCTGCCCGATGGCAGCTTGTCCCAATGCCAGACCACCGTCATTGGTGGGAACTTGTTCATGGGCGTAAACCTTGAGTCCCTGTTTTGCAATCGCTGAGAGTAGGTTCTCCAGGAGAATTTCATTCTGAAAGACGCCACCCGATAGTACGACGCTGTCAAGTCCTGTTTCACGATGCGCCATTTGTACTGCCCGGTTCAACCAGTCCACCAGCGTGCGGTGAAACCGGTTACTGATATTCGTAAAATCGGCGCCCTCCTGAATCGCCTGGGCAATGTCACGAATAAGCGGCTGCACGCAGAGGATGCGCTCCCTGCCACTGCGGCGGATTCCCATGGTAAAAGGTGGTACGGATAAATCATCGCAGGCTTGGGTTAATGCAATTGCCGCCTCACCCTCGTACCGAATACAGCACGGTCCACCCGCCATTGCACTTACAGCGTCAAACAGTCGCCCCATGCTGCTGGTCAGAGGCGAATTGGTCCGGGTTCTAATCATGTCCAGAATCGTAATCATTTCACGATTGTCCAAAAAGGGCAGTCTGGGGCATTCGTCATTAAAGGATTGCGCCAGGTAGGCCAGCGCGATGCGCCAGGGGGCTTTTATCGCCGCGTCACCACCTGGTAACAGCATATTTTCTAAATGGGCAAAGCGCTGAATTTCTCCATAATCACCGGTGAGAATCTCACCACCCCAAATATTATCATCCTTACCCAGACCGGTACCATCCAGGATAATGCCAATGACCGGACGCGTCAGTTTGTGCTCCGCCATACAGGCTGCCAGATGGGCGTGGTGGTGCGGGACTGCCAGCCGCGGCAGGTGTTTTTGCTCTTTTGCCCAGCGCGTACTGAGGTAATCAGGATGACGATCGTGCACAATGAGTGTGGGCTTAATCTCCAGGGTTTTTTGCAAATGGTTTATGGTCTCTTTGAAAAAGTCAAATGTCTCGAGATTCTCCATATCACCCAGATGTTGACTCACGAAAGCCTGCGTCTCACGGGTAAGACAAATCGTGTTTTTAAATTCGCCACCCACGGCTAAAATCGATGGGCTTTCTGTCTGCAGGAAAATGGGCTGCGGGGCAAATCCGCGACCGCGACGAATGGGGCGAGGTGCGCCGGCTGTGTAGAGGTAAACGGCGTCATCACTGCGGGTGTATATATGACGATTATGCAGAAGAAAGTAATCTGCCACCGATTGTAGTCGGGAGAGAGCCTCGTCATTATCGATACAGATAGGTTCCTCGGAGAGATTGGCGCTGGTCATGACCAGGGGTCTGCCAAATTCCCTCAGCAGCAGATGATGCAGTGGCGTGTAGGGGAGCATTACGCCCAGCCTGGCATAGCCTGTTGCAATGGATGGTACGACGGATGCCGGACCGGAAACTTTGCACAGCATGATGGGGCTGCGGGGACCCATGAGCATTTCTGCTTCCGGTGGCAAGATGGTCACATATTGTCTGGCGGTGTCAATGTCAGGAAACATGACTGCCAGCGGTTTGGCCTCCCTGTGTTTGCGTTCACGCAGACGGGCGACCGCCGCTTCGTCACAGGCGTCCACCGCCAAATGGAATCCGCCCAAACCTTTCAGGGCCAGGATCTTGCCGTCGTGTAATAAATCCGCGGACCGGGCAATCAAATCTTCGACTGGGATTCCATCACCATTTGACTTCACCAACCAGATCCGGGGTCCGCACTCGGGACAGGCGTTTGGTTGGGCGTGAAAGCGTCGGTTGGCGGGGTCGTCGTATTCTGCCTGGCACTGGGGGCACATGGTAAAATGACGCATGGCAGTATAGGGGCGGTCGTATGGAATTGATTCAATTATGGTGTACCGCGGTCCGCAGTTGGTGCAATTAATGAACGGATAATGAAAACGCCGGTCGCCGGGATCAAAGAGTTCTCTCAAACAATCGGGACAAAGTGCTATATCGGGCGAGATAAGGGTTTGCGCCGGGTCCGATCGATTTGACGGGCGAATCGAAAATGTCTCGAACCCCTGTGGCGCGATGTCCTTTATCTCCATTGTTGTAATGACGGCCAAAGGTGGTGCTTGGGTGGATAATTCCCGGTGAAAGTGCTGGAGCGATTGGGATTGTCCTTCTACGATAATATCCACACCGCTGGAATGATTAATGACTTCCCCGCGGAGCTGATGCGACCGAGCCAGATTGTACACAAAG
>JAIPJR010000088.1 GCA_021734045.1 Fidelibacterota bacterium
TTTCGATTCCGCGATATTCCGCTTTCAGGGCGGCTTCGTTGTTGCCACCCTGACACATGACCCGGGCGATTAATTTCTCACCGGACGTGGCATCAATACCTAAGATCGCAGCGATTTCCGCTCGTGAATCATCATCACAGACCGGGCATCCGGACAATTCTACTCGGCCGGCAACCAGATTTTCAGCGAAATTGGCGCATCCGGGATACCCGCAACCGCCACAATTGGCGCCGGGCAGCCATTCCAACACAGCCACGATGCGGGGATCTTCTTCAACATGCAGCTTTTTATTGGCTACCGCCAGTCCTGCAGAAAACAGCGCGCCCAGACTCCCCATGCTGGCTACAGAGATTAAAAAGCTTGTCACTTCCATTATTCTACCTCGGTTTTAAATTGAAATAAGTCCGGCAAAACCCATAAATGCCAATGCCAGTGCACCCGCTACGATCATGGTGATGGCGGCACCCTGGAAATATTTTGGGACCGGCGCCATGTCCAGTTCCTCCCGAATCCCGGCCATAATGACCAGCGCCAGTGTAAATCCGGCTCCAGCGCCCAACCCGAATACCAGACTTTCAATGAAATTGTATTCCCTTAGGACAGAAAACAGCGCCAATCCCAGGATGGCACAGTTGGTGGTAATCAACGGCAGGTAAATGCCCAGCGTGTCATACAAAGGTTTACTTACCTTCCGGATAAACATTTCCACCAGCTGTACCAGGGAAGCGATTACCAGGATAAACGCTACATATTCCAAGATTTCCATGTGGAATGGTACCAAAATCAGATGGTAGATGAGCCAGGTAAATACAGAGGAAATGGCCATGACGAAAATGACCGCCAGTCCCATGCTTACTGCGGAAGAAACTTTCCGGGAAACACCAACAAAAGGGCAAATACCCAGGAAATAGGAGAGGACAAAATTGTTCACCACCGCGGCGGAGATGAAAATCAGGAATAGATTCATGCGGTAGCCCTCCGGTCGTTAATCCAGTTGGCAATAGCGATGAAAAAGCCCAGTGTAAGAAAAGCACCCGGTGGCAAAATCATGACCATCCAGGGCTCAAACCACTCACCCAGCAGGGTGATGCCGAAAATGGAACCGGATCCCAGGAGTTCGCGCACCATGCCCAGCGCGATTAAAACCAGTGAAAATCCTAATCCCATGCCGATGCCATCCAGCAGGGAGCGGCCGATTTTGTTTTTGGAGGAGAACGCTTCCTGGCGTCCCAGAATAAGACAATTCACCACAATCAGCGGCACATAAGGTCCCAGCGACTGGCTGATAACGGGGAAAAAGCCCGCCAGAAAACGATCGGCTACCGTGACAAATGCGGCAATAATGACGATATAACTGGCGATTCGCACCTGGTGGGGGATGAAATGACGCAAAATTGAGATAAACAGGCTGGAGCTGAGCAGCACGAAGGACGTGGCCAGTCCCATGGCAAGTCCATTGACGGCAGTATTGGTAACCGCCAGGGTGGGACAGAGTCCCAAAAGTGTGGCCAGTACGGGATTTTCGCGCCAGAGTCCCTTTACAATTTCCTGCCAGATACTGATTTGTTTCTTAGCCATGGACCACCCCGCTTCCGGTCCGGAATGCCTGGCGGGCTGATTCAATTTGCTGATTCAGGATGCGTACCACTGCCTGACTGGAAATGGTGGCGCCGGTAATGGCCTGGATTTCGTTGGAATGGGTCGGGGTGGCATTCTTAATGACAGTAAGTTCCGGACGGGGGAGGAGCCCGTTGAACTGATTGGTGAACCATTCCGGCTCGGATCGTTGCGACGGATCATGGACGATTTTCGTTCCTAATCCGGGCGTTTCCACCTGCTCCAGGATTTCCAGCCCGGTAATCGACTCCAGATCAGGCGTCATTCCCAGCATCATCCGAATCTGTCCCTGAAAGCCATTTCCCAATGCCTGAAAGCCAACACCCACCAATGAATCGCCGGCAAATGCTTCGTAAAATGTCTGGCCGTTGCGTACGACAGTGCGGGTGGAATCATGCGCCGGGAGTACCTGTGAAATCGCTACCAGCAACGCCTGTTCACGATGGTAGGTGATTTTGGGTGCGGTGTAACTGTCCCACGCCGCCAGAATAGCGCCGGAAAGGGCGGCGATGAGTGTCAGAACCAATACCATTTTACCTGAACCTGACGTGTGTTGTGTCATGACTGCACCTCCCCGAAAATTTTCGGTCGGGTATAGCGATTCAGCAGCGGTGTGACGGCATTCATGAGCAGAATGGAGTACATGACCCCTTCCGGAAGTCCGCCAAAGAGACGAATAATCACCAAAATCAGCGCCATCCCTATGCCATAGATCCAGGTAGCCAGGCGTGTAATAGGTGATGTCACCATATCAGTGGCCATAAAAAATGCGCCCAGCATGAGGCCACCTGAAAGCAGATGAAAAACCGGATCAGGAAATTGATCTGGTGAAAATGCCCAGAAAATGCCACCAATCACGATCACGCCGCCTAAATAACTAACCGGAATCCGCCAATCGGCAAAGCGTCGAATCAAGAGGTAGATACCGCCGATTAGAATCGCCAGGGCTGAGGTCTCTCCCAGTGAACCGCCCACATTCCCCACGAACAAATCTGCGTAGCCGGTCAGCGCATGTTCAAATTTGTAAAGTCCCAGCGGCGTGGCGCCGGAGAGACCATCCACAGCACTGCCGGCAAGCGTAGCCGGAACAGACCAGGTGGTCATACCGATGGGAAAGCTTGCCTGCAAAAATGCCCGACCCAGCAGCGCCGGGTTGAAAATGTTGTATCCCAATCCACCGAAAAGCTGTTTTCCGATGCCGATTGCCACTACTGCTCCCAGAATGGTCCCACCGATGCTGAAGGTTGGCGGTAGTGTGAGCGCCAGCAGCAGTCCGGTAATCACTGCGCTGCCATCTGTTATGGTGGGAGTTTCTCCCTTCAGACGATTAATAATTGCTTCCGTGAGCACCGCTGTGATGACACTGGTGAGAATGATGACGACTGCTGGCCACCGGAAATAATAAATCGCCATGGCTGTCGCCGGCAAAAGCGCCAGAACCACCTGCCACATGATGGATTGAGTTGAGGTAGTGGTATGCAGGTGGGGCGAGGAAGCCAGAATGAGCAGATTTTCCGGTTCCTGTAGTTTGGATTTTCCTTTGGACGACGCTGGGGATTGGGTACTCATTGAGTTGGGTTCCGAATTGTTGTGAAGATTCGATTGAATAGGTTTGTCGGCCGAATTTCTGAGGCGGAAAAATGCATGCTCTGAAGGACATTTATCATCATGAAGCGCTCTTTTGTACTTGACGGGCTTTATTCTTACCTACCCGGATCCACTGCACCAAAGGAATGGCGGAAGGGCAGACGAAGGCGCAGGAGCCGCATTCGATACAATTAAACACACCCCAGTCTATCAACTCCGTGTACCGTTGGTTTTGGGTATAGCGTGCCAGGCGTGTGGGAATCAGATTCATGGGACAAGCGCTGACGCAATTACCGCACTGGATACAGGGCATTTGCCGGATGGCGCTTACCGGCTCCTGATGCAGACTGACGATTCCGCTGGTGGTTTTCACCACCGGGACGGACAAATCATATTGCGCCAAGCCCATCATGGGGCCGCCCATGAAAACTTGTTTTGTTTCGGAAAGCGACTCACCGCCATAGTTGAGAAGATCTTGAAAAGGTGTTCCGATGGGTGCCAGAATGTTCTTCGGATCACGCAAACCATCACCGGTTACCGTTACAACGCGCTGTGTAACGGGTTTTCCATTAATGACTGCAGCGTGAATCGCAAGGGTCGTCCCCACATTGTGGACAACCACACCCACATCCAATGGCAGGCCGCCAGCAGGGACTTTTCGCTTCAGGACTGATTGAATGAGCATTTTTTCCGCACCCTGAGGATATTTCACATCCAATGGTACCACAGTAAAGTCGTAATTCAGCGTGCTGACCCGCTCCTGCATGCGCTGGATGGCATCCGGTTTATTTTTCTCGATACCGATGTAGCCTTTGCAATTTCCCAGAATTTTGCAAATGATGGCCATGCCCACCAGGATCTCATCGGTATTTTCCACCATCATGCGGTGATCCGCGGTGAGGTAGGGTTCGCATTCACAGCCATTGAGAATGAATGTGTCAATGGGTTTTTCCGGTGGAGGATTCAGCTTCACATGCGCAGGAAAACCGGCGCCACCCATACCCACAATGCCTGCTTCCCGAACCACCCGGATCAAATCTGTCGGCGAAGCATTTTCCCAGTCTGTGGGGCGGTCAAGCAGAATTTCAGATTCGGATGACGCTTCGGGTGGCTCGTTTTGAATGTGAATCATCTCAACCCGGCCGCCCAAGGGATGGGGGAAGTGGCCAATACTTTTCACCGCGCCGCTGATGGAAGCGTGTACCGGTGCCGTGACCAGTTCTTCCGCGTCACCGATTTTTTGTCCAATGGTGACGGTATCACCCTTGGCTACCAGCGGTTTGCACGGTTTTCCGATGTGTTGCTGCAGTGGAATAAATACAGACTCGGGAGCCGGCAGTTTCTCAATGGGTTTGTGGCTGGTCAGTTCCTTGTATTCGTGAGGATGTACTCCCCGCGAAAATGTGGCGGTTTTCACCATAGTAGTTCCTGAATGGCAGGTTCTGGAAATAGGAAATCTATTGGTTGGTCTCGATACAGATTTTGATGGTCTCGTCGTTGCATTGCAACACCCCCTGCGCTTACATACGCAAAAACAAGACCGTAAATCATCAATTTGTGGAAAACCGTATCCGTTCCGGAAAACTGTTTATATCATGTAAAAACAATTGGTAATACAGCTCCACGATAATAAAAATGGACCTAATCTATACTGTTCAATATTCCCGGCAGGACTTGCAGACGCTAACCGGCTTGCGTTTACGCTGGCCTGGCGTCAGAATTTCCATGGAAAAAAGCGGTGGTTTCAGTGGTTTATTTAGGCCGTATCAGTTAACATTGCCCGATGAAAAATTCCCACCACAGTCACCCTTCTGCAGAACGAATTCTTGGCATGCTGGACAAAATTTATGCACTGAAGCAAACCAAGCGTGCCGGTTGGCTGCAATCGGGGATTATACCGGCAGAGGGTGAATCGGTAGCGGACCACAGCTTTTTTGTGGCGCTGTTGGCCCTGCTCATTGCCCCGGCAGAAGGGGAGCACATCAATCGCGAAAAAGCGATACGGATGGCATTGCTCCATGACTTGGCGGAAAGTGTCATTGGTGATATCACGCCGGAAGATGCGGTGTCACCGGATGAGAAATTCAGCCTGGAGAAGTCAACCTTACAGGATCTTCTGGGGGATTTTCCGGATGGCAGGGATTTGTTTGAACTCTGGCTCGAATTTGAACAGGGAAATTCACCGGAAGCGGTATTCGTGCGGCGTTTGGATAAGTTGGAAATGGTGTTACAGGCAGCACGCTATGAAAAATCCACCGGAATCAATCTGGCGCATTTTTTCACCGGGGTTTCGGAATTATTTCATCAGGGGGAGCTGACGCCGGCTCTTTATCAATTGCTCTTGCAATCTCGTAAGCCCGCTCAGGAGTGATGCAGCGGTAGGACTGTGGACAGGACTTAGTCTGGTGATGAAAGGACATTCATGAAAAAGGTTTTTACGCTGATTTTGATTCTCGGTCTGATGGGACTGGGAAGTGTTGTTTTAGGTCAACATGCTGACGGGACATTGGCAGATACCGCCACCATGGCGGAGAATGTGGTTCACGCTGGTGAAGTGATAAATGAACATGCGGCCGCAACCCACGATGTGCATGCAGCACTGCCACCTGCCTGGTTGGTCATTCCCTTTGGGATACTGCTGATTATGATCGCCACAGGCCCCTTATTCTATTCCCACTTCTGGGAGCACCATTATCCCAAAGTCGCCATTTTGCTGGGCGCCGTGGTGGCGACCTATTATCTCATCTGGATTGACCACGGTACCATCAGTCTGCTGCACACATTGGAGGAGTATATCTCCTTCATTGCGTTACTGACAGGCTTGTTCGTCGCCTCCGGTGGCATTCTCATCAAGGTGGATCGCAAAGGCATACCTCTGGTGAATGTGGCGATATTGTTCGTGGGCGCCATCATCGCCAATTTGATTGGGACCACCGGCGCTTCCATGTTACTGATCCGTCCCTACATGCGGGTAAATGAAGGCCGCCTCAAACCGTTTCACATCGTCTTCTTCATTTTTATCGTGAGCAATATCGGAGGCGGACTTACACCAATTGGTGATCCGCCATTGTTTCTGGGCTTCCTGAAGGGCGTACCCTTTTTCTGGGTGATTGGTCATGTCTGGCACATCTGGCTGGCAGCAATCATTTTTGTACTGGCCATTTTTCTGGTACTGGATTATCGTGATAAAGAGCAGTCCGTGGAACGGGAGTATACCGGGAAGATCACCCTGCGGGGGAAAAAGAATTTTCTCTACCTGCTCATCATCATCATCAGCGTGTTCATGGACCCGGCAGTGATTTCCGGCTTCCCCAGTCTGCAGCAGATGTTCCATGTTCCTTTTGGCATTCGGGAGATCATCATGTTCACAGTCGCCTGGTTGTCATACCGGAATGCGGACAAAGAAGCGCTAAAAGGGAATGAATTCAATTTCGAACCCATCAAAGAGGTAGCCTATCTCTTTGTGGGCATTTTCGCTACCATGATTCCCGCTCTCCAACTCATCGCTGCCTATGCGAAGGAGAATGCTGCCAGTTTCACCGTATCAAAATTCTACTGGCTCACCGGTTCACTGTCGGGTGTATTGGATAATGCGCCCACCTATCTGAATTTTCTCTCAGGCTCCATGGGCAAATTCGGACTGAGTATTAATAAGGGCGCAGAGGTTGTGCAATTTTCTCAAGGTGCAGTTCCCTCACCGGTAGCCGGAGATGTATCCTCGGTGGTATATCTCATGGCAATTTCTGTGGCGGCCGTATTTTTCGGTGCCATGACCTACATCGGCAACGCGCCCAATTTTATGGTGAAAAATATCGCCGAACAGGCCGGCGTCAAAGTGCCCAGCTTTTTGGGGTATGTGTTCAAGTTTTCGATACCGGTACTGCTGCCTGTATTCTTTATCATTTACCTGATGTTTTTTCACTTTTAATCAGGTCTGTGAAGGACAAACCTTTTAATCAAAGGAAGTAAGCAAATGGCACGAAAAATGGTTGAAACAATTAAAGCCGGAGCAACCGGGCTGGTGTATAAGAATTCGGTGTTCCTTCCGTTTCATTTTGAGCTCATCAGCATTTGGATTGGCAAAGAAATGTCGCTGCTGGCATCGCCGGAACATTATGTGGATTTTTGCGGATGTGATGGCGATGTGGGGGTTCGCACCAGTGAGTCCTATACCAATTTAATTTTCAGAGAGTACAAAGATTTGGTGAAGGATTTTAGCAAAAATCGCGGGCATGTAATCCTCTACTGCACGGAAAAGGGTGATGACATTTTCAAGAAAAACAGACGGCACTATGTGAAAATGGGGTTTGAGGAGGACTCGAATCAGGTTTCGCTGGAACTGATTGATGACCCTTTTGACTTGTAGACCTGGGGAAAGAGGGAGAGGGATCTAATGCGAATAACCCGGGTAACAACGCGAACCGGTGACCAGGGGCAGACGCGCCTGGCGGGTGGGCAGATGGTGAGTAAAGCCTCTCTGCGGGTTCGGGCATATGGGGAAATTGATGAGCTCAATGCATTCATCGGTCTTATTCTGGCAGACGATATTCTAGACGAAACCCGGGAGATCCTCACACCGGTGCAGCACCAGCTATTCGTGGTGGGTGGCGAATTGGCCTTTGCTCAGGAGGATGGCAAAAATCTTCAGAGTGATCGTGTCTCCCAAATGGATGTGGAAGTTTTGGAGCAGGGTGTGGAGCGTATCAACGCAACGCTGGATCCGCTAAAGGAATTCGTCTTACCAGGTGGTCGCCGCAGTGCTGCATTGTGTCATGTGGCACGCACGGTTTGTCGCCGGGCTGAACGGACGATTGTGGCGCTCAATGAGCAGGAAGCGTTGAATCCGGAGGTGATCCGGTTTGTGAATCGCCTGTCGGATCTGCTGTTTGTCATTTCCCGGGCGGAAAATGTGCGCCACGGGGTGGCGGAAGTAAATTGGTCCCGGAAACATCTGGGACACGACGATGGGATGGCCTAGCACAATAGCCGGATAACTTTCCCACCATTGGCCATCCTCAATTTTATTTCACTGGGAATTATAAAATATCGGTTTGAAACCGGAGCAGCTCTGCAATGCCTACAAGCTGTTCATCCACAAACCAGCGAATCTTACTCTGTTGTTCATTGAGATGATGGTAATCGCTGCCCACCATCACGGCCAAAACCAATGCTGTCTGCCATTTTTCCACATCACCTACTTCCGCTACACTCACATTAAATCGATTGTGCAGTCGCTCTTTCAGTGATTTGATGACTTTGCGTTTTTCTTTCAGGGAATGGCTGTGGGGAATCCGAATTTGCATACGGATGACCATGAGCGGTGCTTCAACATCCGTTTTGCCTGAGAAATTATCATCCGGCTGAGCGCTCACGGCGCCACCAATTCCAGCTTGATCCGGTCCGGGTCTTCAAAGAATACGGCATAATGATCCGCGCCACCGGCATAGGGGAATCGTCCGGTGTAAAGAATCCTGGTACCGCGTTCTTTTAATTCAGCCGCAATTTTATCCACGGTTTTACGGGAGTTGGCGTAGAATGCCAGATGATTCAAACCGATCCGTTTGCGATGGTAGGGTGGTGATAAATAAGTCTCTTCCGTTTGAACAATCACCAGGTACATGCGACCCCGGCGCCAGCTTTGTCCGTCATGCCATGATTGATACTCTTCCCAACCCAGGCGCTTTAGAAACCAACCATAAAATTCCCGCGATACCTCAAGATTGCTCACATAAAGCTCGATATGATGAAGATCGCCTAACATGTGGTTAGATTAAGGTGAGCCTGTGGTGAAAAAAAGTCAATTACAGAATGCACGCGGTAGCAGAAAGGGAGCCTTATCAAATCACTGTTGTGCTCATATGAACACGATCGGGTATTAGTTGAAGCTTGGTTTTCCCTGAGTTACCATCTACTTTTCCTTAAATCATGGAAAAACAGCTACAATCACCGCAAATCGAGCGTTTAGCCTGGGGTGAAATTGAACTGGCGGGTGGTCGCCGGTTCAAGGATTTGAAAGTCTGGCCGGGCGGTGCCCGGGAATGGGATTGGCGGGAAACGGGAACCCATCACGTACCGGGTATTTTACCCCGGGATGTAGAAGAACTTTTACAGCGGGGTGTCACGGAAGTGGTTTTCGGTTGCGGCCACCTGAAACGTCTCCAGGTGGATGATGCCACCTTAAGACTGTTGGCAGAGCGGAAAATTCCGATCCATGCCTATTCTACACGGAAGGCAGTCCAATTGTATAATGACCTGTGCAGCAAGAAGCGGGTCGGCGGTCTTTTCCATTCTACTTGTTGAATGATTTAACCTTTTTGCCTTTTCTGCGTAATTCCTATAGAGAAAAGGCGGGTCAGTGAGATTTTGGTACAACAATCATCAGCGCAGAAAGATTATGAATTACGCCAACTCATTCGCCTTTGTCAGGAAGGTGACCTGGAGGCCTTTCGGGTACTTGTTCAGGCTTTTCATGGGACCGCGTTCAGCCTGGCCCGGCGGCTGGTGGGAAATCGCCAGGAGGCGCAGGACATTGTGCAGGAAGCATTTATCAGGGTTTGGCGGCATTTGGCGCGGTTTGATGCCCAAAAATCTTTTACCACCTGGTTGGTCCGGATTGTGACCAACCTGGC
>JAIPJR010000005.1 GCA_021734045.1 Fidelibacterota bacterium
TCCGGATAAATGCCCGGATGGACTTCACCATTTTATCCACCGCCTGACCGGAAAATCCAGCCAGTTTCAGAATACCGTCCGCGAATTCCATGGGAATTTCCGGCCGCTCGATTTCAAAGTCAGAAATCGTCCCCTTCACCTGGTTCACCACATTGTCCGTATTTTCCAACAGCGCCAAAACATCCCCCCGGGATTCAGGAATCAGCGTTTCGGTATAAAGTTGATTTTCAATCTCCCGCCGGAGAATATCTGCCTGGTGTTCAAGCTCGTTCACTTTATCCACACAGGCCAGAAATTCGGCGTCACTGCCATGGAAGTAATTTTTAACTGCTTCGTAGAATACCATGCTGGACTCACTGGTATGATCCAGGAAATCGTCCATTTTATTCTCAAGCATTTTTGTTTTTTTAAAAAGCGAAAGCATGCCACGCTATCCTTTCTGCTCAACGCTCTGAATTTTTATTCATCCACATACCGGAACGCACGGCCGACCAAGCCCAGCCGGTCAATTAATACGCCCAAACGCAATCCCGCATCACTCACCAGGAGCTCTGTGCTACCGAGCTTTTTCATGATTCCCTGAACAATCAAAACGCCGGCGATAATAACATCCGCCCGATCGGGATGCAGACCGGGGATGGCTTTCCTGTCCCGCAGCGGTAAGGCTAAAAATTGTTCTCTCAGATTCTGGATATCTGATCGTGTCAATGTCGTCCCATGTATTTTCGCAGGGTTATACGGATCAAGACCTAAGCGGGTTGCAGCCAATGTGGTCACTGTTCCTCCCACACCCACCAGCACATCTGATTTTTGGAAATGAAGCGCGCTTAATTGTTCTTCAATTTCCCGTTCACATGCCAGTACCGCGCTGCGATTCGGTTGTTCGCCCCGGAGGTATTTTTCTGTAAAACTAACCACTCCCAGCGCCACGCTCATACGCTCGTCCACATTCTGCTGCTTGCCGACGATGAATTCGGTACTGCCTCCACCGGTGTCAAAAATACAATACCGCCGATTATCCAGTTGTTTTTGTAAAGCGCCCATCACTGCAACCTGCCCCAAACGCGCTTCCTCCTCACCGTCCAGGATTGATAGCGCGGGCAATCGCGCCGCGCGCAATTGGGTAAGAAATTCTGATGCATTTGTTGCGGTTCGAAGCGCCATGGTGCCGACGAGAAAGATTCTGTGTACATGTTTTGATTTTAAGTCCCGCACCATCTGTGTCACGCGACGCTGTGTCCGCTGCATGGCCGTTGAGGAGAGGACACCATTCTGATCCAGCCCCTCGGAAAGACGCGTGATTTCCACCCGTTCGTCCCTGGCGTAAATGCCCTGGGCATCATACTCAATGTACAGGTACTTAACTGAATTGGATCCGATATCAATGGTTGCTGCTTTTAACATAGCAACCTATAAGATAATCAAAGCTGTGATTTTATCCCCCTACTAATTCCTAACAATCCCGGAAATTAGCTGGAAATTAGCCGGTATTTTCGGCCGACTCTGTGGAATTGCTCCAAACAAAAGTCCAATTGATCCCGGGTATGGGTGGCCATGTAGCTGGTGCGGAGCAGGGAACGACCTTTAGGAACGGCGGGCGATATGACCGGATTGGTGTACACGCCGGTTTCCAGCAACGTGCGCCACATGCTAAAAGTCCGCCGGTCTTCCCCCACAATAATGGGAATAATGGGACTTTCGCTGGCGCCGGTATCAAAGCCCATCTTTTCAAATTCAGCCTTCATGTACCGGCAGTTTTTCCAGAGTTTTTCGCGCCGTTCCGGCTCAGATTGGACAATTTCCAGCGCCTTCATCACCGTGGCAACTATGGCGGGTGGTAATGAAGCTGTGAATATCATGGTGCGCGTGTGGTGCTTCAGGTAATCAATCACCACATGATCACCGGCAATAAATCCGCCCAGCCCGGCAAGTGACTTACTGAAGGTCCCCATAATCAGATCGGTCTCATCCGTAACGCCGAAATGGGCAGCCGTACCCTCACCATTGGGTCCCAGGACACCCAGTGAATGGGCATCATCCACCATCACCCGGGCGCCATACTGACGCGCCAAATGTATCACTTCGGGCAGGTTGATAATGTCGCCCTCCATACTGAATATTCCGTCAGTGACGATCAAGCGTCCTTTATCCACATGAGCCTTGGTTAGTTTTGCCTCCAGATCAACCATGTCGTTGTGCTGAAACCGGGACACCATGGCACGGCTGAAGCGTATACCATCAACAATGGAGGCATGATTCAGTGCATCGGTAAAAAGTGTATCGCTCGGCCCCACCGTGGCAGCAATCACACCTAAGTTCACCCCGAAACCCGTTGAGAATACCAGTGCCTTCTCTTTCCCGACGAATTTAGCTAACCGGGCTTCCAGTTCTTCGTGTAGTACCGTATTACCATTCAAAAAGCGGCTACCGGTCAAACCGGCACCATATTTTTGCAAAGCCTCAACTCCGGCTTCAATTACCTGAGGGTGATTGGTTAACCCGAGATAATTATTGGAGCCCAGCATCACCACTTTTTTACCATCCAGCGTTACCTCCGTAGCCTGGGTGTCCTCCATGGGCAAAAAGTAGGGATAATACCCTAACGCCCGGGCCGTATTGGCGCGGGTGAAAGCGTACATCTTGGTAAATACATCGGGGTAGCGGGAAAGGCGACGGCGTGTTGTGGCAATTACTTTTTGTTTTACGACTTCGCTTAGTTCAAGAAACATGACATCCTCCCAAAATGGTTTAAACCGTTGAATAAATCAAACGGAGGATATCTAAATTCTCAGCACCAAGGTTTTTTGGGAAAAGTGTGCAGGGAAGAAACGGGGACGTTTGTCCGTGCGCTGCTTGCGCTCATCCATTAATCGCGCTTTACAAAATGCACGGTAATCCCGAATTACCGTGCGGGGAATCTGTAATTCATCCAGAATCTGCTCCAGAAATTTGTAAAACTCGTCCAGATGAACATCGTAATGCCAGTGATCTGAAAAGGCTTTCATCCACTGTTTTTCGGAAAGCAGTACGGCTCGCATGCGTTGGTACTTGAGCAGATTACGGGGCGAGGCGTGGAAATAGCGCCACCAGTGGGTACTCATTCGTAACCACCGTAAATAGGCGAAGGAGCGTCTCATGTGAATTTTGTAAAAGGTCGCCATTTCACTACCTCTGAAGCGGAAAATTAGTGTATCATCCGTCTTGCTGAAAGATAATTTCGATTCATGACGTTTTTGGATATAATTGCTGCAAAGAAACCAACCACACCGGTAAATAGGATAACAATAAAGGATAAAAATGAATCATCACCTGCCTGATTTAACCGTCCCATATCCAATCAGTTCACATCAAGTGGCAGAATTTCAGCAGCATGGCTTCCTCTTTCTCTCTCAAGTTTTGTCAGCAGAAGAGTTGGACGCTTACCGCAGGGTAATTGATGCCGTGGTGCAGGTGCGAACGAAACATGACACAAGGACGCTGGCGGAAAAAACACCCTACGAGCAGGCATTGACCCAATGTGGACATCTATGGTCGGAATTTCAGGAGGTTGAGAAGCTTACCTGTAGTCCTCGTCTGGGCGGGATTGCCAGAGATTTACTTCGGGCGGAGCAGGTTCGCTTATGGCACGATCAGGCGCTGTACAAACAACCCGGAGGCCGGGGAACCGATCCCCACATTGATATGGCGTACTGGCCCATGTTGGACCGGGTGGCCGGGACAATCTGGATTGCCCTGGAATCGGTGACGCTAACCATGGGGGCGATGCAATTCGTTCCCGGTTCACATCGAATCAATTGGGATATTAATGACTTTACAATCCGTGAGGATACAAACCTCATGGACGCGATTCCCGCTGCATTTCGCCAAAAACCTGTTGGGTTTGACCTGAATCCGGGCGATGCCACATTTCATCATGGGATGACGGTTCACTATACCGGTCCGAATCACTCCGACCGGATTCGGAAGGGGATGACTGTTATCTATTACCCGGACGGCGTACGATTCAACGCCCATTCGCCGATGGGAGACCACCACTGCGCGGCTGGAACGCCACATGGTGAGCCGATTCGAACCCCAAAAAACCCGGTCATTGCGTGAAAATCCACTATTTCAATGTGGTCAGATCCGCCAGGATAGTTTCGGCATGCTCACTTACACTAACCTTGGGATAAATTTTGGCGATTTTTCCATCTTCATCTACGATGAAGGTCTTACGAGAGGCCATGAACAAGCCTTTGGTACCGTACGCTTTACTGGCTGATTTATCCGTATCCGAAAGCAATGTGAAGGGCAAGTCATACTTCTTTTTAAACGCGATGTGCGATTCGCGGTCATCATAACTAATCCCAAAAACCGTGACACCCAATTTCTCAAATTCACTGAAGCTGTCACGAAACGCGCAGGCCTCTGTGGTGCAACCGGGAGTGTCATCCTTGGGGTAGAAATAGACCACAACCATTTGCCCCTGATAATCCGAGAGACGGTACATCTTCCCATCATCACCCGGCAAGTTGAAATCGGGTGCCGGATCGCCAATTTTTAAACCGTCGCCCCCCAATAATACCCCGATTCCAATTATGAGTGTAAGTCCTGTCTTTAACATGATATCTCCTTCTCCGCTGAACATTTATATACGACTAATATAATCCTATTTATTTGTGAGAACAGGCCCGACTCCGATCTCATCTGTGATTATATTCCACAGCTAGCAATCAACCTGTGATCTTAGTCAGGAGCGCCAATGACCAATTCGCAGAAACAGGGTAAAGTTCTACACACACTGGTGATGAGCATGATGAGTGGCGTCGTGTTATTTGGGGCATGCACCGCCGATACACCGGAAATTTATCGCATCCGGAATTCACAAAACCACCCCACCACCTTCCGGCAAATCTCCCAATCAGCCCAGACAGAAGCGGGCAGGACAATCGCCACTTTTCAATTTGAAGATGAACAATCTACCCGACTGGAAATCACACTGGAATTCAAAAAAGCGGTCCCGCCGGAATTTACCGATGGCTCCTTCCATTTGATAATGGGTGGAGAGAACCACCGGGGTATTGTTTCGCCGGTAAATTTTCGCTATCTGGGTGGTCAGGGTGACGGGGTGAGCGTGGGTGGTGATTTTCAATTTTCCACATCCGGGTCCCAGTACCGGTTTCATCTTCCATTAACATCCATGAACACGTTTGGTTATTAATTTTACACCCGATAGCGCGTCAACCTTTTCTGCCCAGTGGATATGAAAAAGCCCCCTTTGGGCAGGGGGCTTTTTTGAGGAGGGAATTAGGAATTCCGCACACAGGGATTAGTTCCGTAACGGCTTCCCCTTTTTCAACATAAAGGCAATCCGGTCCTGTGATTTTGGCTCTCCAACCAGGGAAACAAAAGCCTCTCGCTCAAGGTCCAGCAGATATTGTTCATCCACCGGTGATAACGGACCACCTTTTTCACCACCGGTTAGCACGTAAGCCAATTTCCCGGCAATTTTGGCATCATGTGGCGAAATCTGATGCGCCTTAACCATATTCATGATGGTCCCTTCGAACGCTAGATATCCGCCGGGGCCCGGTAGAATAATGTCCGCCCGCATTTCGGGCGCTACATAACCTTCAGCCATTGCCAGTGCCTCCCGTTTCGCCACTGCGACGTGATGATCGCCATTCACGACAATCTTATCGGTTTTGGTTAAATAACCCAACGCCACCGCCTCTTTTGCTGAGGAGGACACCCGGGCAAAGCCAACCACTTCAAAGGCTTTCTGTGCGATGGGGAAAGGACCGGTACGCGCTTTGGCCAGCTTATCCGAAAGTTTCAGCAGCATGCGAAGATTCCCACCACCACCGGGTATGAGCCCCACACCCACTTCAACCAAACCGGTATAGAGTTCGGCGGCAGCTACAATGCGATCGACCGCACCAATTGTCTCATATCCCCCACCCAAAGCCATGCCATGGGGCGCCGCCACCACTGGGAATGGGGCAAATCGCAATTTCTGCAGGGCATCCTGCATGGCTTTGCTCATCTGTTCAATAGCCTCCCAATCTTCCCGCTGAGCGGCTTCCAGGATCATATTCAGGTTTGCACCGGCACTGAAATGCGTCGCCTCTGTAGCAATCACCAATCCTTTAAAACCGTTCTCCGTCACCCAGTCTACTGCATCGGCGTACATCTGAATAATGGAGCCATCAATGGGATTCATGGTAGGCTGCAGAATGGAATGGGTCTCTACCGCGGCAATCCCTTCCCCCAAATCCAGCAGCGAGGCTGACCAGGATTTCTTAATGAGACCACCGCTTCGTTTAATCAGTTGAAAATCGGTTGACAATGCATGTGTGGGCACGGACATCATTTTACCGGCATTCACATCATAGAATGTCTTCTGCTTGCCATCGTAGCAGTAAAATGAGTCCACACCCTTTTTCAACATCTCCTGTACCCATTCGGGGACCTTCTGTCCCTCAGATTTCATGCGCTTCACTGTCTCGGCAACCCCCAGCGCATCCCAGGTTTCGAAGGGTCCAAGCTCCCAGCCGAATCCCCAGCGCATGGCATTGTCAATATTCACAATATCATCTGCTGCTTCGGGAATTCGGTTGGCGGAATAGCGTAAAATGCCACTGATTAGCTGCCAGAGAAAGGTACCAGCCACATCGTCATTTTTTATCAGTGCTTTCAGTTTACCCGGCAGGTACATCTCCCCTTTTGCTACCCGCACCGCATCAAATTTCCGCTTCTGCTGCGGCTCAAAGGCCATGGATTCCAGATTCAGTGCCAATATGGTTTTTTTATCAACTTTGTGATAAAAACCCTTCTTCGTCTTTTGCCCCAGCCATTTGTTTTCGATCATCTGCATTAGATAAGGCGGCACTTTGAAAAGCTCGCGCTCTTCATCATCGGTGCATTTTTCATAGGCTGTGTTGGATACAAACGCCAGTGTATCCAAGCCCACCACATCAGCGGTGCGAAAGGTAGCGCTCTTGGGGTGTCCGATAATGGTTCCAGTGAGCGCGTCCACCTCCGGCACACTTAATCGCTTTTGCTGCGCCAGTTTCAGCGTCAGCATCATACCGTACACACCAATACGATTGGCGACAAAGTTTGGTGTGTCCTTGGCCCATACCACACCCTTCCCCAATACATCTTCTAAGAAACCGGCCATGGATTTCATCACCGCCGGATCACTCTTCTCGCCCGGTACCAGTTCCACCAGCTTCATATAGCGCGGCGGATTAAAAAAGTGGGTAATAAAGAAGCGTTTCTGTACATCATCCGGCATCTCCGCCACCAAATCACTCACCTGCAACCCTGATGTGTTACTGGTGAGGATCGCGCTTTTTTTCATCTTGGGGATGATTTTCTTGTACAGGCCGTGCTTCCAGTCCAGGCGTTCTGCAATGACTTCAATCACCCAGTCCGCTTCAGCGATTTTATCCAAGTGATCATCGTAATTGCAGGGGGTAACGAGTTCTACCGTTTTGGGATTATAGTAAGGGCTGGGTTTGAGACTGGTAGAAGCTGCAATGCCCTTCTCGGCAATTTCCTGCGTCATGTCAAAGGCGTAGCTGGGAATCCCGGCATTGGACAGGTGCGCGGCAATTTGCCCACCCATGACGCCGGTCCCCAGAACAGCGACCTTTTCAATCTTTAGAGTCATGGCTATACCCTTTCCAGAATCGTCGCAATTCCCTGGCCGGTTCCGATACACATGGTGGCCAGCCCGCGTTTTGCATCCTGTTGTTCCATGACATTTATGAGCGTGGCCATAATTCTGGCACCGGAACAACCCAGCGGATGTCCCAGGGCGATGGCACCACCGTTGAGGTTAATTTTCTCTGCTGGCCAGTTTCCCTTGCGAATGACATAGAGGGACTGGGCAGCAAACGCTTCATTGAGTTCGATAACATCAATATCACTCATCTTCAACCCGGCATGTGCCAGGGCTCTTTCGGTAGCCGGTAAGGGACCGGCACCCATAACCACTGGATTTACACCACCTACCCCCCGGCTCACGATTTTGGCGCGCGGTGTCAGGCCCAGTTCCTTCGCTTTGGTATTGCTCATAATGAGCAACGCGGCAGCACCGAAAGTAATGGGACTTGATGTGGCGGCGGTGATGGTGCCGTCACCTAAAAAGGCGGGTTTCAGGGATTTAATCTTTTCAACATCCGGCTCACGTGGTCCCTCATCCCGGGTAACTTTGACGCCATTTAACTCGATGGGAACCACCTCATTATCGAACCGTCCGTTTTCCCAGGCATCCAGCGCTTTCTTATGGCTGGCGATGGCAAATTCTTCCTGGTCTTCGCGACTGATTTTCAGCTCTTTGGCAAGATTCTCTGCTGTCTCACCCATTCCCATGTAATAGCCCAGCTTGTAGAGTTTGGGATTGAAGTCCGGGTTATAACCACCCATGGGCACGCCGAACATATCTTCCACACCGGCGGCAATTCCCATTTCCAGGTCACCAGCCAAAATCGCCTGACTTAACTGATGCGCTGCATCCATGGATGATCCGCAAAAGCGGTTCACCACTTTTCCGGTAGATTCCACCGGCATTCCGGCCAAAATCCCCACACCTTTGGCCATGAGCATTCCCTGACTGGCTTCCGGGAATGCGCATCCCAACACCATATCTTCGATGGCTTCAGGTTTTACAGCCGGATTACGCTCGAATAGCGCCCGCACAACGGTGGCAGTTACTTCATCAGGGCGCATGCCCATCATTTTGCCTTTTTTCACGCCAATCGGGCTGCGGACAGCATCTACGATTACACTATAACGGTCACTCATCATTCAATCTCCCATGTAAAATTTTTCTCACTTAATCGTTCATAAAGTATTCACCGGCTTCGTAGAGCGCCTCCACAACCGCAGCTTTGTGAGCGATGGTGTCGGGGAAAAAACCGATTTGGTTCACATGCTCATGCAGCCGGACTTCAGCAGCCTGGCGCTCCTCATGGGAGAGCGTATGCCCCCAAATTACCCGCACCAATTCGCTGATTTCAGAAAAGCGTTTGGCGATGGAAATGCGCGCTATGGTATTGGCGATTTCGCGTTTGCCATATCCTTCCGGAAGCTGTAATTGTCGGCGCAGAACGCCCTGTAGGGTCATGAAAGCAATCGCCATGTCAGCAATGGGCTCCATGACCCATTGGCGGTTTTTGAAATCCTGGCCGTACTTCAACAAACAAGCATCGAAAGCATGTAAAAGCAGGGACCGCGATAATTCTGCAACCTTGAATTCGGTGGAAAAATCGCCCGCCTGATCATACGCCAGATCAGGCAACCACTGCTTCCGCACACGATCCGCTTCCGTTCTCAGAGGCAACGATTCCATCAGCGCATTTTTCAATACGGTTCCCGCGATAATGAGCCGGTTAATTTCGTTGGTGCCCTCAAAAATCCGGTTGATTCGCTCATCACGATACATCTTGGCTAGCGGATATTCTTCTGAGTAGCCATATCCACCAAATACCTGCAAACCATCATCTACATTGAGCCAGAGGGTTTCAGAACAGATGATTTTACTGGCGGAGGTCTCAATGGCGTGATCTTCAATGGCCTTCTGTAAATGGGTAAAATAAGCACTGGAATCCGGCTTCCCGTCGCCAATAGCCTCGTCCATACTACCCGCAGTATGATACACGATTGTATCCGCTTCATACGCCCGGACGACCATATCGGCAAACTTGCGTTGCAGCATCCCAAAATCAGCGATGGGTTGGCCGAACTGCTTCCGTTCCTTGGCGTATTGGAGGGCAACCTTGATGACTGATTTGGCGCCACCCAGTGTGACAGCACCCAGTTTGTAGCGTCCTACATACAACACATTAAACGCAATGGCTGCGCCCTTACCCACTTCCCCCAGGACATTCTCAACCGGAACTTCACAATCCTCCAACACGTAGGTGGTGGTCGAAGAGCCTTTAATACCCAATTTTTTCTCTTCCGGCCCGCGGTTCCAACCCTTGCAGTCTTTATCCAGAATGAACGCGGTGAATTTTTCACCCTCAGCATTTGCGAACACGACTCCCACATCAGCCCAACTACCATTGGTGATATATTGCTTTACGCCGTTGAGAATGTAGTGGGTCCCGGCTTCATTCAACTTGGCCGTAGTCTTAACGGCCAGCGCATCTGACCCGGAGCCGGGTTCGGTCAGTGCATAGGAACCGATCCATTCACCTGTCACCAATTTGGGCAGGTATTTCTCTTTCTGCGCATCATTTCCGTACCACAAAATGGGCAGCATGGCGATGCCGGTTTGATCCGAATAGGTGACGACGATGGAGGCGTTTTTCCCGTACGTCAGTGCTTCACCTACCAGTGAAGCAGTGGCTTTATCCATTTCCATCCCACCGTATGCTTCCGGGATATCAATCCCCAGCATACCCATCGCACCCATTTCTCCCATCAACTTCCTGGAAAGCGCCTCATCCAGCTTATCAATTTCATCCGTAATTGGCGCAATCGTGCTCTCGGCGAAATCTTTCACCATGTTGAAAAAATCATGCTGCTCTTCCGTGAATTTTTCCCGGGTGAAGATTTCCTCTTCCGTGATGGGTATCGTCAAAAATTTTCCGCCTTTATGCATGGCATTCCCCTTTGTTCATCAATATTGCTCTAAATGTGTTTGCTGCATTCACCTACACCCCTGCCTGCTTAAGGACCGCTTCCTCGGGCTTCCGTGTTAATGCAGAAATGAGTGCATCCAAACTTGTGGAGACATAATCATCCACCGCAAATCCATCCGGTTGAATCATCACAAACCAGATCATGCCCTGGAGAGTGGTCATAATAGACATGGCAATGACAGTGGGATTATTGGTGTAAAATTCACCTTCTTTAATCCCGTACCGGATGACCGATTCAAACTCGCCGATAATGCGTTTATAAAGTTTTTGGGCCAGTGTTCTGATTGCCTTATCCCGGTTGGCCATAGCCCAAAATTCCAACTCCGCCAGGTACCAGTTTTTGTTCAGATAAAATGTTTTGAGGGTGAACCGTCCAATGTCGCGCAGGATTTTTGAGGCTGACTTTCCAGCGTGATAACCGGGACTCAGAAGCGGTGCAAATTGATCCATCCAGTGCTCAATGAGCGCCATGAAAAGTTCGTGTTTACTGCTGAAATGCCAGTAGATGGCGCCTTTGCTCAAGCCGGTGGCTTTGACCAGATCATCCATGCGCGTGGCGTTATACCCTTTTTTAACAAAGATTTCCAGTGCGGCTTCCAAAATCTCTCTTTGTCTGATCTCTTTGGATTTTTTTTCTGTCATCCCATGAATCCGATCTGAAATTTCACCATACTGACCGACCAGTCGGTATAAATTTACAGACACGATTTGCAAACGCAATAAAAATCAGTACGAAAAAAAAGACCTGCCAAGAGATTGGATCAGCATTCCCAAGTTCACGGGGATGACGTCCGGCGTAAAAACCAGTAGCGATGTGTTATGGACGTGGTTCGGTTTATTTCACATAGGTCATTTTAATGACACCTGAAGCGCCATTAACAGCCAGTCGCGCAAAATAGATTCCCGCCGCAACCGGCTGGGCGGAATGATCCTGGCCATCCCAAACCATGGCATGATTACCCGCGCCCTGTTCACCCAGCTCATACTGACGAACCGTGTCCCCGGCAACATCGGTGATGGTTAACCGGACCCGTCCGGCCTGCCGCAGATGATAGCTGATTGTGGTCACCGGATTGAAGGGATTCGGGTAATTCTGTTGCAGGGTGAATTCCATGGGGATAGCGTGATCTTCCGCCGTTCCCATCCCTGGTGGATAGGGACTTCCGGCATCAATCCAGGCTGTGTACCAGATATTTGCTAAATCCAGGATGGCGCTGTGAATGGCATCGGTGGTAATCTCGTCCAGGGCTTCCCACATCATGGTGTAGTAGGTATTATTATAATTTGGATCGACCGCGCTGGCCGCATCATCCGCTTCTATTACCATGTCCACATAGGGATAAATCTCCCCGATATACCCGAAAACTGAATCCAGCGGACTTTCCCAATAACTGCCCATCCCGGTGGGTAACGGAAGTGCATCCAAACGGGGATTGATAAGTGTGGTTTCGTAACGGGAGTGAATGCCGTAATTACCGGTCAATTGACCATTGTAATTTAGCGTGAGATGCATGGGTTGATGGGAATCCGCCACATAATGCCCCAAATCAGCCACTGCCTGCCAGGCCATTGCCCATTCACCGGCGGCCATGAGGGTGGACACACTATCCATCTCAATCATAATCGCCCAGGGAACGGTTCCCTGGTCAATCACCGTGTTGTAATCATACAGTGCCACCACGTCTGCAAAGGCTGTGGGTAGCGTTCCCTGAAAAAATTCCGGATAATAATCAATGTCGATGTAATGCCAGTAGCCGGGACGATTATCGCTCTGGTCCGGATCCACGGAATGTTCGCGGATGAAGTCTCGCTGCGATTGAAAAAAGGCCATCTCCGGCGGCAGATAATCCAGGGCATGTTCATTGATATACCGATGCGATCCCCAGCCCCAACCATTCAGGAAGAAAGGCATCAACAATAGTAGTCCAAATTTTAAGCTGCTCCGGATTATCATAGTCCCGAAAAAGGACCGTAAGTCTCTATCAATGACCATAGTTCTAATTAATCCTTACTTAAATCATTGCCTGGTACGCACTCACCACTGCCCGGGCGAGCTTCCCACCCAGCAATCCGGTATAAATCACCCACAGGGACAGCAACACCGACAATATGGGGAATATCCACCCCTGGAGCGCCCAATTTTTTCGCTCCAGAACAGACCATAAGCGGAATAGCCCCAGCGCCACAATGAGCCAAACCGCTAAATTCCCCGCCGTGGCATGTTGAGTCAGATTATCTGCCACCGCTGCCAAAATCCGGATATTTTCCTCCAAAATTGCCTCCGCGGCGTATCCGCTCAGCCCCACCGCGATTGCCAGCGCCGTAGCAACCAAAAGCAGGGTAAAGCCAACCTTTGGGAAAAATGACTTGTTCACAAAAAGTCCCAGAACGTCAAAAAAAGCTGCTACAGTTACCAAAGCGATGGGAAAATGAACAAAAAAGGGATGTAATTCACCAAATGACATACTTACCTATCTCCTGAATCAGTATAAGGATTTTTGTGCGGCTTGCAGAATCTTTTTATCCCCATCCGCTTGTACGAAAACCGTGACCAGATAGTGATCCAGCTGATCGGTGC
This sequence comes from Fidelibacterota bacterium, assembly GCA_021734045.1. GTDB lineage: Bacteria > Fidelibacterota > UBA8477 > UBA8477 > UBA8477 > UBA8477. The sequence continues at coordinate 13,216 of JAIPJR010000005.1, forward strand.
CGGCTTGCCACTTTAATCTGTTAACCCCGGTTATCATCCCGCCCGCATTCAATGCAGTTGATGAGGTGAGTTCATAATCGCGCATGACCTGCATGTGGATATCCTCACCGTTTTCACCTGCAAATTCCACACTGTCCTCGGTCACAACACTTATAATCCTCAAACCTGTAAGATTATTGAGAGCATACGAGCGGATACGATAGGCGACATCAATGGAATCACTACCGACATGCGAAATGGATTCAATCGTCACAGTGATTTCACTATCCACATCCTTCGCCTGGCGGATCTGACCGGGCCACAGCGACTGGGTTTGGGTCACCATTTGGCCATCGACCAGCAGTGTGGGAGCCTGGGTAACACCGTAATACATAACACGATTGATGGATTCTGCTGGATTATAATGGTACATCGGGTCATTGGGGCTGGGCCAATTCACATGATATCTAATCATACTCAGTGAACCGGTGGTGTCACTGGTCTGTATATCATCCAATAATTGATTTGCAGGTGCGCAAGGCACACAGCCGGCGTTGGTAAATAATTCCACCAAAGTTTTTCTCCGGATGAATGTCTCCAGTTGAAGTTCCAATGTGGTATGAACGCCACCTTGCCAGACCACCAGGCGCATCCGGGTGGTACCCGGTGTCACCCCTGCCAAACGGATAATTCCACCTGCCATCCCTATATAGGTGCAGATACTATCTGTGGAAAAACTCACCAAAACTGAATCAATGGTGATATTCCCCGGAATGCCTCGCTCATCCAGATGAATCGACAGCGTATCCCCCAGGTTGACACGACTCAAAAAACCACGCTGGTTTTGCGGGGAGACCAATAGGTCCAGTTCCGCAGTGAGCCGTCCGTCACCGCTGAAAACCAACAATTCCAAGCGGGTAACACCTGAGTCGCGCGCGGCAATTTGAAGTGAATCACCCGCGAGAGGGATGAGTTGAGCTACTGTCGTGTCGCCTGGTGAATTAATCTGGTAGCTGTAAACCGAATCTGCCGGCAGGATGACAGATGTGAGTTTCAGCAGAACCGTATCTCCGGGTGCTAATTTCACGACTCCCTGAAAGTCCGACTTAAGCGATGGCTCAATTCCAAAATCGCAACTCCAGACCACCACAATCGATGTGGTTATGATGCCGAGCGTAATCAGCCGCAGCCATTTCATAGCCGCACCTCCAGGGTGATTCTGGCGCCTTCAAAGGGATTAATGACGCGACAAACACCGCCGGTGCAGCGAACGCCTCCTTTTTCAGAACCATAGGATGCGCGGAATTGAAAACGCTGTGAGGGGCGGACCGAAATCTCACCACTAACCCAATTCTGAATCGGTTGTCCATTTTCATCGACTTGAGTCGGATCACTGGTATAATCCCAGACGACGGACACACTCACCTTGGCGCGCCAATCCACTGAAATGATGCCATGCGCCGATTCAAAATCAAAGCCACCCAGCTCATTACCGTTCTGATTAAAACTTGTCACGGTGGCAGTTTGAAATTCGGATACACCGCTCACCACCCAGGCATCACCCAGCCGGTAAGACAAATAAGCGGGAACGAGAGTGAAAAAGTGACTGGCTTCATTGGTCTGGCCACTCAACGTGGAGGCTGTGAAAGCCAGCAAACCCCGATAGTCAAGTTTCAGGCCTGCAAAATCCCATTCCATCAGGTATTCCTGGAAAGGCGCAAAACCTTTGTCAAATGCAGGCAGGATACGGCCTGGAGCAGCCTGAGTCAGAGGCTGAAGGTCACCGCTGACATGCCCGGCACTCAAGACACTCGCCTGGCCGCGCAATATCCAATCCAGTCCTAGTGAAGATTGCAATTCAAGGTTAAACCCTACCTCATCACCATAATCCACCGGATGGGTAATATTGGCGAGCAAACTCGCGTCATGCTGGCGCAACGCCGTGGGGCCTACCTGGTACGGCAGGGGCTTGGTAGCCATTTGAAATGGATCCCGCTTCTCTCCCAGGGTCTCCACGCCCATTTGATAATGCTTGTATTCAAACAATACAGCCAGCGCGTCAAAATAAAAATTTGCCTGTCCGAATAATCCATACCCGGCTGTCCGGGGAAGCATGGCATCGGTTACAATTCCCTGAGAATAGTCCGTAATGATGACCTGCTGACGTCGCAGTGGCTCGTCAAAGACCTTCTCTGTCCAGGCACCTTCCACCAAAAAATCCCAGTTATCATAATACATAGCCACCATCACCCCTGCTGTCGTGGCAGCCATGCGCTGCTCCAGCGTATCCAGCACAATCTGATGCGTTGCGGTTGATGACACAATTTCAAACACCTGGATTGGTGAGCGCAGGTGACTGGTAATCAAATAAGGCGCGATGGTACGATTCCCCTCGCGATTTGAAAAAGATGCCTCTATGCCTGCCAACCAATAATCACCTTCGCCATCCGGTTGGCGATTATTGGAATTGGGTGAATAAAATCGATACGGCGATTTCTGACCGGCAATTGCTCTCCAAGTAGTCCGATCGGACAAACGCCAATTGGCTTTTATACCAACCGGCATATTATTGAAGTCAATTTCCAGCTCCTCGAATAGATTCAGGCTCATGCCGCTGCCAAAAACCTGCGTCAGGGTACCAACTTCAAGCAATAAATCTCCTGTTTGGTAGGAAATTAACCCCTGACGGAGACCGGTTTGGGCGTACCCGTATTCCGGCGGGTGATTGTAAACCAACTCGGCTTGCAGTCGCCATTTTCCCATGTCGGTGGAAAATCCCAGGTAATTTTCCAGATAGTGATATTTCATACCCAACTGCTCGCCATTGCCCCAACGGGAATAGAGTGAACTATTGCCATTAAAAGCCCGCAAGGGTAGCGCGAGGAGAAAGCTAAAGCAGAATGTTTGCAGGAAGACTCGCAGGATCAACCTCACTTATCAGAACGGTGTGGGTTGTCCTCTGAGGTCAAATTAGAGATAATTACTTTTTCCAGCTCAATTTCATCACCCGGCACATAGCCGGTATGTTGCCACACAATGTTTCCCCGTGGATCCACCAGTACAGAATAGGGCATGGCATTCGTGTTGAACGTGCGATACAAACTTTGGTCAGTGTCCAGTAAAATTGTGTATCTGAGGTTTTTTGAGCGTACCAGTCCGCGTACCCGTCCAGCTGTCTTGGGATTATCGATAGCGACGCCAATCACCTGAAATCCCTGGTCGGCAAACTTGGTATTCAGCTTGTCCAGAATCTTCATCTCCTTGCGACAAGGAACACAGTACGTCGCCCAGAAATTGACCAGTGTTAATTTCCCCTCCATAACGGACTGCATTTCAACGCGGCTGCCGGTAAGGTCTTTTAAACCTGCGCTGGGAAATGATTGCTCCGCCGCCCAACCTGTCGTCAGGAAAAGCAATAAACTGATTGTTCGCAAAATTATTTGATGATGGTGATGCGTTTCATCCATAACTGATCCCCACTTTTTACACGCAATAAATAACTACCGGAAGTGTATCCCCCCACATTCCAGGACACCTGGTATCGTCCGCTCCTCTGTATTTCCAACCACCGGGTTTCCAGGGTGCGGCCGCTTAAATCGAAGAGGGTCAGCTCGTACCCACCCGGAATCATATTATGCAGTGCTGTATTGAACATGGCATTGGTGGGATTCGGGAATACCTGTACCAGATTAAATTCGACCGGTGCCGGCGGTGTAGGTTCATCCACAACACCGATAGCTCCGAAGGTATAGGAAATATCCGCAGTGTCAGCTTCCATAGTGGTGGAATCAATTACCTCGATGGACCATTCGCCCAGCCCCTCAACTTCAAACGGATAAATGTCCAGCGCAAACCAAGCCGAATCCCCCGGTGATAGGCTAAAATCATATACATCTATGAAGGGCGGTAAACAAACGATCTCAATACACATACTGGCACTCCACTCCGGGGGTGGGGTGGTGCGATACAGTCGGTTGGTGGTTAATTGGAGTGTATCTGAAGATGTATTCACGATCCAGGCTTCATATTGATAGAATTCATGCAGCCCGGCCACACTTGTATCCTGATGAATAAATGAAAACCTGGATTGTCCCAGTCCCATCACCACCAACAGGGTAAACAGGAAAATCTTTTTTAGGGTAACCATCGTGTGTTATCTCTCGTCAGTTTTGCTTCGCTCGGTATCTTCACACTTATTCTCGCCCGGAGAATAAAACCCTGTGCTTCAGGTGGGTGCTGTGATATTGAATCGCGGTAAAACCCATCCCACGATGACAAACCACAGGAAAACGGCACCAATAAAAATAAGAACATCTAGCATGCCGCTTTCTCCCCGTGCGAAAGTTGTGCTTGAAAACTATTGAAAAGTATCCGGGAAGGGAAAGGGAATCCGGAAAGTGATGAAATCTTCATTGAATGGTGAGAATTTATCCGGTGGATTCAGCGTTTTTCTTCTCACGCTGTTTTCCCGGCCAGGCAAATAACAACCCCACAACAGCACCATACAGTGTGGAAACCACCGGGTTCGAGGTAATTGCGCAGGTGCCGCTTTTGCATCCGATGAAAAAGTAGTACGCGAACCCCACTCCTGCTCCCAGCCCTACTCCAATCGCCAGTTTTAGCCAGGTTTTCATTTCTTCACCTCTGATGTTTGGGGTTTTCCAAGCTGATTCCAGGCACGCATTCCACCCAGCATATTGATAGCATTAAAGCCCTTTTCCCGCAATAAAACCGTGGCGACTTGCGAGCGATTACCGCTCCGACAATAAACGACAATTTCCTTATTCCTCACCGATTCCAGTTCCCGATATCGTTTACTCAATGCCTGTAGTGGTATCAGCCGGGCACCTTCCAGGTGACCCAGGGGACCATCCCACTCCGCCTGCGTGCGCACATCCAAGAGGATCAAATCGGCCTCCAGGTCGAGTTTCTCGCGGAGTTCAGCAACAGAGATATTGGGGAACCCTGGTGAGGTATCATTCTGTACCAGTGCAAGCCCCACCAGGGCTGCACCAAACAAAACGATACTTGCGATTATGATTGATTTGCGCATGGCTATGTTATGCAGCTGTGTTGTGATTCTCGATGTGAACCGTGATTTTGGTGGTTTTTGAGAGCATGGCTGTCACTGAACAGTAGGTCGTCTCCGAAAGATGGACTGCCCGCTCCAATTTTTTCAACGGCAAATCCGGTCCGTAGAAATGAAATGTCAAATCGATTTTGGTGTAGATTTTCGGATGCTCATTCGCCCGCTCCGACTCAATCTCGATTTGCATATCCTCGATCGGAACTTTCATTTTTTTTAAAATCGATGTCACATCCATGGCGGTACAGCCCCCCAACGCAAACAGAACCATTTCCATGGGTCGTGACCCGGCATTAGCGCCGCCAACCTGCTCCGGACCATCCATGACAACCCAGTGCCCGGAATCTCCCTTCGCTAAAAATGTGGCAGCTTTCCCCACCTGCTGAATTTTTACAGCCATTTTATTTCCAAACCTTTACTCAGCGTAAATAATGATTGTCTTTTTCAGATTTTTTCAGCCGGTCATTCATTCGATCAACCAGGTCGCTGATATCTCTAATTCCCTTCTGGGCTGCCTGCTCCTCCAAAGTTCCCCAAACGGGTTCCCCGCAGGCCAGGCAAACGATTCCCTCATCTTTCAGGGGACCGATCAGTTCAGGGTGCGTTTGCACCAGATCTTCGATCAGCATTTCTTTCTGGATCATGCAAACCTGCTGTATGATTATTTCACTTTTCCTGCTACACTACCCGCCACATTCACCGGGTCGTACACGGGTGAGTAGGGTGGCGCATACGCCAGATCCAGCATTGCCAGGTCATCCGCAGTCATGCCCGCGGAAATGGCTGTGGCCAACACATCAATCCGTTTGGCAACACCCGCTTTCCCCACCATCTGGGCCCCCAGGATTTTCTTCTCCCGCTTATCCAGAACCAGCTTGATTTTAATGGGTTCCGCACCGGGATAATACCCCGCACGATCATTCTCGGAAATCACAACACTGGTCACATGGGGAAATTTCTCACTCTCCTCAACCATCTCTTCCGTAATTCCCGTGGAAGCCATGGTGTAATCGAAGACTTTCACAACATTGGTCCCCAGAATTCCCGGGAAAATGGTATGCCCGCCGGAAGCGTTGTCCCCCGCAATCCGTCCGGTTTTATTCGCCGATGGCGCTAGGGGCATCCACACACCTTCACCCAAAACACGATGCTCCAGTTCAGCACAATCACCCGCTGCCCAAATACGATCCACATTGGTTTTCAGGCGGTTATTCGTCCAAATCGCACCGGATTTCCCCATCTTCAAACCAGCCTCTTTCGCCATTTCGGAATTGGGTTTCACACCAGTAGCCAAAATAACCATATCAACGATTAGGCCGGTGGTAGCACCTTCGATGTCCAGTTTCAAACCATTCTTCTGCTCTTTAATTGCCTTCAGTTTGGATTCCAGATATATACTGACACCGTGCTCTTTTAAATGAGCGGTCACCTCTTCCACCATATCCGGTGAATAATTGGGCATGATATGGGGCGCCATCTCGATGAGATGCACGTCCAGATTTTTCGCCCGTAAGGCCTCCGCCATTTCCAAACCGATATACCCGGCACCCACGATGGCAACCCGCTGGGGTCCGTTTTCTTCCATAAATTTAAAGATCTTCTGACCCTCACCCAGTGTCCGCAGGGTGAACACGCCGTCTGACAAGACTCCCGGTATATGGGGACGAATGGCCGAAGCACCGGTTGCAATAATCAAATGGTCAAAGCTCACATCCTCCAGTTCACCCTTCTTCAGGTCATGAACTGTCACATGGCGTTGGGCGGCTTCAATGGCCACAACTTCATGATGCGTGCGTACATCTATCCCACGCTTTTCTTTCGCAATCTTAGGCGTTAATATCTGCAAATCTTTGTCTGAACCTACAATACCACCCAGCCAGTAGGGCATCCCGCAGGCAGCATAGCTAATGTGTGCATCACGCTCATAGACGATAACTTCGGCATCCTTGTCATTCCGCTTGATTCGACTTGCAGCGCTCATGCCGGCTGCATCACCACCAATAATAATGTATCGCGTACTCATAAATTCATTCCGTTCCTTCCGGCGGGTGGACCATTGGTATCAATTCTCTCCCGTGCTGGCGAAAAAGCCAATAGCCTGTAAAATCCACAGCGTATTGGTAATCATCCCGACGGAGATGGGGTCTACGCCCCATACTCAATAAATAAGCGCAAGGGGCCCCACCGAGCCCCTTGACACTTGTGATTAGTTGACTAAGCAAGTTTTGCGAGAATATCACTCCGTGACAGGATTAAGTAATCTTTCCCATCATACTGTAATTCGTCGCCCGCATATTTGCCGTAAAGAACTTCGTCATTTACTTTCAAAAGCCCTTGTAACTCTTCATCATTTCCCACAGCAACGACCTTACCGCGACGCGGTTTTTCCTTTGCTGTGTCCGGAATGATAATCCCCGAGGCGGTTTTTTCCTCTTCAGCGGCTGGTTCAACTAATACACGGTCATCCAAAGGTTGGATTTTCATTCACTCCTCCTATATGCTTAATAATCGTTCAATTTTAGCCCGGTCAAATCCGACCACAGGCCGATTGTTTATCCACAGTTGCGGCACGCCCTGTTGACCGGTTTTACGGACCATGTCCTGGGCAGCCTTCTGATTTCTACTCACATCCACTTCTTTAAATTTTACCTGCTTCTCCCGTAAATACCGCTTGGCCGAGTTACAATGTGTACAGGTAGGTGTTGTAAATACAATGACTTTTGGTTGGCTTTTCTGCATTTCCAAATCCTCTTCGCATCATGAGTCAGGTTTATCCAATCGCAAGACTTTGAAGAGTCGCTCGGAAATTTCTTCCGGTACAGCTTTATCACACTCCGTCTGATGGTACAGCTTCACCGAGCGTTTCATGGTGTCGTAATAAATCCGACAGTCAGGGCATTCATCCATCAACTTACCGACTTCCTCACACAGCGGTGATTCCAGATCAGCTCCGAACTCGGAACAAATCTTCGCCTGCAAATTAATGTCTCTTTTTCGCTCTTTGGCCATTTTTTATACCAACCAGCCCTTGCGTTTAAAATAAGCGTTCAAGCGGTCTCGCAGAAATAAGCGTGCCCGCATGAGTCGTACCTTAACATTGCTCACAGTCAAGTCCAGCATTTTTGCCGTCTCCTCCGTTGAAAGCCCTTCCAGGTCTCGCAGGACGAATACCGAACGGTATTTCTCAGGCAAATCATCCAACGTGGCATCCAGCGCAGTCCGGAATTCCTCGTCAGAGATTTTCGTCTCAATATGGACCGGCCAATCGGAAATCGAGAGCCCCTGCAGATTTTCAAAATCCGGTTCCTGAATCGAGTATGCCACCTTCATTTTGGACTGTTCGCGTAATTTCCCCAAAGCAATATTCACTGCAATCCGGTACACCCAAGTATAAAAGCTGGATTTTTCTTTGAATGTATCCAGCTTTCTAAAAGCTGTGATGAATGTCTCCTGGAGTAAATCTTCCGCATCCTCCCGGTTCCGCAACATGCGTAATCCCAGGTTAAAAATGCGCCCGGAGTACATGTTCACCAGCTGCGTCTGCGCCCGGCTGTCACCAGCACGTGCAGATTGAATCAGTTCGGGCGACTCTTCCATTGTCAAATCGCCCTACTTGGATGGGGTTGCAGGTTTCAGGTTACACGCTTCCATAAACACGGACAGACTTAGAGCAGCACCATTCCGGATGCAATAAAGTTGTAATTCACCCGCTCGGCACCACCGGCACAGCATCCACCACCACTGGCGGCAAAAACCGCGTCTTTGGCTTTCTGCTCTTCAGAACATTCCTTACCGGCAGCCATATCCGCGCACTTGATTTCACCACTATTGGCCAGAAACACACCTTCTACTTCCACCGTCTGTCCCACACAGTCTTTTGGTGCGCGAAAAGCGTCATCCTTAAAACGAATGGTGATGACCCGATTACCATCTACCATCTCAATCTTACAGCCTTCATCCTGACACACACTGGCGACCATACCACGCATGCGCAGGGTCTTGCCCTTCAATGCATCCGCCTGACTCAGCACCTCTTGCACCTGAACGGTTTTATCCAGGGTCACGCCATTGCCAAAAACTCGTCCGGTAACTGCATCATCGCTCTGCGAGCACCCCATTAATACAAAAGCGCTGAACAGGGCTAACACAATTATTTTCTTCATCTTACCTCCTTCAAAACCTGTGGTTTTTTCGAATCTTCCAATACATATAAAATCCGGTAAATGCCAGTGACATAAATGCCACAGCAATCAAATCATAATACCAACGCCCCCATGATCCCCAAAAATCACCTGTGTGCAGGTCCAGAATCACCCATTTTAACGGGACGGACGTCTCACGCGGTAAAATATCATCCAGCTGTTGCCGCTCCCGGGTCTCGTTCAGTCGTTCCTGATATTCATCAGGTAGAATGTTGGTACTGAGTCGGCTATTCTGAATAACCCGCAAATCATCCTGATGGGTTAACAAAATTCCGGTCAACGCAATCACAACCATCATAAACGCGGTGATAAGGCTAATAAATTTAAAGTAGCCAAATGAAAAGCGATGAAACTTCCGCCAGGTGCGCATACCCTTTGTTCCACTGCCACGACTATTTGCACGTCTGGTGTCCACCGCTGCTGTCATAATTCCGCCAGTTGATCCGCCATGTCAGCAGTAATTAAGGATTCGATTAATTCTGTTAAATCACCATTGATGATTTCCTCCAACCGATAGAGCGTCAGATTAATACGATGATCTGTAACCCGCCCCTGGGGGAAATTATAGGTACGGATTTTCGCGCTGCGATCGCCTGTGGAAACCAGAGACTTTCGCATATCCGCGCGCTGACTGGCCAATTTCTCCTGCTCTTGCTGTAACAATCTCGCCCGCAAGACCCGCAGGGCTTTTTCTTTATTTTTATGCTGGGATTTTTCATCCTGGCAGGTGACTACCAGATTGGTAGGCAAATGGGTAATGCGTATGGCGGATTCGGTTTTATTCACATGCTGACCACCGGCTCCGCTGGCACGGTAGGTGTCAATCCGTAATTCTGCGGGATCGATTTCCACATCCACCTCTTCCGCCTCCGGGAGAATGGCCACTGTTGCCGCCGAGGTGTGAATGCGACCACTTGATTCAGTCGCGGGAATACGCTGCACCCGGTGAACACCGGACTCGTACTTCAAACGGCCAAAGACACCTTCGCCGGACACCTGGAAGGAGACCTCTTTAACACCACCGCCACCCAGTTCATGCAATCCTAAATATTCGACTCTCCAACCGGATGCTTCCGCATACCGCTGATACATCCTGAGCAAATCCCCTGCGAACAATGCAGCCTCTTCCCCGCCGGTGCCGGCCCGGATTTCCACAATGGCATTTTTCCGGTCTGCAGGGTCTTTCGGAATCAGCATCATCTTGAGCTTATTCTCTATCTGTTCCTGCTGTTCCAACAGACTGTCCAACTCGCCACGCACGATGTCCTTTAGTTCATCATCAGAGCCAGTTAGAATCTCTTCATCATCACGGATTTGTTCCATCAACTGGGCATAGGATTCGAATGTTGCCAGGATGGGCTGTAACTCCCGATGTTCCCGGGCCAGATCAGCATAACGACGCGAATCGGCAATAACCTCGGGATCCGACAGCTGCTTTTCCAAGGCTTCGAATTTTTCCTGAAGGATGGGATGTTTATCCAGCAGCATCAGCCAATCGCCTCCGCTACATATTCTCGACCTTCATACTTTTCCAGATCATCCCCGAATGCGCTTTCCAGGGATTTCAATGCCACCTCAAGCTGCTCATCATCCGGTTCGGATGTTGTAATATTCTGCAACCAGAGTCCCGGCGCTGCCAGAGCCCGGACCCAGATCCATTCGCGGTGACGGGCTGTAAATTTGAGTACTTCATAAGAAAGGCCGGCTACCAGTGGAATCAGGGGTAGATGAACAAGTAGCCGCAGTTTTAATGACATTTCACCATCCACAAGCCATAACAGGATGGTATCAATGACAGCAAAAATCAGAATAGCCGATAATAGCACAATAAAAAGGAAACTGGTCCCGCATCGGGGATGCTGGGTGGGGAATGAGCGGGCCTCTTCAGTGGTTAATCGTTTCCCGGCTTCAAATGCATAAACCGTTTTATGCTCAGCACCGTGATACTGAAAGAGTCGCTTTACATCCTTCATCAGCGAAATTGCCCAGAGATAAACGAGAAAAAAGGCGATTCGTATAGCACCGGAGCTCAGGTTAAACAGTAAAGCCGTTTTCTCCACATTCATGACTTTTGTCGTAAGAAATAGGGGCAGGACAAAAAACAGCCCGATGCCCAGCACCAGCGCGAATGCGGTACCCAGCCCGGACTGAATCTTTTCCTTCAGCGATTTTTCCTGACTGCTATCCTCATCAAATGCAATGTCAGCGGATTGATTCAGGGTATTAATCCCGATTTTCATAGACTCAAAAAGAGCGATTCCGCCGCGAATTACCGGCCATTTCATCCAGGCATGGCGTTCAGTAATGGAAATAAAAGGTGTTCGTCGCGTAATGATCTCATTCCGTGGATTACGCACGGCAATAGCATACGCACCGGGAACGCGCATCATCACACCTTCAATAATCGCCTGGCCGCCAACAAGTATAGATTGTTGGGTAGCCAGAAAACTCAGCCAGATACCGTTTGGTTTCACCAATTTCTGAATCGGGTTTGTGACTTATTTGCCCGCGTCGTTTTTCTGGTATTTTTTGCGGAACTTGTCGATTCGGCCTGCAGTATCCAGCAACTTTTGCTTGCCGGTGAAAAATGGATGACAGGCGGAGCAAATTTCAACACTGATATCACCCACCGTGGTGTAGGTCTCGAAAATATTCCCACAGGCGCAGGTAACTTTGCTCAATTTATATTCAGGATGGATACCGGTTTTCATATAATTCTTCTCCTCTTCGGTTGATCCGTTTTCCTTATAGCTTGCTCAGGTCAATTTGGCAAGTGCATTTTCAATTCGCTGGACGCCCGCTTCAATCTCTTCCATCGAGTTGGCGTATGAAATACGAAGGTAATCATCTGCCCCAAAGGCTGCCCCCGGGATGCTGGCTACCGCCGCTTCATCAATTAAGTACGCGGCCAGATCTAAACTGTTCTCAATTATTCGCGCTCCGACCGATTTTCCGTAGTAGGCGGAAACTGTTGGGAATGCGTAAAAAGCACCTTCGGGCATGACACATTGCAAACCCGGAATCTGGTTTAGTGCATCAACAATATAATCCCGTCGAAGTCGAAACTTGTCGCGTCGCTCCGCCACAATGCTTTGATCTCCCGTGAGCGCGGCCTCTGCTGCAGCCTGGGCAATACTATTGGGACAAGAGGTGCTCTGACCTTGGAATTTTCCCATAGCCGCGACCACATCTTTATCGCCCGCCACATACCCGATTCGCCAGCCCGTCATAGCGTAGGTCTTGGAGCAGGACTGAACCGTTAAAGTCCGCTCATAAGCGCCGGGTAACGTAGCTAAACTGACATGAGGCTCATCGTAGGTAATGGCTTCATAGCATTCATCGGAAATAAGCCACAGGTTATGCTGGCTGGCAATTTCGACCATCATCAGTAGCGTTTCCGGTAGTAAAACCCCGCCTGTGGGATTGGAGGGCGTATTGACAATCATTCCCCGGGTGCGGCTCGTGATAGCCGCTGCTAATTTTTCCCGGTTAATTTGGAAATGCTCCGTTGCCGTCGTTTCAACGAACACCGGCGTGGCCCCACTCATTGAGACAAATTCGGGGAAGCTTACCCAGTAGGGAGAAAATACGATGACCTCATCGCCCTCCTGAAATAGGGTCTGACAAATATTGAATAATGAATGTTTAGCGCCACTGGAAGCGATGATCTGGTCGGTGGAATAGGTTAGCTTATTATCGCGGGCCAATTTTTCCACAATCGCTTTTTTTAACGTCGCTGTCCCTGAGCCGGGTGTGTACCGGGTTTTCCCGCTACGCATGGCCTTTTCAGCAGCATCGATGACAAATTCAGGGGTGTCAAAATCGGGCTCACCGGCACCAAAGCTGATGACATTCACGCCCTCCGCCCGAAGGCGGGCAGCACGATCAATAACAGCCATTGTGGCAGATGGTTTTAAGCGGTTAATTCTGTCTGTAAATGTGATTTTCATCCCTGGTGCATCCCTGAAAAAGCGGCCGAATTTATTCGCGCGGGTTATGGTTTGCAAGTGATTAAAGGGCTAGTGAAAGTGCGGTAAAAACAAAGAGCTAAGGTTGTGGTCTAACCAAGTCGGTGAACCGCACCAAACCCTTTGGATATCATGTTGCCGATACTCAGGTAATCGGGGATTTCAAAATTTGCCCGAAAATCTCCCACAAACCCGCCCGTGGGTGAAGTGGTCAGGGATTGATTGGTCAGTACCCGGATTCTGCTTTTGATGACAATTTTATTCTCAATGGGGATGTTAAATTCCTGCGACAGAAAGCGCATATTTTGCATCAGCAGGCGATTGATGAAGGCGATCCGCTCTTCCCGATAATAGTACTTGAACTGTAGAAAATTCTGCTCATTCAATCCAATCCAAGGTGTGGCAAACTCATAGTTGATGAAGGTTCGAGCCGGTCCCAACTCCTTCTCCTCATCCACAATTTGCTTCTCCACCACGCGGAAGGCCACGCCATCAATGTGCACTTCCTCCAAATCGGGAATCATCTCCCGCATCGCGTCCACAGCTTCCTGGCCAATGGCCATCATACAGGGATCGCCTTGAATGACCTTAAACTGTAACTGTGGGTAGGTAAATTCTGCCCGCTTATCCCCGTTGATAAAATCATCGATTGGCCGGCCGCTAAACGTTTCACCAATATATTGCCGCACATGATACGGCGCCCGATTAAACATTATATCGGTCTTCATGCGTAGGAAAAATGTCGGAATGAGCACGCTGTCTCGCTCCAGTCTTTAATAATTAATATGTTTCAAGGTGCCATGCACCCAACTTCTGAACTACGAATTCATGGACTGCAGGAATTCTTTATTGCTTCCAGAGCGTGACATGCGCTCCAAGAGAAATTCCATTGCCTCTACGGGTGTCATCTCATTCAACAGCTTGCGTAATACCCAGACGCGCGTCAACTCGCCCTTTGTAAGCAACAGTTCCTCTTTCCGTGTACCCGATCGATTAATGTCGATCGAAGGAAATATCCTGCGATCACTTAACCGGCGATCCAGGACCAATTCCATATTGCCAGTCCCCTTGAATTCCTCAAAAATCACATCATCCATACGGCTGCCGGTTTCAATCAACGCTGTGGAAATAATGGTCAGACTTCCCCCGTTCTCCACATTCCGGGCAGCCCCAAAAAAGCGTTTTGGCCGGTGCAGAGCATTGGAATCAATACCACCGGATAAAATTTTACCACTGTGGGGAATCACTGCATTATGCGCCCGGGCTAACCGGGTTAAGCTGTCCAGCAGAATCACAACATCCCGGCCGAACTCAACCATCCGTTTCGCCTTCTCCAACACCATATCCGAAACCTGCACATGGCGCTCCGGCGGTTCGTCAAAGGTTGAAGACACGACCTCAGCGTTAACGGACCGTTCCATGTCCGTCACCTCTTCCGGGCGCTCGTCGATTAACAAGACGATAAGTGTGATATCCGGATGATTTTTCGTGATTGAATTGGCAATATCCTGCAACAACATGGTTTTACCGGTTTTCGGCTGGGCAGTAATCAGACCACGCTGTCCCTTGCCAACCGGGGTAAGCAGGTCCATAATGCGCATGGAATAGCTCTTGGGTCCGCGCTCCAGGGTAACCCGCTCGATGGGATAGAGCGGCTTCAGCGTATCGAAATGCGGAATAATGCGACCTTCTTCAGGATCCTGAAAATTAATCGCCTCCACCTTCAACAAGGCAAAATACCGCTCGTTATCTTTCGGGGGGCGCACCTGCCCATAAATAATCTGGCCAGTTCGTAATCCAAACCGTTTGATCTGGGAAGGGGAGACATAAATATCATCCGGCCCCGCCAGGTAATTATTCTCCGGTGCGCGCAAAAAGCCGTAACCGTCAGGTAAAACTTCTAAAACACCTTTTGAAAATAGCAAACCGCTGCTTTCGGTCTGAGCTTCCAGAATTGCTTCGATTAAATCGCCCTTCTTCAATCCGGCAACAGCGGGCACGGCGAGCTCCTGAGCGATTTTGGTGAGCTCCTTGATTTTCATCTGCTGTAGTTCGTTGATTCTATACGCCATTTTGTACTGCCATTTTAATAATAATTAATGTGAACAATTCATCTTTTGAAGGTGGATGTCAAAGGGTTATCGGAGCAGAGACGTCCTTGAGACAGCGCCTAATTTAAAGGACTCCGCTGGTTTATCAAATATTATTTACCGCCAGATTCACTTTATTGAGAAATGGGGGAAAATTTCCTCGGCCAGATAATGGCTGCCAAAAATGCAAATTGCAGGTCGGTCATGCTGGCTGCGTACGGTCTCAGCCCAGGTGACGCCGTCATTGAAATTTTCAAACACATTGGTTATATGCGGATTAGATTGCTGAAGTTCAAGCAATTTTTTTAAGGGCACGGTGGATTCGCCGCGGTAAGCGTACAGACCAATCTCCCCCGGCCATGAGGCTAAAACATCCACTATTCCATCTGCGTCTTTCCGCTGATTTAAGCCCAAAAGCAGGACGGTTTCACCAAATCCGGCATACCGAAGACTCTGCAATAGCTGACGGACACCCGCAGGATTATGGGCCACATCATACAAAACCGGCGGTTCGGTTTGCAGGACCTGCATCCGACCTTGCCACGCTACCTCAGCCAACCCGGAGAGAATCGCTTCCCGAGAAATTTGGAATGGCAATCGCGCAAGCGCAGTCAGGGCAACCGCCACATTCTGAGCCTGATGAATACCCAGCAGGGGTGAGTCAATACGATAATCATCATCCACGGTCTGACACGTCAATACCTGACGCGGGAAAATGACCTCCTGCTGCAAAACATCGCAATAATCGGGCGCATAGAGCAAATCCGCATGTTGCTGCCGGGCATAAGATTGGATAACCGTCTGCACAGGCTGGGAATTTTCCGCCAGCACCACCGGTACCCCAGGCTTGATAATGCCCGCTTTTTCCGCCGCGATGGCTTCAATGGTGTTTCCCAGAATATTCATATGGTCCATGTCAACACTGGTAATCACACTCAATACCGGTGTGATAACATTGGTGGCATCCAACCGACCACCCAGACCGGTTTCAATCACGGCCACATCAATCTGCTGATCTTTGAAATACCAATACCCCAGTGCAGTCAAAACTTCAAAAAAAGTAATCTCATTGGCTTCGATTAGCGGCTTCCAAGCCGTTACACGTTCCACGATTACTTCGTCGGAAATTTCCTGCCCATTTACCTTAATCCGCTCGTTTGGCCTTAACAGGTGCGGCGAGGTAAACAAACCGACCCGCCGTCCCGTGGCCATTAGAACGGAAGCCAACATGGCCGCGGTTGAACCTTTGCCATTCGTACCGGCAATATGAATGGCGGGAAACGCGCGATGGGGGTTCCCGAGCGCCTCCATGAATCGCTCTACCCGCGTCAATTCCAGCTTCACACCGGGAACGGTCAACCCAAAAATGTAATCGATCACATCGTGGTAGGTGGGCAAAGACTGACTCATTCCTGTTTCAAATTCATGTGTCACCCAACACTGTAGGACTCAAGAACTTCTAACTCAATCCGGAATAAATTTTCAAGCGGTCGTCCTAAAAAGCGACTCGCCGTTTCCTGAAACCGCTGGGGAAAGTCACTCACATAAAAATGATGTTTGCGGGCTGCGTCCTGACCTACGGGCGTATGGGCCATGCTTTTCTCGATTAAGATATCCTGAACCATTCGCGCCGTCTCTTCCCCCGAGTCAATCAGATTCACATCCGGCCCAATAACACGCTGAATCGCTTCTTTCAAATAGGGATAGTGGGTACACCCCAAAATTAATGATTCCACGGGTGACTGTTTATATCCACTCAGATAGCGCTCCAGCACGCCGGTTAAGACATCATCCTCCGGCCACCCCTCTTCGACCAACGGAACCAACAGAGGACACGCTTTACTCTGGATATTCAGATTTGGATTTCTGGTCAGCAGTGCTTTTTCGTATGCACCGGAATGAATCGTGCTGGTTGTCCCAATCACCCCCACCCGGTTGGATGGACTTTTATTCACTGCTGCAGTAGCACCGGGCTCAATCACACCTATTATTGGTAAATTCCAACGCCCGCGTAAGTCATCCAGAGCAATGGCTGATGCGGTATTACACGCCACCACCACCATTTTCACCTGATGGTCCAGCAGAAAATTAACAATCTGCCGGGAGAAGCGTCGCACGGTCTCGTTTGATTTGGAGCCGTATGGTACCCGGGCGGTGTCACCAAAATAAATCAGACGCTCATCCGGGAGCAATTCCATCATCGCCCGGACAACTGAGATGCCCCCCAAACCAGAATCGAAAATTCCAATGGGGTTTTGTGCGACCTGGTTCATCCGTTGGAAATCAATTTTTCGTGCCGTTCTTTATATTGCATCAACGCCTGGAATATCGCTTCCGCTGCTTTCTGCCGATAGGATGCCCGCTTCAGGCGCGCTTCATCACGGGAATTGCTGATAAACCCTAATTCAACCAGAACATTGGGCATGCTGGCGCCAATAAGCACAATGAATCCAGCCTGCTTCACACCACGGTTGACCCCCTGCAACTGTTTGTCAAATTCGCTCTGAATCAATTCCGCTAATGTCTCGCTATTGCGCATAAAAGCGCTCTGCGCCATGGTGGCCAGGATTAGCTGCTGACTGGACAGGTCGCCGTAATGACTCTGATCATCTTCCAGACGAATGGCCGAATTTTCCAGTTCCGCTACCTCAATGGCTTCCTGGGATTTTCCAGGCCGTAGCAGGAAGGTTTCGAAACCAGAAGCTGACCGATTCTTTGAGGCATTCACATGCACCGAAATAAACACTTTTCCGCCCGCCTCATTGGCGATTTTGGTCCGCTCCCAAAGCGGAATAAACACATCTGTTTCACGGGTGTACACAACATCTATATCTGTGCGGTCTTCAATGAGCTTTCCCAGCCGTTTAACCACATCCAGTGTAATGTCCTTCTCCCGCAGCCCACCGGGTGAAACCGTACCGCCGTCCTTACCACCATGACCAGCGTCCAGAACAATTTTGTCGATGTGCCACTTTTCCCGCTCCTTATTCAGCAAGTGACGACTATCAATGGTGTATGACTTGCGCAGATTGACAATAATCTCAGCCGGATAATCGCTGTACAACACATCGACGCTCTCCACGTCGCGAACAACCCGGAAAGAAAGCTGCACAACATCATTCAGCTGATTCACAATCATCTTACTCAAAACACCGTCACCCGGCAGTGGCGGTTCCTTAAAGTTCACCACATCCAATTGTCCACCAGGAATCGTGATATACAGCCATTCCTTGCGATTCAGCCAGGCTTTTACATTGGCATCACGGAATGACTTGCTGGTCTGAATCCGAATCATCACGCCATTGTTACGCTCCACTACCGTGACGTTTTGGATATTAAAGCGCTCCGCTTCCGAAGGAATCGGCTCCGGTAGTGGTGCGGGAATCCCTTTGATGAAATGGTAGTTTCGAATGATCTGTTTGTTTTTGAGAATTTCTGCGAATGCATGCAACGGCACATAAATATCATTCAGCTGATAAATGGCTGGGTGCGGGGTTTGAATAACCTCATCCTCAACCATAATGAAGTGCGTGTAGGCGCTGAATTTGATTTTAAGCGTGTTTAGTCGAAATACCTTTTTCCGTACCTGGGCATTCTCAAAGACATTCACCTCAAAAGCGCCTGCCACATCCATGGTGGCCACGTAGGGAATCTCACCCACCAGGTAAACCGGAATGGGTTTTAAATAGGTCCCCGAACGATACCGTTCAAAGACCACTTCCGTCTGTTGGGTTTCACCTGAAAGGACAAGGGGCAGAAAAGCGGGAATCAGAAGGACGAGAGCATAAAATAAACGACGCATAGAGGGGGCTAATTTATCGGGTCATCCATCAGAAGACAATTGACAACTGAAGCGTTGCATCAAGTTTATTGGTTGTACCTTCCATCTTAAACTCACGCCATTGCCCGAATTGGAATTCCAACTTCCAAAAACTATCCAGCACACCGATGACCGTGTACATTCGCACACCATCACCGTAGTAGAGCGGTACACTGAAAGCGCTGCTCACACCCGATTCATACGCATATTGACGGACTGCGTAGGCCTTTGCCAGGTAACGCACCAAACCGGCATTCACCTGCCAACCCGGGAGACGATATCGCCATCGTAATCCTGCCAGGCCGCCAAACATGCCATCCTGATAAGCCAGTTTAAAAAATTCCACCAGCCGGAATTCCTTACGCTGCTGTTGATGAATCTGGATGCCGACTTTGTGTAAGCTCCCCTCACCAGTCGTCCATTGTTGGCGCCAGAACACATTACCATTCTTCCAAGTCAAACGACTTTCGTGCCCCCGTTTGAAAGCATTATCCTGCAGATCAATGGGCATGACATCCGTTCTGAGCCAAGCGATGAATTCCATAGACACACCATTGCCTGGGTGGTATCGAATGCCCAAGGCCGCTCCCTGGTTGTTGACGGCCTGCATGGCAATAATAGGCTCAGAGAGGCGATAGCGTAACTTCCGCTGACCACCAATTTTCCAGAACCCGAGGGCAGACGATATTCGCTCCCCATCCAGCCTGACGCTAAACAATTGAGATAGCGTATCCCCGCCCCACCACGCAGCGCCATACGCCATTCGCAGATAAGAATGCTCCCAAGCAATACTAACCTCGGCAGGCAAATCCCATTGGTCGGCCAGATGATCGCTCCCCAGATGTATTTGCACCTTTAACGCTTCTTCTCCCATATACTGAAGACTCACACCCATCGTACGGGCTGAACGATACACTACATTCACAGCACTTGATGTGGGAAAGGGGACATACTCACCGTCAATTATCTTGCCCGGAATCTGGTTCTGACTCAAGTGAATCAACAGTTGTAGTGTTGACCATTCACGCTGCCAGGCGATACCGGTGAAATAACCGTACATTTGGGCTGACTGATGGATTCGAACGCGCTGTCGCAGGCGGGGATAAACCTGGTTCAAACCGCTTCCGGATACAAACGCGCTTTGCCCGAAGGTCAGTCCATACCCTGAATCCACCCGGTAATTTCCCAAGTACAGCCTGCCATATTTTTTAGGTAATGCGTACACCGCACCACCCGTTAAGTATGAGTGGAAGGATATGGCCTCCGATTCCCGTTGAATCATGGCTGACAGACTGAGACGATTGAACTGTAAATTGATGTTTTGCCGGTAACGCTCGTCTGGTTGATTCGAGCGTGTACTCATGCGCAGGCGATAACGCTGATCCCGGCCCCCATCATCCGTAGCAATCGCGGCCGATAACACCATATAATCCCAGGAATCCAGCATCAACGAATCGAGAAAGTCCAGGCTTCTAATCTGAGGATGACTTTGCAGGTAATCCCAGACCACATTTTGAGTCGTTGTGCTCACGGGTAATTCACCCAATTGCCGCCGGGTCAGGGTTCGCAAGTGCAGCGGCTCGTCAGCCCAGGTGTTGAGTTCTTCCAAGAGCGCTGCCCGCTGCGCCTCATCCAGCCCATCCCACCCGGACCAGGCTTCCACCTGACCGAGCACGATTGACCCCAGCAGAAGAATCAGGACCAGAATGCGTAATCTGCACTGCAATAAGCACCACATGATGGATCATTAAAAGGTATAGTGGAGTGAAAATGATTGTCGCGGCGGAAGGTGAGCCCGCCATTGCCAGGCATAAGCGAGAGACCAAACCGACCAGTTCAGGTGTGGACCGATTGTAAAGGCCGCCATTCCGGATTCGTAACCCACCCCTACGCCCCACCAGTCAGACCAGGTGGAGAATACACCCACTTGCCCATTCAGCGGCAATTGAGCGTCCTTCTCAAGTCCCAGAGCTAGTGCCAGAAGTGGTGAATCATACCTGAGCCCGATGCTAAAAATTTCCGGTTCCGGTACCGAAGTCACCAAAGGTTTTTGAATGACATTTTGCCACAGAATGCCCAAAATCACATCTGGCCGGAGCAAAATCCGCCCGCCAACCGAAATCCCGCCGCCCATATGGGAGTAGTAGTTTTTAATGGCCACGTGTCGGATTTGGAAGCTCGCGCCTACCGCTAGCAAGGGAAATATCTGGAAACCCGACCCCGCCTGGAGGGTGTGCTCCTGATACACTTCATCACCAAAAATTGTAGCAGAAAAACTGACGGGCTGACTGGCAATTCTACCCTGCATGGTGAGTCCAGAACCCCAAATATTCAAATTGGCGACATAATTTGTGCCGCTGATCCCGATTGTGACTGGATGATCCGAACCTAATAATGCCGGATTGGCAATCGCGCTCAGCGTACTACGCACATTCCCGGCGGCAAGTACCCGGGCATCATATGTTGGCTGGTCAAAGGCACCCAGTACAGGGGAAGCACTGCCCCAGAGTAGCAGACCTAGCAGGGTTTTCACAATAGCTGATTTCACCAGTATATCCAGACAATTTCAGAAAAACCGGAAATTCAGCACCTCCAAGAGCTGAAAATCTCCCCCGCTGTATGTTGTTAGATCGTTAACTGATCAAGTAAAGGGACAACGTCCCAAAATTTAACTAATCGGATTTTAAGGAGGCTGATATCAATAGCATCAGATCGCTGTGAGAATCCGCACGCCACCTGGGAGCATCAGCCCAAACGACCTGGCTGATTCCGGATGGATTAGGATGAATCTCAAATTGATAATCTTGCACCCTTAATGTTTCATTCAAAGCGGTAGCAAGTTGATTGGCACGAGCTAAAAACAGATCATCGCTACGCGGTTCGAGGGTTCGCCCAGCCTGCTCTGGTATCTGCCGGATGCTTAATTGAAGACGTAGAATATCATCCTGACCTTTTTCCCGGGACACAAAGCGACCTGACTCGTCCATTGGCGCATGGGTAAAAAGCTTCAAGGCACTGATTTTGTGTGACAATTTCTCCAACTTTTCCACCATACCGGATTTTATCATGGGCTGACCAGACTGAAACCAGCGATTCGCGGGCAGGTGTATTAAAACACCCTTGGTTACTCGCTCCAATTGATAATCTTCAGGCAACAATTCCCTCTCACAAAAACTCTTCAGTTCGGTGTAGCTAGCGGCTACCAGCGACTGCGAATACTCGGCCTGTCGCTCTTCCGTTGCCCAGCTGATGGTATAGAGGAGAACAAAAAACACCATGAGCAACACGACCATATCACCATACTCTGTCAGCCATTCCCGCACCCCTGTAATCCCGGAATCCCCTGATTGTAAGTCTCGTTTTTGTGACATGTGTACTCCCCCGGAAATCGCGAACTCAAAATTTTTTAGAAAAATCCACTGTTACTATTTCGTCGTAGCATCACTCTGAAAATCAGATTCTCGCTAAATTTCACCCAAGCTGTCAGTTCGTTTCTATAACCGACTGAATTATAGGTTAACGCATGGCATTTGACAAGATGAAGGTGACTAAAACTGCAAGGAACCCTGAAGTGAGAAGCGGGGGATTGTATAAAGGCGATCACCGTCTTTAACCTGAAGATAATCCAAAGATGCCTGCCAGCCCAAGCGGCGAGTTTGATTCCAGGTAAATCCTGCCACCGGACCCTGCCCCCGCCAGGTTGCAGGAGCACTGGTAGGGCCCGTCTGGAGATATTCCACATCGCGCGTTTTAACCGAATAGCCAAGCCATGCCTCCCAGAGGTTTCTTTCAAAACGCGTTGTGAACATGATTAATTGCTGAATCCGCTCCGCAACCACATCCTCCAGAAACCTGTCCCAATCTAGTTTGCCGTCTTCCTCCCACTTGTAACTGATATCACATTGGACAGACCAATGATAGGTCAGGCGGCGATTCAGGCGCTCCTCTACCAAAAGCGATCGGTGCATAAAACTCCGGAGGGGTTGACCTGTACTCAGGAAAAATTCGTCGTAATCATAATCGTAATAGTTGGCTTGTAAGTTGGTCTTGAGCCGGGAACGCCAGAGTCCACGTGACCATGCATAGAGCGACTGTAGACGAAAGGTGCGATTCCAATAATTTTCACCGCTCTTTGTTGACGACAGATAGACCAGATGATACAGCTGCATCTGCATGGTCATCTCCAGACGGGCATATGGGAAGTCCACCCAGACGAGACCGGAACTCATATTGAATCGAAACTCATCCCGATCATCATAATTATTGGTGTCCGGTGTGTCATATTTCAACCGGGATAGTTGGAAATTCCAGTGTGAGGAATCTGCCAGAATCCAGCCCGGTGCGACGGTATACCAACTGAGGCGATAATAATTTTGCGCGAAATCGATGTAATACCGCTGCTGTGTTGTGGTCACCTCAAAATCTGTACCCCCATGGAAATTTTTAAACTGCCAATGCAAACCCACGATATTTTGTAAACTCAGAGAAGAGCTGGTGGAGGCCGAGGTCGTGTCTGACTGAGCTGGTCGAACCCGCGTGTTGGCGGTTGTGGATTCCAAATTTTTCCAGGTCAGGCGGTACACAAGCCGCGACGATTTACCCACACGGTATTCAAGCCGGTTTTGCCAGGTAAAATCCATGATATCCCGCTGCTGGGATGAGCCGGATGTATCGGTATAAAACTGATGACTCTTGTCCAGCCAGCTGAGTTGAGACTGCAAGTGGACAACTTCCGCCAGGCGGCGCTGATATATCCCGTTCAATTCATAACGATAATTTTCCCTCTCATCGAAAAAATCCCGCGTCAGCCCTACCCTGCTCTGTACCGCCTGTTGATTATCTGTCCAATTCCCATTCTGCATAAGCTCAACCGTCTTGCCAAATTCACGGTGCTGGTGCCGCTCTTCCAAACGACCACCCGCTAATAAATCATACTTTCCCCATTTGGGATGTTGATAGGAAATACCACCCAATAGCGCGTGATTTTGCAAGTCACTACCCAGACTGGTTCGACGGTCCAGATAGACATTACTCTCCGTGCGGGCAGACCAATTCAACTGCTCCATCCGGTTTGAAGAAATCGACCAGATCAGGCGATTTTCAAGGGCATAATTCTGCCCGGTCAGAATGGCATTTGACTTTTCGTACCATTTGTAATCGAAAAAATTACTTAAAGAGGTCAGCAAGGGTCCTATCGGCCGTTCCAGGAAAACGCCCACATTGCCCTCGGCACTCAGATTATCGCGGATGACATTCACGCGAAGTGAATCGGGGATCTGCGCCGGCAAAATACCGGTTAGCGCCAACATCATGACCGGGAGCATGATCCGGCGTGACAAATTACTGCTCTTTTTTGGTTTCGATTATGACGCGGTAAACTTTTTCACCCGGTTTGGCCATACGATATTTCTCCCGGGCAACTTTCTCCAGGTATTCCGGATCATCCAGCAGACGCTGACGTTCCGCTTCCAACCGGGCATTCTCCACCTTTAACGCTTCAATTCGTTCTTCAGAAGCTTTAATCTGCTTCTTTAGTTGATATAAACGGTACAGACCTTCATCCTGGAAGACAAAGGCCTGTACCAGAAAAACCAACACCAACAGCATCAGCACCCAGGCCAGCTTACTACGAAACCAGCTGGCTGAGTTTTTAGGCCGCTTGGGTGTCTTACGTTTTCGCATCGTCATCATTTCGAAGGGGAAACGAGTTATCGTTTCGGATTCAGCGCTTTACGCCCGGCGAAAATCGCCTCTTCGCCCAGTTCCTCTTCAATTCGCAACAATTGATTGTACTTGGCGATACGGTCACTTCGCGAGGCTGAACCGGTTTTAATCTGACCCGTTTGCATGGCAACAGTGAAGTCTGCGATGGTCGTATCCTCAGTTTCACCTGACCGGTGAGACACCACGCAAGTCATGCCATTTTCATGGGCCATTTTTATCGTATCCATCGTTTCGGTCAGTGTACCAATCTGGTTCAGCTTAATGAGGATTGAATTCATGGCCTTCAACTCAATGGCCTTTTTCAATCGTACCGGATTGGTTACTGTCAAATCATCCCCCACAAGCTGGATCTTATCTCCCAGCTTTTTGAACAGGATCTGCCAGCCATCCCAGTCATCTTCCGCCAAACCATCTTCCAGACTCAAAATGGGGTATTGACGCGCCCAATTGGCATAAAAATCTACCATCTCTGCGGAGGTGAGTTTTTTGTTTTCACCTGCCAGGACATACAAGCCCGATTTCTTGTCATAGAATTCACTGGAGGCGGGGTCCATGGCAATGGCCAACTGATCACCCAGTTTGTAGCCTGTCTTTTCAATGGCTTCCAGAATAACTTCAATAGCCTGTTCATTGCTGGTCAGATTCGGCGCGAAACCACCTTCATCCCCCACGGCAGTATTCAGATTGCGTTTTTTCAAAACCGCTTTCAGGTGATGAAATGTTTCGGTTCCCATCTGAAGGGCCTCCGAAAAACTCCCGGCACCTACGGGGAAAATCATAAATTCCTGAAAATCCACATTGTTATCCGCATGACTACCGCCATTCAAAATATTCATCATGGGCACCGGCAATAACGTGGCGTCATCACCACCCAGGTATTCATACAGCGTCAGGTCAAAATCCATGGCGGCGGCTTTGGCCACAGCCAATGATACCCCCAGAATGGCGTTGGCGCCCATTTTGGCTTTGTTCGGTGTACCATCCACAGCAATCATTTTTTCGTCAATCTGTCTTTGTTCCACCGCTTCAAGACCGATAACCGCTGGAGCCAGGACATCATTCACATTCTGCACCGCCTGTAAAACGCCTTTGCCCATGTAACGGGATTTATCACCATCCCGCAATTCCACCGCTTCGTGCTCACCGGTTGAAGCACCGGATGGCACTGCTGCACGCCCGAACGCACCGCTTTCTAAAACCACATCAACTTCCACTGTGGGATTCCCCCGTGAATCCAAAATTTCACGCCCCATCACTTCAATCACTTTCGACATGCGTATCTCTCCTTTTCCTGGTACCTGTGAGGTAGTATAAATGGTATGTTCTTCGCACCTCCCGCAACCGGGCCAATTTACACGAAAAGCGTGCCGGCGCAAAGGTAGTCCGCGGAATCCGCACCTTCTTATTCCGGTGAGAGGAAATTGGGTAGCAAGCTGTCATTTATCGTGCTATTTTTTCAGTTCAAGATGAGGTTTAGTCAATCTGCAGGCCGGAAATTTTCATGCCACTAAAACACAGCCTTATTCCCGGGAGTAATTAAAAATGCATCGTCACCACGCTATTGCTATTACAGCCCTCCTTCTGGTGCTTACGCTTTTCTCAGATTTAACCGCCAGACCAATAGAGATTCCGGTTAAGGAATATCAGCTTAAAAACGGGCTCACCGTCCTGCTCGTGCCCATGCCCAATACCGATGTGATGACCATGCAGATGACCGTACGGGTGGGCTCGCGTAATGAGGTGGAATTTGGTAAAACCGGGTTTGCCCATTTTTTTGAGCATATGATGTTTCGTGGTTCAAAAAACTATTCCCGTGAACGGCGGGACGAGATAATCCAGCAGTACGGCGCCGACGCTAATGCCTGGACGTCGGACGATCTGACCAATTACTTCATCACAGCCACAGTAAGCGCTCTGGAACCCTTACTGGCCATGGAGTCCGATCGTTTTATCAATCTCACCTACAGCCGGGAAGACTTTCAAACCGAAGCTGGCGCCATTCTGGGTGAATACAACACCGGTCGCAGCGACCCGTCACTCACACTCTCTGAAACGCTGCGGACCACGGCATTTGAGCGACACACTTACGGCCATACCGTCATGGGCTACCATTCGGATATTCTCGCCATGCCCCGGCAGTATGAACACAGTCTGGACTTTTTTCGGCGCTATTACCGCCCCGATAATGCCATCCTCACCATTGCCGGCGGAATCGATGTGACTGAAACGCTGGGTTGGGTGAAGAAGTATTACGGTCCCTGGAAGCCAGGCTATAATCCCAAACCAGTGCCCCAGGAATTTATCCAAACCGAGACCCGTGAAGCAGCCCTGACCTGGCCCACCCGGACCAACCCCCAACTCTGGATGGCCTGGAAAATTCCCGCCTATTCCGACACGAATGCCATTAACCAGGTGCTGGATGTCTTACGGGAATCGCAGTTTTCGCAATGGGGGAACCTGTACAAACGATTGGTCATTGATGAACAAATCATCCAATCCCTACGCGTGGAAGCGGACCGCAGTCGGGATCCGGGTCTGTTTACCGTGCAAGCCACGCTGTATGATGCCACACGCATGGACTCAGTCCACCACGTCATCAGCCAATCGCTCAGTCAGGCAGGTGAGCAATTGACGCAAGAGCAATTTGCCCGCATCAAAGACCATCTCTACTACGCCGCCACCATGCGATTGAATGACCCGGCGGGTGTGGCGTATCTGTTGCTGTCATTTGCCCAGCTCACGGGCGATTTTCACTCGCTACAGCGGTATTACGATCAATTGGATGCGCTGGATTTATCCACCGTCAAAACTATAGCGCGGCGCATCTTCAAACCGGAACGGCTCACGGTTGTCACGCTGAAGCAGGAGGTGCACCAATGAAACGTAATTCCCTCATGGCACCGGTGGTTCTTTTTATCTCGCTCCTGATGTTTCTGAATGGCTGCAGTGATCCACCGGAAATGGTTCTCAGCCCCTCGGACGAATCGAGCCTGATCGATATTCGATTTAACTTCAGGGTCGGATCGGCCGCCGATCCCCGGGACCAATCGGGACTGGCTATGCTCACACTCCAAACCATCATGCACGGTGGCACACAAGATTTGACACAGGCAGAAATAACCGACCGTAAATATCCGTTAGCCGCCGCTGAGCGATTCTTGATTGACCGGGATAATCTGGTGATTTCTGCCACGGTGCACGGTGAAAAATTTGATGAGTATTATCCATTGCTGAGAGATCGCCTGCTTCAGCCGCGCTGGGACAAAAAGGATTTTGAACGCCAGAAAAAGCATTTGATTGCAACAATTCAGAACAGCCTCATGGGCGAGAACGATGAGTGGTTTGGCAAAGAGATGCTCCAATGGCTGATTTACCCGGAAAAGCACCCCTACCACTGGCCGGTTGTTGGCCGTTTGGAGTCGGTAGAAAATCTTACCGTGAAAGATGTGGAAGATTTTTGGGGAAATCACATGGGCGCGGGAAATTTGGTTGTAGGTCTGGCCGGTCCATACTCAGAACGGCAAAAGATGCAGGTGGAAGCGGACTTCACCGGGTTCCACTTTAATTCCTATGACCCCATAGCGCTACCAGACCCTAAATCCCCATCTGCTCAATCCGCTGTTCTGGTGGAAAAACCCACCGAGGCGGCCGCCATTTCCATGGGATTTCCCCTGGAAGTATCGCGCGCCGACCCAGATTACTACGCATTGCTGCTGTTCAATGCCTGGTTTGGTCAGCACCGTACCTTCGTGGGACAATTGATGAATGAGATGCGGGTGAAGCGCGGACTGAATTACGGTGATTACAGCTACATCGAACATTTCGTACAAAGCGGATATGGTCCCTATCCCCGTCCCGGTGTGGACCGGCGCCAGCAATATTTCAGTATCTGGATTCGACCCGTACAGCGAGAGAATGCCCATTTCGCCATCCGTCAGGCAATCTGGGAGTTGATGGATGCAATTGAAAATGGCATTCCGGAATCAGATTTTGAGCGCACGAAAGCATTCATTACCCATTATTCAAAGCTCTGGGCTGCTTCCCAAACCAACCAACTCGGATTCCAGGTGGATTCACACCTACAGGAAATTCCGTACACCATTGATCACATCGAGACATCAGTCAGGGCCCTGACCCGGGAGCAAGTGAATGCAGCACTTCGGCGGCATTTGACACCGGAAAAAATGCACATTGCGGTCATCTGTAAAAATGCGAATGAACTGGCTGAAGCCCTGCGCACCAACGCACCCAGTCCAATTCACTATGCCAATCCGGTTTCGCCGGATATTCTGGAAAAAGACAAGCTTATCATGAATTTCCCCCTGAATGTGAAAAGGATTGAGATATTGCATTATCAGGAGACTTTCCAATAGAGAAAATTACCTATGTTTGACGGTCGTCTAACCGGCTCTTTAATACTTTTTGCCCTGCTCATTCTGCTTGGGACGGCTGGTTACGTGGTCTTCGATGGTGTCGATTGGTTCGATGCTCTCTATATGACCCTGATAACCATTACAACCGTTGGCTTTCAGGAAGAGTGGACACTATCCTTTGGTACCAAAATCTGGACTTTATTTATCATGCTGGCCGGGATAGGAATGTTCTTTTTCATTTTCGGTCAGATTGCTCAGAGGGTGATTGACTTTAAGCGTATCGGGAGAATTCACATGCAAAATCAGATCAACCGTCTGTCAGATCATTACATTGTCTGTGGATTTGGCCGAATGGGTAGTGCTGTGTCACAGGAGTTTGCAGCGGAAGCAAAACCATTCGTCGTTATTGAACAAAATACTGAGAAACTTGAGCGCATTCGCAAGTTCAAGTATCTCCTGGTTGAAGGTGATGCTACCAAGGATGATGTGCTTCACCAGGCAGGGATTAAGCGCGCCAAGGGACTCATTGCAGTCCTGGCCAATGACGCAGATAATCTATTTCTGACGCTCACTGCCCGGTCAATCAGTACGAATCTGTACATTCTGGCCCGTTCCATTGAGACGGCGTCCACCAACAAGCTCATTCGGGTAGGAGCCAACAAAGTTGTGAATCCGTACGAAACAGCAGGGCACAAAATCGCACGGCTGGCCATTAAACCCGGGGTGGTGGAATTTTTGGAAATTGCCACCAATCAGGCCAAGGTAGATTTGACCATGGAAACCATTCCGGTACAATCCGGTTCAGATGCGGAAGGGAATTCCCTGTCGGGACTGAATCTGAGAAAGAATTACAACCTCATCGTTGCAGCCATTACGACGCCTGGAAGACCCACACGGTTTAACCCTGATCCGGATGAGAAACTTGGTGCCGGTGACATCCTGTTAACGATTGGGAACATGAAAAACCTTAAGCGCTTCGAGGAGCTCTGCTCTACAGGGGATTGACGCCTGCCACCCTTGTTGATTCCCCTCACATCTCAGGTATATTAAAGCCCGGAAAACCGGGGTTGTATTTTATCAGACTATTCCGGACCGGAATGGTCGTTATTTGTTTGAGGAAGATTGGATTTTTATGCTTTTCAGCCAGCCGAATTCACGTGAACGCAAATTCCTGTATTGGTTACCGATCGCTTTTTCCATCCTGTTTCTGCTGCACTGTGGGAAAAAGGAGGCGAAAGAATCGGTCGTTGCCGTTGTAGGAGACCGAACGATATCATTGACCAGCTTTCAGCGCGGCTATCTCCCGGTCATTCTGTACGGTGATAAATTCGATTCACCGGAGACGCGTGTACAGACATTGGATTACCTCATCGGCGACAAACTATTGGCTCAGGAAGCGGAACGGGTTCATCTGGACACGATGCCCATTCTGAAACATGTTCGCCGGGTGGCAGAACACAAAGCCATGGCCCGCCATCTCTACGATGAATGGGTACGGGAAAAAATTCCTGAACCGACGGAGGAGGAACTGCGGGAGGCGTTTGCTCGTAACAATAAACAACTTTTTGTCCGTCATCTGTTTGCGCCCAGTGCGGAAGCTGCCGATAGTTTGTACGCCCTTTTGGAAAGCGGACGCATGACATTTGAGGAAATCGCCAGTCGCATCTACGCCGATTCATTACTGGCCGAAAATGGCGGCGCTTTAGGATGGCTTGAATGGGGAGATTTGGACGAAAATCTCGAAAATGCTGCTTACGAATCGCCGGTGGGTGAGTTTACCCGGCCGGTCCGCAGTCAGTACGGCTGGCATATTCTGCGGGTGGATGATTTCAAACGGCAGATGATTGTTTCTGAGGACGATTTTCAGAAAAAAAAGAAGTTTCTGAAAAATCGCATTTACGAGCGTCGGGAAGCAGTGGTGAGCAAACAGGTGATGAATGAGTTTATGGAGGCGCAGAATGTGCAATTCGATCGCGAAATTACGCGCCCCGTATTCACTGCCATTATCGCCAGGCGCTCGGCGGATGAGACATTAGCGCCGGAGGAACAATCAAGCTCACCGGAGCGGGAATTTGCCACTCTTGAAGATGAGCTTTTGCCCTATCTGGATCAAATGCTGGTGACCTTTGCCGGTGAGGGTTGGACGGTGCGTGAATTTCTGGACCGGCTGCCGGAGATGGATCGGCGACATTTTTACGGAAATCTCTATGTGGGGCTGGCCAACATGATCCGGGACGAGCTGTTGGGCCGGGAAGCCGAGGCCAAAGGGTATGATCAAAAGCCCGATGTGGTGGAAGAGGTCCGGGACCGGGAAGACAAATTGCTGGCGCAGCTCTACCTGCAATCGCTCTATGATACACTCACCATCACCGATCAAATTGTAAACACCTGGTACCATGAAAACTGGCGACAGCGCTACCACGCTCCGGATAGTCTGTGGTTACAGGAAATTCTGGTTACGGACAAGGCGTTTGCAGATAGTCTTATGTACCGACTGCGCACGGGCGCGAATTTTGATGAGATGGCACGGCGATATTCAAAACGCCATGGATTACAAGGAGCACCGGGCGATCTGGGTTGGCAGGTGGGTGGTAAAACGCCATTTGTCACCCAGTATGAAAACGCGCTGAAGGTTCAGCAAAACATACCGGTGGGTCCTGTGGAAACGGAAGATGGCTGGTCAATTGTCCGTTACACACAGCAACGACGCTATCCGTTACCCCTGGACCGCATTCGTGAAAAGGTGCGGCAGGATGTGGAGAACTACCGCCAGGCTGTGGTACGCAATGAAGCGCTGGAAAAAGCCCGGACTGAGTATGAAATCGTGCGGCACGATGAGGTATTGAACCAGATTGATGAGGTAGAATAATATGAAATTGTTAAAACGCCTGGTGACGGTGGGATTCATGGTGCCGGCGATTCTATTTGCTGATTTAAGCGGGCTGGCAATCTGTCTCGATCCGGGTCATGGCGGCGGTCCGGGCACGGGGAAATGGTTCGAAGCAGTGGTGAATTTTCAGGTGGCGTTGGATACCGAATGGTTCCTGGATACCCAAAATCCTGACACGGTAATCCTCACAGTACGCGACTCCATGGCAACCCAACTGACCCTCAGTCAACGGGAGTACGTGGCCAACAGCAACAATGTGGACTATTTCCATTCCATTCATCACAATGCCTTTCAGGGGACGGCCAACTACACACTGTCGCTTTACGAACAGTTATACACCAGTGGTCCTGCGCAATGGCCTGGCGAGGCGGATCTGTTTGCCGATATGGTTTCGCATGAAATATACCTGGCCTTGCGCACCACGGCAGACTATGGTGCCCGGGGCGATCGTGATTTTCTGGGATTTAATCTGGGTGTATTGAATGACCTCACCATGCCGGGGGATTTGAGTGAAGGGAGTTTCTGGGACTTTCCACCGGAAATCCGACGATTGCAGAACAAAGCTTACCTGAAGACCGAAGCTGAGGCCATTTTATTCACATTCCTGGATTACTATGATGTTGCCCGACCCGAAATCGGTACGCTGGACGGCATTGTGACCAACACGACGACGAATCAACCCGCCAGTGGTATTGCTGTTTCCATTACCCCCGCCCTGTCTGACTCTATTTATGTCACAGATGAAATTGGCAATGGCTATTTCAGGTTCGACAGTCTAGCCCCGGGAGATTATACCCTCACAGCCGTTTCCGAATTTGACACCGTGAGTATCACCAAAACCGTTGCGTCTGGTGTCATTAATCATCAGGATCTCGCGCTGGCAGCATCTGCCGTAGCTGCACCAACCTTGCGATGGGTGGTGTACATGAATGGTTCGGTTCTGGTGAATATTAATCCGGTGACCGGCGCCACCGGGTACCGGTTATTCTACACCGATGACCTGAGCAACTGGCCTGACAGTCAATTTGTGGATATCGTTTCTGCCAGCGCAAGCCTGGCCGATGCATTCCCGGCAGACACAGCGATTTTTATCAAAGCGCGCGCATTTAATGCCGTGGGTATCTCAGAATTCTCATCCGACACGTATGGTTGCTTTACCGGCGACCGGGATAATGACATTCTGATTGTGGATGGCTTTGACCGGTTTGGTGGCAGTGGCAGTTGGGGTGAATCGACACATGATTTTGCCGCCCGTCATGGCCAGGCTTGGGCTGGTGCGGGACTGGGATTTTCCACCATCGCCAATGAGATCGTTGGAACCAGTATGCTCACCGGATTCTGGGCGCTGGACTGGTTGCTGGGGGACGAATCCACGGCAGATGAGACGCTGAATGCAGACGAACAGGACATGATTGCAGCATATCTGAATCAAGGCGGTCGGGTTTTTATATCGGGTTCTGAAATCGCCTACGATCTGGATGCGCAAGGGAGCACGGCTGATAAAGATTTTATTCACAATTACCTGAAAGTGAATTACGCCGGGGATAACGCCGATGATCCTTATGTGGATGGTGAGGCCGGGACTGAATTTGCCGGTTTGAATTTCACCTACGGACTAACCGGTTCACCCTACCCGGAGGACTGGCCGGATTACTTTAATGTCACCAGCGGCGGGCAAGTCGTTTTGAAGTACGGTAATAACCGGGTGGCAGGTGTGGCGTATGCCGGGACATTTACCGGCAGCACCAATGGTTATGTGGTTACCACCGGATTTCCCATGGAGACTATTGATGATGCCCAGGAACAGGTGAATCTGGCCGCACGGGTGGTGGATTTCTTTACCCAACCGGTGAGCATCACCAATGAGGGCTTGGAAGTACCACAGACCCTGGCTATTACACGGGCATTTCCCAATCCCTTTAATGGGTCGGTGACACTGGATCTGGTTGTACCGGAAAATGCCAATTCACCGCTGCTGGAAATATTTGATCTCACGGGGCGGCGGATTTATGAACAGCAGATGCTGCCCGGGAAATGGCAACAGTCCGTACGCTGGACCGGGAAAACCTCCGGCGGATTGCCGGTAGCATCGGGTGTTTACATCGCCCGGTTGAGCGGCCGGCATCAGTCAAGCCATGTGAAGTTGCATTTGGTGAAATAGGATTTGGAGGTAATCACGTGACAAGTTTCGAACAAAATAAGGACGCCTGACACAATGGCCCTGCAATGCGGAATCATCGGTCTGCCCAATGTGGGCAAATCCACCATTTTCAATGCCCTCACCGCTTCGGATATTCCGGCGGAGAATTACCCCTTCTGCACCATTGAGCCCAATGTGGGCATTGTGCCAGTCCCGGACGCTAACTTGAAAAAACTGGCGGAAATCTACCAGCCGGAAAAGGTGACACCGGCAGTGGTGGAATTTGTGGATATTGCCGGTCTGGTGAAGGGGGCCAGCAAGGGCGAGGGATTAGGCAACCAGTTCCTCTCTCACATCCGCGAAGTCACCGCCATCTGCCATGTGGTGCGCTGTTTTGTGGACGATAATGTGACCCATGTGGAAGGCAGCATTGATCCCATTCGGGATGTGGAAATCATCGAATCCGAACTGATTGTGAAAGATCTGGATT
>JAIPJR010000006.1 GCA_021734045.1 Fidelibacterota bacterium
CCAGGTGAAAGCGCAGGATGACTCAGGCGCTGTGGACACATCACCCGCCATGCTGACTCTCCCGGTAGCCAATCAACCGCCGGAAATTGAGTGGGCGGTGAATGCCAATCCCGGTGTCACCGATCCCAATGTGGAACACCTGACATTCCCGACCCGCACATTCGTGTGGACAGTAAGTGATCTGGATGGTGTGGAAACCATCAGTCGGATTCGCTGGGCGCTGGATGATACCACAAACTGGAATTATATCGCTGGTGACGCCACCAGCAAAACCCTGCGTGAGATCCCGGCAGGCTACCACACCTTTTATGTTCAGGCCATTGACACCGCAGGTGCCAAAAGCAATCTCCTCATGTATCCCGATTCTGCCGACAACACCACCGCCAATACCTGGCGGGTGCGACAGCCGGTGGGCGATGTGCTTTTGGTGGATGATTTCCGACTGGACAACGCGGGTCCCACCCGAACATTTTACACGGGAATTCTGGATTCTCTCTACGGTTCTTCCACTTACACCGTTCTGGAAGTCCGGGATGGTGTCAAGGCAGTTGCCACTGCATTGAACGACCAGGTTGCCATGTTTGGCTATTTCAAAACCGTTATCTGGTACCATTACTCCGAAGCACCCCATTTACCGGACGCTGACGGCGGTCTGCGGGTTTTTCTGGAAAACGGCGGGAATCTGTTCGTATCCAGTCTGCGGGTTGATGCCGGCTACACATTCACCTCCATAGATTCCAATTTTGTGCTCAATCCCAGTGGCCGAATGATCGCCGGTCTTACCATTAATCTGGTCGATCCGGCGGTGACCGATTCGGTGCGGATTATTCCTGAACTGGCATTAAAAACCAGCGACCTGATTGCGCGCCGGGTGAGTGGATATTTCCCGGGACTGCTGGATTTTGGGGCCACAAGTCGGGATCTTTTCATTCTTGAGGAACCCCGCAATTCTTACGACGCCTGGACCGGTACACCGCCGGTAGCACAACTCTTCAGTCCCGGACCCGGCTCCGGCCAATCCGTTTTCTTGTCATTGCCATTCCATGTCTGTAACGGGAATAACAACATCGTGGCGGTCATGGGCTTCATTTTGAATCAGGTTTTTGAATAGTGCGGATGTCTTCCACCATAATAAAACTATTCACGGGTCTCCTGATCTGGTCTGGATTAGTCCTGGCCCAACCGGGCGGTATTATCCGCGGCACGGTCACGGAAGCATCGTCAGGAACACCCTTACCAGGTGTGAATGTGATGCTGAAAGGAACCTATTACGGTGCCGCCACCGATATGGATGGCCGGTTTGAGGTACGGGGAATGAGTCCCGGAACATACGATGTACAATTCTCCATGATGGGTTATAAGGTGGTCTTAAAAACCGGGGTAAAAGTCACAGCCGGTGTGCCGGTAGAGCTGGACATTCATCTGGAAGAGACGACGTTGGCGCTGGGACAGGAGATTGTGGTGGAAGGTAAACGACCGCTGCTGGAAGTTGACCAGACTGCTTCCAGTGTACGGATTACATCCGACGACCTGAGATCGAAAATCGTAAACAATGTGGAGGATGTGCTCAGCGAGCAGGCCGGCGTCTCCACCGTGGATAATGAAATCCACATCCGGGGCGGTCGTGTGGACGAAAGCATGTTCATCGTGGACGGCATGTCTGTGAAAGACCCGCTCTCCGGCTACTCTAACAATCTTTATGTGAATGTGGACGCCATTGAGGAACTGGAGGTGGTTACCGGCGGGTTTAACGCCGAATACGGCCAGGCCATGTCGGGAATTGTGAATATCAAAATCAAAGAAGGCTCCCCGGAATTTCACGGCACCTTCACCTACTCCGGAGACCATTTCGGGCTGTCCACCACACCCTGGGAAAACTTCAACACCGACCGGGTAGAATTTACCCTGAGCGGACCCGAAATTTTCACCACCACGCTGGGTAAACTGGGAGTAACTCTACCGGGTGAGTTTAGCTTTTTCGCCAATGGCTACACCAAACTCAGCGACACCTACCTGCCCACGGCGGAAAATTTAGCACCCACCCAAGCCTGGATGACCTCCCTGGCACCGCGGGAGGAAAATGACTGGCACGGCCTGTACAAACTCACCTGGCGTTTGAATCCCAAACAGAAATTCAGCCTCTCCTATGACCGGTCGCTGAATATCAACCAGGGCTATTTCATGTCCCGGTTTCAGGGCAACCGGTATTACCCGTACGAATATCAGAATGTCCTGGATAAGTACAACACACTCACCAAAGAGACGATTCTTACCACCGGTATGTGGACACACACCCTTTCGTCAAGTTTATTCTATGAAGTGACCGTAGGCCGGTTTTTCACCAATCTGCACAGTGCCGCGGAAAACAAGCCCTGGTCTGACTATATCCAGACCACCGATCAGGAACCCATTCATTATTCCCAATTCAATCCTGACGATGATATCAACATTCGGTTTGGTGATGAGTTTTGGGACTACGGTAATCCCCCTGAGTGGTACGACTATTTTTCCGACAATTTCTCCGGTGCCATTGATATGAATTACCAACCCTCCTACCGCCATAGTTATAAAGCCGGATTCAAACATCAGCGCAGCGAAATCCAGGTGATTGACATTGATTCACCCTGGCTGGGGGAATCGGGTTTGGGCCGCAATTATGATTTCTACAATGCCACCGCATACAACGGCTCCTTCTATTTCCAGGACAAAATCACTTTTGACGGCATGATTGCCAATCTGGGCGTGCGGTATGACTATTGGTTTCCGGGGAAATATCTGGAGAATGCCGTGGCGGATAGTGGCGTGGTGACCATCACGGACGCCGCCCGGACGAAATTCTGCCAGGATACTTTCCAATTCCTGGGCTATCGCGGGAAAGGCCATCTGAGTCCGCGGGTGGGCATTTCACATCCGGTTACCGATTCCGATGTACTCTATTTCAACTACGGTCATTTCAGCCAGCTCCCCACCTATAATTATGTTTATGCAAAACTACGGGCCAATGCGGAAGCCACTTATCAGCTCTTCGGAAATCCCAATCTGAATCCCAAGACCACCGTGGCCTATGAAATCGGCCTGAAGCACAAGTTTGACGAAAATCAGGTCATTGAGTTCAAAGCATTTTATAAGGATATGTTTGATTACGAAACCAGCCAGCGGGTCACCATGTTCAATCCCCGGCTGGGTCATATCAGCTACCTTATCTATATCAACATGGATTATGCCCGGTCACGGGGCGTTGAGATAAAATTTAAACGCCGTTTTGCCCGCTATTTTTCCACCGATGCGAACTTCAGTTACAGCATCACCACCGGGAAAAGCTCTACACCCCTGGACAACCTGCTGGTGGAGGCGGGCCGGCTGGATGAAAAACCTCTGGGTGAAAATTACCTGGCGTGGGACCGTCCGGTGCGTTTTTTCACCAATCTGAACTACACGGTGGGTCCAAAAGACAATTTACGTCTTTTTGGCGTAAGCATGCCCCGGAACTGGAGTGTGAGCGCCCGGATTGATTACGAGAGCGGAAAGCGCTACACGCCCATGACCCAAGTGGTCTTGCGGGAAGAAAATGGCCAGCTCTATTATGACGGGACGCCCAGCAGTGACAAACCCTATTCTGAGCTGGCGCCTCCGCTCACCACCGTGGACTTGAAATTGAATAAATATTTTGATGTGAATGGTCTGGAGTGGCGGGTTTTCTGGACGATTAACAACCTGTTTAATATCCGCCAACCCCGTTCCATTAATCCCTTCACCGGAGCGGGTTATGATCCGGGAGATGTTATCGGCTATACATATATCAACCGGCCGGATCCACGTTTGGATCCCAGTCGGTACCGCTCGCCACGATCCATGGAATTAGGGGTGACGCTGCGATGGTAGGTTTTCTTTTTAAGGGGCTAAAGCCCCGTTTGAGAGGTGTATTCCCTATCCCACGAGCTCAAGCTCGTGGCAACGGAGGATACTCTATAGCCCCGGATTCGCTTCTCGATTCCCCTTTAAATTCAGAAAATCGTCCGGCTGTCAATTCCGTAGCTCCGGGCTTTAGCCCGGAGACACAATTAACCCAAAAGGTTGGGACTTCAACCCCTTACTACCAATCGAATACATCCCCACAACCTCCAGCTCGTGGCAACGGAGGAGATTCCGCAGCTCCGGATTTAGATCTCGATTTTCCCTTCAACACCGAAAATCGTCCGGCTGTCAATTCCGTAGCTCCGGGCTTTAGCCCGGAGACACAATTAACCCAAAAGGGTGGGGCTTCAGCCCCTTACTACCAATCGAATACATCCCCACAACCTCAAGCTCGTGGCAACGGAGGAGATTCCGCAGCTCCGGATTTGGTTTACGCTACTTCGCTTAATCCAGGAAATCGTCCGACTATTGATTCCGTAGCTCCGGGCTTTAGCCCGGAGACACAATTAACCCAAAAAGTTGGGGCTTCAGCCCCTTAAATCCTTATGCCGTACACAAGAAATTGGCTACATCTGATTTGGTCCACAAAAAACCGTCAACCACTGCTGGCTAAATCTTTTCGCCAAAAAGCGTTTTACCATATG
Organism: Fidelibacterota bacterium; assembly: GCA_021734045.1. Taxonomy (GTDB): domain Bacteria; phylum Fidelibacterota; class UBA8477; order UBA8477; family UBA8477; genus UBA8477. Next base: position 4,560 of record JAIPJR010000006.1, read on the forward strand.
CGTGAAAATGCTCAATCAAAAGGATTTTATATCGACCATATCAACGGCACAGCTAATCATGTCCATTTGCTGATTTCTTTACCTGCAAAGGTAAGTCTTTCGGATTGGGTGCGGTTGGTTAAGGGTGAATCTTCAAATTGGATTAACAAACAAGATTTTATAAAAATACGGTTTGGCTGGCAGGAAGAATACATCGGAATCTCGTACAACGAATCGGATTTAAATATCGTCCGGGAATATATTCGGAATCAGGAAGAGCATCATAAGCTTCAGAGCTTTGAGGAAGAATATCAATTATTATTGGAAAAATATGGGTTTTTGGTTTAGGGTTATTAAGGGGCTAAAGCCCCGTTTGGGAGGTGTATTCCATATCCCACGAGCTGAAGCTCGTGGCAACGGAGGATACTCTATAGCCCCGGATTCGCTTCTCGATTCTCCTTTAAATTCAGAAAATCGTCCGGCTGTCAATTCCGCAGCTCCGGGCTTTAGCCCGGAGACACAATTAACCCATGAAAACGGGGCTTCAGCCCCTTGCTACCAATCAAATACATCCCCACAACCTCAAGCTCGTGGCAACGGAGGATACTCTATAGCCCCGGATTCGCTTCTCGATTCTCCTTTAAATTCAGAAAATCGTCCGGCTGTCAATTCCGTAGCTCCGGGCTTTAGCCCGGAGACACAATTAACCCAAAAAGTTGGGGCTTCAGCCCCTTACCGATTCATCATATCCTTTTTATTTCTGACACTTTTCTTACTCTCCCAACCCCTCCGCGCTCAGGATCACTCCAACTTCTTTCCCATTCTGGGCGGTCAACGCGCCGGAACATCCGCATTCACATTCCTGAAAATCGGCGTGGGTGCCCGGGCACTGGGAATGGGAGGCGCTTATATTCCTGTAGCTAACGACGCTACCACCCTTTTTTGGAACCCGGCCGGCCTGGTTCAGATTACGGAAAAGCGCAGTGTCACCGCCGATCACAACGAATGGGTCGCCGGAATTCAGCACGAGAATTTGGGCATTGTATGGCAATTTGGCGGGATCTACGGGATTGGATTATCTGCCACAGCGCTTCACATGGATCCCATGGAAATCACCACCGAATATCAACCCGGCGGCACCGGTGCCTGGTTCAATTACGGTGATGTGATGGCCGGGCTCTCCTTCGCCATGAAAATGACCGACCGCTTTTCCTTTGGCATTACCGGTAAACTCGTGGATGAACAACTGGCCGAACTCCACATGGTCAACACCCTTTTCGATCTGGGAACCTACTACTATACCGGTTTTCAGCAATTACGCTTCGCAGTGGCGCTGGTCAACTTCGGGACCCCTGCTGCACCGAAAGGCGAGTACACTTATACCGATATTAATGGCGTTCAGCAGACCGAACCCTACGCCGATTTCTCGCCGCCCACGATTTTCCGACTGGGAATTGCCAATGAATGGCTCAATTCACCCCACGCCCAATTCACCACCAGCGTTCAGCTCAATCATCCGGTGGATAACGCGGAGAACATCAGTTGGGGCGCGGAATTCAGTGTGAAAGAGATGCTTTACTTCCGGGGCGGCTATCAATCCAATATGGATGTGGAAACCTGGTCGGTGGGATTTGGAATTCACCTGGCCATGCTGCAGGTGGACTATGCCTATACTGATATGCGCGACTGGAACAATGCCCAACGGTTCAGTCTGGGGTGGGCGTTTTGATGCATTCCCTACAACGAATACCCACTCATGTCCTGACCTTTATCTTTGCCGGACTGCTGATGCTGTTGCTGGCCAGCTGCGGCACCAAATGGGACCTGCCTACCACGGGTAATTCAGATGACAATACATTCGGAGCCGGTGACACCACTTACATTCGGATAAGTCCCGACTGGTCAGACGCCAATGGCTATGCCTTCAGCCATCCGCGGGATGTGATTGTGGGGCGGGATGGCTACATTTTTGTCACCAATCATCTGCCGCCGGGGATTCAGGTTCTGAATGGCGCTGGCAGTGTGATGACCACCGATGCGTATGGGAACGATTTTACCCCGCTCAGTGAATTGAGCCGTACGCCGTACGCCATTTCACAAGACAGCCGTCTGAACTTGTTCATCACCGACAGCACCAATCAGGTCTGGGTCTGGAATCAATACGCTCAGATCGTGGGAATCAAAGCCCTGATCACGGCCATTCAATTCGACACTGACGGCTGGGTCAGCGATCTGGATTCGCTGGCGGACATATTTACCGCTTACGGCACAGCCACAGGGCAACACATGGACTCAATTGTTACAACCACCACCGGACTGGATGAATGGCTGGGTGTGCGTCCGTTCTGGGATGGCAATTCCACGGCAGATTCACTGAATGCTGCTCATTACTACCTGGGCGCCGATACCACCCGCTTCGTGAGTGTGACCGCCGGCCCGGATGGTTCTGATTTCTGCTATGTGGCAGACGCTGCCTCCGATGCCATTTTGAGAATGTCCTATCACCGGGCAGCATTGGCATTAACCCATGAAGATCAGCTGCTTTTTCTCTATCGCGGGAAAATTTCAGCCCGGACAGCATCACACGGAACCGGCAATGGGACCGTGAATGACCCAAAGGGGATGACGGTGGATGCGGAGGGTGGTCTCTATTACGCGCAATGGGGGGAGATTTTTGGCGTACACAAAATTGGTGGGAGTTCGGTATTTGATCTGGGGGTAAATCCCATTATGGATTTGAACCGCTTCGCCAGGCCGTCGGATGTTGCTGTTGATGCGGTGGGGAATATCTATGTGGCCGACACCGATCACCACCAGATCCAGCAGTTTACACGCAATGGCAACTTCGGTTATTATGTGGGGGTTTCCAAAGTTCGTATTGATACGACCCTCATCGATTCAGCCCTGTCGGATACCGGTTGGGTGTACACGGAGATAGACACAATTGTTGAAAAATATTCGGCCGATATTCTGAACCAGCCCCGGGGTGTTGCCGTGGATGCCAATGGTGTGGTGTATATAGCCGATACAGGTAACGACAGAATTATGCGTTTCAAACTGTCCACCGATTTTGATTACGATCAGCCGGAATAGGCTGGTGTTTTCCCCGACTTCCACACTTAAAAACTACCTGCTGGTGGTGGTCATCATCACCTTCAGTATCGCCGTTGACCAGGTGACCAAATCCTGGGCGCGGCAAAATCTGAAATCGGCCGGGACCATCGAGGTGGTGGGCGATATTTTTATCCTGACTTACGCGGAGAATGACGGCGCTTTTCTGGGATTGGGTTCCAACTTGCACCAGCCCTATAAAACCATCCTGCTCACCATCTTTCCCGTTCTGCTCACCCTCGGGGCGCTGGGATACTTGCTGGTAAAGCATCATGATTTAACTCGCGGGGAATTAATCAGTATTGCTTCAATCGTGGGCGGTGGGGGCAGTAATGTATGGGACCGGTTGGTGCATGCCGGCAGTGTCACGGACTTCCTCAATTTTGGCATCGGTCCGTGGTTTCGCACCGGAATCCTGAACACCGCCGATATGTCCATTACATTTGGCGCGATTGCGTTGGTGCTGGTGCATTTACGCAGTAAACAGCCTTAGTCTATTCGTAGCAAATTATGCATTGGCAGATCGTTCATAAACGATCTCTTTATAGAGAACACCTCTGCATCCGGCGAAAAAAGGTCCGGTAAACACAGGTTTCCCGATGGAGAATTATCATGAATCAGAGAGAATCTTTACTCAAACTAGTTATTCAATTTTGCCAAGAGAAAGGGAGTCGGACTTTCACGCTCCAGGAGTTGTACGATAAGTTTGGTGATTTTCGTTCAATAGGAGTCGGGGGGAATACACCACATGCGACTGTCAGGCGACTTTTGCAGGAACTGCGAGATGAAAACATCGTAAGCTTCCGCGATTCTAAGGGCGCCTATAGTTTGAGGGGCATTGACTTGTTAGAAAACGAGGTTGAGACAGAAAGTATCGAATTAATAACCAATACCTCGAATCCGGTGAAAAAAGAATATCTGATTGAGAGTTTTGCCCGTAACCAAGGCTGGGTAAAGTTAGCCCGAGAAAAGCTGGGATTTTTGTGTCTGTACCCTAAATGTGAAAACACCTTCATAAAACCAGATGGTACACCGTACATAGAGGTTCACCATATTATTCCATTGTATCAGGGTGGCGAGGATGGGCTTTGGAATCTATCGGTTGTCTGTGCTCACCACCATCGGATGGCGCATTTTGCTGAGGATCAGATTCGATTAAGAATGGAGAAAATTTTATTAAGGGAGACGCAATGTCGGATATAAAACGTTTTGCCCAAGCAATTGCGCTGCGAATTAGTGACGAATGGAGTGGGAAACATGATTTCCCGGATGATGCAAAACTCTTAAAGTCAGTTTTGGAGACTCTACTGGAAAATAACCCTGATCAGTGTATGCTGTTAATTGGTACAGGAATTATAGAGGAAAATTATCTGGATTCACTTTAATAAACCATCACCGCTTCATCGCCAGGGTCAGTCCGTCAGCAATAGGCACCAGCGACAATTCAATCCGCGAATCGTTTTTCAAGTCCTCGTTAAACTGCCGCATCACCTGTGTACCCGTGTCATCCTCCCCCGGATCGGCCACACGACCACCCCGCAGGACATTATCGATAGCAATCAACCCACCTGGACGTAACAGCGTCAGAACCCGCTCGTAATATTCCGGATATTCGGTCTTCTCTGCGTCGATAAAGGCGAAGTCAAATGTCCCGGCTTGGTTTTTATCCGCAATCATCTGATCCAGCGTCTCCAGTGCCGGACCAATACGCAAATCCATTTTTTCTGCCACACCCGCTTTTTCCCAGAATTCGCGCGCCACGGCGGTGTATTCTTCACTCACATCACAACAAACCACCTCGCCCAGCGCCGGTAACGCCAGCGCCACCGCCAGACTACTGTAACCTGTGAAGGTGCCAATTTCCAGCGTTTTATGCGCCTTCATGAGCTTCACCAGCAGCGCCATAAACTGACCCTGTTCCGGCGCGATTTGCATGTTGGCGTTTTCCATATGAGCGGTGACGTCCCGTAATTCCTTCAGAATCTCAGGCTCTCGTAGCGAAACATCACACAAATACTCATACAGCCTTTCGGTCATGGAAATGGTTTGATTGCTCATCTGAATTATACTCCTTTACACTTCGCCATTTCAGGACGCTGTCTGGTCAGATTGGGTATTAAAAAAGCAGGCGAAAACCTGCTTTGGCTTTCAAATACCCGGGCGTTACGCTCCGATGGATTGCATGCCCGGCAATGGTTTAAAGATATAAATCATAATCCCACCGAAAAATGCGCCGCCGTCCTCCTGAAAATAGTATTCCAGAAAAGGAACCCTTACGGTTTCTCCGGCTGACTGGGAGGCGTGGATCAGCTCTTTGCCATCAATGATCATCCCCTCATGCCCAATGACGATACCATCTTTGAAAAAGGAGGGTTTCACAAAGGCTACACCGCAAATCTCCGGTAGTTTGGACAGCAAAGCCTCGTCAATTTTGTCATTGGGAATGTAGAATACCTTTAACTTTCGGTCCCAGCCCAGCGGCAATAATTCGCTGCCATCCGATTTTTTATTCAGCGTGATGCTCACCGAATCCAGTTCCCACCGGGGAAAAAGTTGTTGTGTAATATCTGTTGTATAGGGATTGCTGCGAATACGATCGACCGTGAAATGCCAGCGGTTTTTGTAGTCGGGGCGTTTCTCCCCCGAGCTCCCCCGCTTGTAATGGATCTGGACCATGTTCTGATAAGCCTGTGTCCAGGTGTTGGCCTGGGCGTAAGCCATGGATGTTAAGACATGTCCGGTACAGTCGGAAACATCCAGACGAATCACCGGATCGGCGTCCGGTTCCTTCCCTTCTCCCAGCTTGAAGATTTCGTACGGCGTTCCCACCCGCCAGATGGCAAAGGCTTTCAATCGCTGGTGGAAATCAGGGAATTGGCTTTGAAATTGGGGCAGGATTTTGTTCAAATCAGCATCGGTCAATGTCCACGGTTTGGGTTGCTGCGCCAACCAGGCGTAGGGATCTTCCGTTTTTGCCTGACTACAAGCCGAAACCACAAGCACCACGACAAGGGCAGTGAACAGGAATTTATTGCGTTTGTTGTTCATTTAAATCATCCCTTAGCAGCTACCAGGCATCCAGCAGCTCCTGATAATATTTGGTATGGTCATCATCCGCCCGCGTCAGGCGCTCTAAATACTTTCGATTACCAACCTCCCAGAGAAAATCACTGAAATCCCGGTATTTGGCATCCATAAACTGCTTGATATAAATCCGCCCCTTCTCCTGGCGCAATCCGGCTTCCAGATTTTCCAAAAAAATATTGATCTGGCGGAAAGCTTCCTTGTCCTCATGATTGTTCCAGCGATAAATAGCTTCGTAATATGCAAATTTGAGCTTACGGAAATTTTGGTTGTTGCTCAAGTCTTCAACGGTGGTCAGCCTGTCTTCCCACCCTTTTTTCAACGACGACTGGGCCCCCTGCTCAGCAATCCGCCGGGCTGCTGCATAGTATCGTGTGCCACCAAACTGCTCCCAGGTATCCAGTTCGCCGGCCAGTAAAATATTGACCCAATAATCGATTAATCCCGCCAATGGCTCAAAACGACCGGAATGAATCAGCTGATCGCCGCGGCGATAGTTGAACTGAACCAGCTTGTCATAATGTTTTTGATCCGCACCATTTCCCCAAAACGCTTTGCCGGTGTAGAGCTGTTGAAAACCGTTTTCCGTGTAAGTATCAATGAAAATCTGTCCCTGGATATTGAAGGGCGAATCGTGCACATCGGTCACCCAGTTCACCGACTCGATGTAATGCTGAATCGTGCGTTCCAGTGCCTCGGCGGCCTGTTGCTGGGCATCGTCCAGCCGGGTGGCATCAACGGTTATCTCGGCACTGATGACTTGGGCATTCATGCCTATGGGTACACACCAGAATGTAAGGAAAAACAAGCCGATGATCTGTTTGGGTTGCATGGGGTAAGCTAAAAATAATGTCCCGGAATTTTAACACAAGATTGCTTTTTTTTCACCACGCCTGGCCTTTTATTAGTTCCATGGACCTGATTAAAAAAATTCCTGAAAATATTTTAAATGTCTTTCACACAGCCGGCAAGCTGGCGGATGATCAGCAGTTGGAACTTTACGCCGTCGGTGGCTTCGTCAGAGATCTGCTGCTGAACCAGGCCAATAAAGATGTGGATTTGATGGTGGTGGGTGATGGTGTGGCTTATGCCCGGCTGCTGGCAAAGAAACTGAAGGTCCGAAATCCGGTCATTTATGCTGAATTCGGCACTGCGCTCATTCCCTATGGTGAATTCGTAATTGAAGTAGCCTCCGCCCGGCTGGAAACCTACCAACCCGACTCCCGTAAACCGGAAGTAGTCTATACGGACCTGAAGGGTGATCTCTCCCGGCGGGATTTCACTGTGAATGCCATGGCACTGGCCCTGAACAAAGATAGGTTCGGTGAATTCATTGACTATTACCAGGGACAGGAAGACCTCGCTCGGAAATTATTACGCACACCACTGGACGCGGAAACGACCTTTTCGGAAGACCCTTTGCGCATGATGCGTGCAGCCCGCTTTGCCGCTCAGCTGGAATTTACCGTGGACCCGGCGGCAATAGATGCTATGAAAAAAATGTACAGCAGGATTGAAATTGTTTCTCAGGAGCGTATCACCGATGAGATGATGAAAATTCTGGCTGCCGACACACCCAGCATTGGATTTTATGTTTTGCAGGAGACGGAACTGCTGAAACTGGTGTTTCCCGAAATCGCCACCCTGGGCGGTGTAGAAGAACGGGACGGGCAGCGCCACAAAGATGTGTTTCACCATACGCTCAAGGTGGTGGACAATACGGCGGCCAAATCCGATAAGGTCTGGCTACGATTTGCAGCATTGGTCCACGACATCGGCAAACCGGACACGAAAAAATTCGTACGAGGCACCGGCTGGACTTACCACGGGCACGATGAATTGGGCCGGAAAATGCTAAACCAGGTGGGGCAACGCATGAAACTCCCGCGACGACTCACCGCTTACGCCAAGAAAATGACCCGACTCCACCTGCGTCCCATCGCTTTGGCTAAAGAAAATGTCTCCGACTCCGCCATCCGGCGTCTCATTGTGGAAGCCGGTGACCATCTTCAGGACCTGATGATTCTCTGCCGCGCGGATGTCACCTCAAAAGACCCCAAGCGGGTGAAACGCTATTATGGCAATTTCGACAAGGTTATGACCCGCATAGAGGAAGTTTACGAAAAAGACCAGATGCGCGCCTTCCAATCGCCGCTGCGGGGAGATGAAATCATGACACTGCTAAACATTCGGCCTGGACCGCTGGTGGGCAAAATCAAGCACGACATTGAAGAAGCCATTCTGGATGGTGTTATCCCCAATGAATATGAAGCTGCCCGCGCCTATTTTGATACATTGGTAGATAAGTATCATGATGAAATCGCCGCCGTTACACGTGGCACGTAAAAAAACCCATTCTCTGCAAGTTCTAACCGTTCGGTAACTCCCTAAAAATTATCAACTATTGCTAATTATCCGCTTATTTTTCGGCGCGTGAATTGCAGCGGAGAAAAAAGACACATGGTGAAGGGCAACCCAATTCCGTTAAGCGAGTCAAACCTGTGATATGTGTCGAAATTGCCTGCAAATAAGCCTGCCCCCTCTTCGGTTTGACCCGTTTCAATTAAGGAAGGATCACTAGCATGGAACGGCAATCTTTCTTGCAGCGAATGCTGAACGTATTCCTAAACCCCACCAAAGCCTTTGATGATATCGCTAAAAACGTCACCTGGCAGGATTGGGTCTGGCCGCTGGTGCTAATCTCAGTCGTTCTGGCATTGGTACCACGGCTTTACCAGGACATTAAACTGAGCGAAGCGCTGACCATGATTCAGAAGCAGGAGCGCTCCATCATGGATAATCCTAATGTCCCGGAGGATAGAAAGGCCGATATTCAGAAACGCTTTGATAAAGCTCGCGGGAATATCCTGGATGCTAAAGAGAATCCCTGGAAGCTCAAGTACATCTGGGGAATTATCCTTTTCCCGGTTTATCTCTTCGTGTTCGTTTCCATCTTTGCAGGCTTACTCATGCTCATCGGGAATTTTGGGCTAGGTGAAAAAGCCCGGTTTTTCCAAGTGTTCACGGTTGTCGTGCTCAGTTATTACATCGGTGGGAATGGTGCCATGCTGCAAATGCCTGAAGGTATTGGGGTGTTGGAAACCATTGTGAAAACCCCGCTAATCCTGGCCAAACAGAGTAGCAGTGTTTACCTGAGTCCGGGGTTGTTCATGGAGAATACCACAACATTTTTGGGACGTTTCATGAACCAGCTTGATGTTTTCCGTTTATGGAGTGTGGCGGTTTTGGGTATCGGCTTTGCCAAAATCTACCGACGCCCATTCTCTACCGGGATCTGGACGGTGGGTACGTTATGGCTCGTGCTCACGGCACTGGGTGCCGGTTTGTCCGGACTTATCCCCGGAGCACAGTAAACCAAGACTTAGTGGCAGGGATTCCAATCAGCGTTTTGACACGAATAGCGATGACTAAAACAATGACAGCAAGACACGAATATCAGGACACAACACTATGCTAAAAAAACGCTTATACCTGACCGCATTTCTATTAATGGCACCCCTCCTCGCATGGAGCCAGGTTGATCAACCACTCACGCTGGAAGAATGTATCGAAATGGCGTTGGATCGCAGCCAGGCATTGAAACTGGAAGAATTCCAGGCAAAAACCAGCATCAGTCAGGCCCAATCCGCCAAATCCATCATTCTACCCTCTGTGGACTTGAGCCTATCCGGTAATTATGCCGGCGCATTTTCACCGGAGACGGTAACCGGAATTGACTCCATCACCACCTCCGCCGGTACAGTGTACTATCCCAGCACACAATTGACCGGTGAGTATGGTGATTTAAGCTGGGCGGATCGTTATTCTTTGAATTTCAGTGTCAGTCAAAACCTCTACGACGGCGGGCGCTGGTGGAGTACGCTGAAAGCGGCAGATATTTCCTCCGACATGGCGCATCTTTCGCTTGAGCAGAGCCGTATCAATACCATTTACATGGTGAAACAGGTCTATTATACCTACCTGGGAACCGCACGATTGCTGGAAGTCTATCGGGAGAATCTCAAATCAGCTCAATACCAGCACGACCTGGCACGAGAGCGTTACAATGTGGGCGCCGCATCCATCAATGATACCCTGCGTACCCGAGTGGGTGTTGCCCGGGCGCAATTACAGATCATCAACGGGGAAAAGGAACTGGCCCAGCGTACCAAAGATTTCAATCTGATTCTGGCGCGTCCATACGACACGCCCGTGCAATTGGCTGAAACCGAGTGGCAGGACGTTACGACTCCCGATGTAGATCAAGCCTGGCAAATGGCGCTGAAAAATAACCCTGCCCTACAGCAACTGGAACGCTCCCGGGAGTTGGCAGACTACAACCTCAAAATTGCCAAAAGTGACTATATTCCCAGCGTCGGTCTCAGTGTTGGTTATGCCAATTCAGCCAATGATCCCGGCGATCTCGTGGCCAAGGACAATACCAGTTTGTCAGCCGGAATTCGTCTGAATTGGAACCTGTTCAATGGTTTTCGCACCCGGCGTAATGTGGAACAAAAGCAGATCGCCATCCGTTCTGCTGAGGAGAATCTGAACTACTCGGCTGAGCAGCTCAAAAACAATGTGGCGCAAACGCTGCTTGAAATGGAAGATCAACAGGAGTCTTTACGAATTTCCCAGGTGATACTGGACGCGGCGACCCAGGATTTCAGCCTCATACAGGAGCAATACCGGGTCGGGTCCGCATCTATTCTGGATGTTATACGGATTACGGCAGATTACGAGGATGCCAGGGCTGGCGTGATTCAGGCCAGGTACAATCTGAAATTAACGGAAGCCAAATTGTATCAGCTTCTGGGTGAACAGGGATAATGACAATACCAGAATTGATGACCATAGAATAGCATAGCACAGTGAATATTTAGCAGCAAAGGTTCGGGAGCTCATGACCAGAAAAAAAATATTAATCATCATCGGTGTGGTGGTGTTTATTGCGGTTTTAGCCGCTTTTGCCCTGAAAAAAGACAATCAGGACAAATTGGAAGTACAGGTAGAAAAAGTCACCCGGGGAACCATCGTTCATAAAGTCACCGCATCGGGACGGGTCCAGCCGATAGTAGAAGTAAAAGTGTCCGCAGATGTGGCGGGGCGTATCATGCGTTTGGGCGTGGCGGAAGGCGATTATGTGGAGAAGGGTCAGTTTTTAGCCCAATTAGACTCCACCCGGTATGCCGCGGACGTGGAACGCGCCAAGCAAGCCCTCACATCGGCTGAGGCGTCCCTGAAGCTGACAAAACTGGAGCGGGATCAACAGTATAAATTGTTTCAAAAAAAGCTGGTGAGCGAGCTTGTTTACCAATCTGCAGAATCCCGTTATCAACAAGCCCTCTCCGCAGTTGAACAGGCGCGCGCCGCCCTGACGCAGGCATTGGATAATTTCAGCAAAACCATCATCCGGGCACCCATGTCCGGTACCGTTACCCGTCTGAACAAGGAAGAGGGCGAAATTGCCATGGGCTCTACTTTTCAGGCGGATATTATCATGACCCTGGCGGATCTGTCTTCCATGGAATGTCTGATTGAGGTGAACGAAAACGATGTGGTGGCGGTTTCGCTGCGGGACACAGCGGAAATTGAAATTGATGCCCTGCCCGACACCACATTTTACGGCATTGTCACCGAAATCGCCCACAGTGCCAATCTGCTCAATACCGGCAGCATGGACCAGGTAACCAACTTCCAGGTAAAAGTTCGCATGCTGGGTGTGCCGCCTCAGATTCGTCCGGGAATGTCTGCGGCAGTGGATGTGCGCACCGACATTAAGGAAAAGGCCCTCTCGGTTCCCATTCAGAGTGTCACCATGCGCAAGCCACAAAAATTGGAAGAAAAACCGTCACCGGAAGCGCCACCTGCTAAGGATGATTCACTGGATCAAGACCAGGAGGAAAGCGAGCCGGTGGAGGTTGTTTTTGTCGTCGTTGAAGATGATATGGGTGGCAGAAAAGTGGAAAAACGCGCTGTAACAACCGGCATTACCGGTGAGAAAGAATTTGAAATTCTGGCCGGTGTTTCGGAAGGCGAGCAGGTGGTGAGCGGCCCCTACACCGCCATCAGCCGTGAACTGGAAGATGGCACAGCGGTAAAAATCACCCAACGCAAACGATTCAACCCAAATGCTGCCGGCAAAAAATAAGTAACCCGTAAACAGGTTTTTAAAAAAATTCATCATTATGAGTGATACAAACACCAAGACCGCCCAACAGGCAAGTTCCGGCACCGAATCGGAGATGTTGATTCTGGTGAAAGACTTGTACAAAATCTATGAATTAGGCCATACCGAGGTCCGGGCGTTAGATGGCGTCAGCCTTACTATTCAGAAAAATGAATATGTCTCCATCATGGGACCGTCCGGATCGGGAAAATCCACCCTGATGAATCTCATCGGTTGCCTGGACACACCATCGAAAGGCGAATATTTCCTGGATGGCATTAACGTGGCACATATGTCAGATGATGAACTGGCGGCGGTGCGAAACCGTAAAATCGGCTTCGTTTTCCAGACCTTCAATCTATTGCCCAAATCCACCTCATTACGAAATGTGGAACTACCGCTCATTTACAACGGTGGAATACCCGCCGATGCCCGCCGCTCGCTTGCCGAGGAAGCACTGAGCCGGGTTGGATTGGAATCCCGCATGCTCCACAAACCCAATGAGCTCTCCGGCGGTCAGCGCCAACGCGTGGCGGTGGCACGCGCACTGGTGAATAATCCGGCCATTATTCTGGCAGATGAGCCGACCGGAAACCTGGACTCCAAAACCGGCGAAGAAATTATGCACTTATTTGATGAACTACATGAAGCCGGGAATACCATTATCCTGGTCACCCATGAGGAACACATCGCCCACCACGCCAATCGCACCATCCGGCTGCTGGATGGCAAAATTCACACGGATGTGCGTAACGGAGACCGCCTGGAAGGCTAAACGCACACCATGAAGCAACGGCGCTACTTTTTCAAAGAAAACCTCAAAATCGCCCTGGCTGAACTGTGGGCCAATAAAATGCGCTCACTCCTCACCGCCACAGGTATTGTCATCGGAATAATTGCCGTGACACTCATGTCCACACTTATCGCCGGCGTGGATGGGCTTTTCGAAAAAAGCATGGCCTTTTTAGGCAAAGATGTGGTGTACATCGAAAAATGGCCCTGGGGTGGCGGTGAAGAGTGGTGGACAATCCGGAATCGTCCGGAAATCGACATGGATCTGGCGGATAAAATCGCCGACTGGTCCGACTACGCCCTCTCCGTGGCAAAAGAACGGGGTCGTGGCGCCGATCTGTCCTACAAGGAAATGAAATCAGAGGGCATTTTTGTCAATGGCGTCACCGCCAACTACCTGGATGTGAGTACGGTTGAGGTGGAATACGGCCGCTGGTTTACCGAACCGGAGGATCGCACCTATAGCCAGGTCATTCTGCTGGGTTACGAAGTCGCCAAAGCACTTTTCCCGAATGAAGACCCCCTGGGCAAAGAAGTTCATATGGGTGGTCAACGCTACCTGGTGATTGGTATCCTGGCGCAAATGGGAAAATTCATGGGCCTGCAAAACATGGACACCCGGGTGGTTATTCCATTCAATACATTCGAGAAAAATTTTCATTCCCGGTGGGGAATGCGCCGGATTGCGGTCAAAGTTCCGGCGGATCATGTGGATGAGGCCATTGAAGACCTGCGAGGCACAATGCGTATTCTGCGCCAGCTCAAACCCAACGAACCGGACAATTTCGCTGTGAACCAGCAGCAAGCATTCGAACAGCAGTATGCCATGATTAAATATTCCATTGGTGGTGTGGGTCTGGTAATTACTGCGCTGTCCCTTTTGGTGGGCGGTATCGGTATCGCCAATATTATGTTTGTTTCCGTCAAGGAGCGTACCCGGGAAATCGGGGTCCGCAAAGCATTAGGCGCAAAAAAACGCCACATTAAGGGTCAATTTCTCATCGAAGCGGTGGTCATTACGGGTGTGGCTGGCATCGTGGGACTTCTGATTGCCGCCGGGTTGAGCTGGTTGATAGATGAATATATTTTCCCGGCCAGCATGTCATTTTTCGTGGCTTTTATGGCGATTTTTCTCAGCGTCTTTGTGGGTGTGCTGGCGGGATGGACGCCTGCCCGTCAGGCCGCCAATCTGGACCCCATCGAATCCCTGAGATACGAATAATGACCATGGTGAAACGGCAATAATTTCTATGAAACTCCACGCACTACGAACCGTCTCTGATTCCTTCTTTATGGCTATTGAAGCTATCCGGGACAACCTGCTGCGCTCCATTCTGACGCTATTGGGCATTATCATTGGTGTGTTCGCTATTATCGCTGTGATGACTGCCATTCGTACGCTGGAAAACGCCATTAACACAGGTCTGAATATTTTTGGGTCGGACATCATCTGGATCCAGAAAATGCCGGCCATTCGCATCGGCGGGCACGGCTCCATGCGGAAATACTACCAGCGCCCCAATATCACCTACGAACAGGCGCGTGAACTCCGGGAAAAATTACCGGATGCCCAGTTTGTCAGTGCCATGGACGGCCGAGGTGGACGGACTATCAAAGCCGGTGATGAAAAAACCAACCCCAATGTGGAGGTTGACGGAGCTGATGAATATGGTCTGGAATCTTTTAACATGACCATTGCTGATGGGCGCAATATTATCGTGGAAGATGTGCGCTACCGGACGCGTGTAGCCATAGTGGGGGTGGATGTCGTGGAAAAATTGTTCCCCTACGCCGATCCGCTGGACAAGGATATCTCCATTGACGGCATCAAGTTCCGCGTCATCGGTGTGGCAGCGGAGCGAGGCGAAATTTTTGGCCAGAGCCAGGATAATTTTGTCATGATTCCACTCACCACCTATCTTCAGTATTTTTCCAGTAACTGGACCAGTCTGGGCATTTCCATTAAAGCACCCAGCCGGGAGGAATTTGAAAATATCAAGGAGGAAGCCACGGGACAAATGCGGGTGGTTAGGGATTTAAAACCCCATGAGGAAAATGACTTTGAAGTCACCTCCAACGACGCGCTGGTGGATACGTTCGCCGGATTTACAGGTGGTGTAAAAATTTTCGCATTCGGTGTAAGTATCATTGCGCTGGTAGTTGCCGGGATTGGTATTATGAATATCATGCTGGTCACTGTCACTGAGCGTATAAAAGAGATTGGCATCCGCAAAGCGATTGGCGCGACCCGGGCCAATGTTCTGGGACAATTCCTGCTGGAAGCGGTGTTTCTCTCACTAATCGGCGGCATTATCGGCATCATTCTGGGCGTGGGGGCCGGTAACGCCATCTCCCTTATTATGGATGTGGAGCCCCAGATTCCCGTCGATTGGGTATTTATCGGATTATTCGTTTGTTCAGCAGTGGGCATCACATTTGGAATCTATCCGGCCTACAAAGCCGCCAAGCTGGATCCCATCGAGTCACTGCGACACGAATAACCGTCACTCGACGACAATTCCTACACGAATAAAAATAGCTAACCACCAAGATCAGCTTTTTTTGTTGGCGAATGCCCATTTCACAGCGTGATCGTAATCGATTTTATTCAAAATTTTTCGTCTGAGCAGGATCCCGTTTTGGTCATTAATGCTTGAGATTTTGGAATTGTTTGAGCTTTGGTGGCTGGGACTTGTGAAAATCTCCAGTGATAACTTGAAAATTTTTTAACACCCTCTCTCTTCATCTGGGTGTATCGAGCCTGATCAATAAATAATCAGCAACAGACCACCAATACCCCCCAGCACGAAGAGCGCTCCAAAAATGCGTGGGAATCGCAGCACAAACTCATCGTACTTGCTGTTCACCTCATCAACCGGCCGTAGCAGAGCCCGGGTAGAAATCCATTGATTCATTGCAGGCATGATGCGCTCCAGTAAATGGGGTGCGAAAATAAGCAGGAGCCAAACCGGCACACTGATGCAGATCGCCACCAGCAGGAAGTAGTAAACAAACTGAAGAACCAAATACTGGTCATGGTTTAAGGGCGTACTGAGTGTATCAAAGGATTCAGGAGGCGCCGATATAAAAATCATGAAGTAGATCAGCACCAGCGAGACGACCAGCATAAACCAACCGTAAATGCGGTGATTTTTGAAAAACCAGGGATCAGTGTCGTGTACAACCTCCATGAACCGAAAGGCTCGGCGTGTGGAGTACCACTTGTTTAACTTGCGATTCCACCTGGCAATCAGGTCCGGCTTAATGAGCAAAATCGCACCCACACCAATCGCCAGCACCATACCAATCATCAGAATTACAAAACTGGCCTGAAGTAATACCTCTGCAGCAATTTCATTCATGAGCGAATTCCCTTCCCTTAACCGGTTTCATCCATATATCATCCGGAAGTCCCTGCCCGGGGTGATAAATAAAACCTATTGAATTTTAAAAATTTATGCAACAAAACTAATTCCGGTCAATAGCGTTGGAAGCGCTTACCGCAACCCCCATGGTTTTCAAGTCCATCCATAGCCTGTCGGTATCCACAAAATTCCCCTGTAGCCACAATCCTGGTTTTCTCCTGGTCCCGTTCAATATCTGTAATGCTGTAGCAACCGCACCGGCCGCGGTGAGAAAATAGCCGTCTTCGTGTTCCAGCCGCAGGTGAAACCGGGCAGGTTCATCGGCCTTTTTACCGACGGCTTGTAATAGCAGGACAGTTCCGAAGGGTGGTTTTGAATAGCGCTGCAATCCCCAAAGAAACAGACGACCTGCCGGATTTGACAGTCGTTGCGGCGCGATTTTCAGTGCCATCCAGAGCAGCGGCAAAAGAAAATAATCCACTACAGGATTGAACCCGCCCACATAAAATCCGGCTTCCCGCAGCGAAGGAATCGACTGCGGCAGCGGCTCCAACTCAGGCAGCCACATGGGATAAACACTGCGAATCCCGAAATCACCACCAAAATCAACTTTTCGCACGGCCTGGTTCCACCGCATCTTCTGCCAATGTCCATTCACCCATTCCAGGCTCTGATAGTCCATGAGTTCCTGCACAAATTCTGTCAGAGTGGCGGGGGAAAATGTCAATTTCGCCCAGTCAATGCCAATCACACTTCCCACAATGGCCGCTTCCAGCCGGTCCATTTTTTCCGCGGCCGTTCGAATCATGGCCGCTGGAAGTCCGGGATGAAAGCCGCCTTCAGTGACAAAACAACGGCCGGTCGCTTGAATCTCATTTTCCATCGCCCGTAATTGCCGGAGCTTGTCACTGCCCAGATTAATATCCAGATAATCACACCCCGCCTGTAAAGCCGCCCGGGCGATTGTTGCGGCCTGATCCGTCGTACTGGAGGCCACAACCAGCAGATCCACACCCGCCAGAGCTTGCGCCACACCCGATTCATCAGCCGCATCAACACTCATGACCCCTACCCGGTCACCGGAATAGTCTTGCTGTAGCTGGCGTTGGAATTGAACCACTGAGTGGATGTTGCGGCCGGCAATGATGACGCGGACCGGCGTGTTCGTTAAAAACAGACGCGCCATCAATCGACCGGTGTTACCGTAACCACCCAGGATGAAGACGGATTGGAGCTGTCTGACCATTTTCCCTCCCTGACAGTGGAAATGTAACGACTCAATTCAGAAAACAGGTAAAAATCGTTGACTATCCCGGAGATGGGATAACGATGGGAAAATGTTGGAAGGAATCGCTTATTGGGAAGTTAAAAATCCGCCAGCGTCAGGCGTTTCAGACGATAAAACGCCAACCAGTAACTGCGCAGGTTCTGGATATAGCTTTTGCGGGCAGCGTCTTTTTCCTGCTGGGCTCGCAGCAGGTTGGTGATGTCCACCCGTCCAATCAGGTAACGGTTTTTGGTTACCTCAAACTGCCGCGCACCGATGGTATCCGACTTGGCAGATAGTAGCAACTGCTGCTGTAATTGACGGAACTGACTCACCTGGTAGTACACATCTTCCTCAAACTGGCGGCTCTCCATTTCCAGATTGGTGCGGGCTCGCTCACGGCTGGTCAGAGCGGCGTACTCACGCGCTTTCCCCTGACCCCAGTTGAACAACGGAACCTCAAGTCCCACCGAAAACCGCTGTGTATCAAAGGGATCGTTGTAAACATCATCAATGGTTTCGCCGCTTTTGTTATAACCCCAACTGGCGGAAATATTGGCGTCCAGCCAGCGATTGGATTTCGCCTGCTGCAGCGCCCGCTCGGCTTGCAAAAGTTGAAGTTCATAGCCGGGCAACACACTGCTGTTGGACTTGGCCAGGTCCGTCAACCGGTCAATATTCAAATCCCGGTGCGCCATGGCGGGCGGATCTTCCAGCACCAGCTCTTTATCCAACGGTAAATCCAGTATAATCCGCAAATTTCGCAAGGCCCGATCCAGCTCCAGCAGGGAATTGCTCAGGTTCGCTTCGGCGTTCATCCGAGCCAGCTCGGATTGAAGCAGGTCGTTTTCAGCAATTTTTCCCACCGAATAGCGCCCTTTTGAAATGGTGTATATGGAGTCATTCACCGCCAGATTCAGCCGCGCCAGATTCACATTCATCTGGGCGATGTAAACATCAAAAAAGCGCTGCACCGCCGTGATATTCACATCCGCCAGCGCCTCCTGATATTGCAATTCCGCCAGGTGAAACTGCATGTTTTCAATTCGCCGGTTCCAGCGCTGGGTATTGAACTGAAACAAGGGCTGGGAAATACCCACGATGAGTGGTACTGACTGCCAGTAAAGCCCGGGCGAGGTGATCCGATTCAAACCACTGGAGAGATACAACTCACCGCCGGTGATGGCGATTTTTTGATTCAATGTCAGATTCAATCGGCTGAAGGTTTGTGACTGGGCGCGAAAAAGCACCGAACCATCGTCCTGATCCACCGATGAAATCGCCCGGACCAATCCCGGTAGGTCCGCCGTTAAAGCCAACTGGGGCAAATAATCAGCCTCACTGGCTTTGTGATTCCAGGAAGCAGCGTTGAAGGTTTGACGGGCCATTTTTGCTTCCGGTCCCTGTTCCTGCGCCAGATCAATGCAATTATCCAGGGAAAGCACCATAGGCTGTGCCATAAGTGTCCAGGTCCACGCTATCAGGGTACTGATGATGATATATTTCAAAATCTTTTGCATTACTCATACCTCAATGAAACAATGGGATCCTGTTCGGCGGCACGCTTGGCGGGGAAGCTGCCAAACGCCAGACCCACGCTGAAGGAGACCACAAATGAAACCACAATTGAAATACCCGAAACAATTGTCGTGATGTGGGTGAACCGTTCGATACCCCAGCTCATGGCCATTCCCAGAAAAACTCCCAGAATGCCACCCACCAGACTGATTGTGATGGCTTCCAAAATGAATTGCAGAATAATGTCCCGCTTGGTGGCGCCCAGTGCCAGCCGGATACCGATTTCCCGGATCCGCTCCATCACCGATGCCAACATGATATTCATAATGCCGATTCCACCGACCACCAGTGAGATGGAGGCAATAGCTCCCAACACGATATTAAATATGTTTTTCGTGCGCTGCTCCTGCTCCAATAATTGCTCCGGGATGATGATTTCGTAATCCACCACGTCATTATGCCGCCGCTGCAACATCCGGCTCATTACCTCCGACACAGATTGGATGTAATCCGAATCTTCCACGCGCACCACCATGCGGTCCAGCTGATGATAATTACCCCTCTCCTGTACGGCACCATTCTCCTGGCGCGCGAGTTCCATGATGTCCTGCTTGGTCACCAGTGCACGGTTTTTGTAACGCAGCAACATGGTTCGTACCGGTGTATAAATGTCCATGTTATAATCGCGGATACCCAGATGCTGGATATTCTGCTCCGTGATTTTCCGCTCCTTCAAAACACCCACAACCGTGAGCCACAGATTACCGGTCTTAATCCGCCGACCCAGTGGCGGCTCGCGGGGGAAAAATTTGGTGGCAATGCCGTGCCCGATAATGCAGACCGGCATGGCATCCACTAATTGGGTGTCGTTAAACCACTCTCCGTCCGCCAATTCAAATTCGCTGGTGTCAAAATAATATTCATTTACCCCCACCAGCTTGCCGGTGCGTTTCAATCCGGAGCGGACCACCATGGTCTCCATGACAATTTCCGGACTCACGAAGGACACCCTGGGAATAGTCGAGGCAATGGCTGTCGCATCCGCCAGTGACAACCCGGGTGTAAACCGTTTTTCTCTGGTTTTATCATCACCCAAGCCTTCCTCAACCCGCCCCTCTTCCTGTTTCACTACCGGCTGAACAATGATATTGTTTACGCCCAGAAGCTGCATTTGCGACAAAATCTCCTGACGTGCGCCATTCCCGATCGCCAACATGGCTATGACGGATGCCACACCAAAAATGATTCCCAGGGATGTGAGAAATGCCCGGGTTTTATTCTGAAATATCGCTTCCACAGCGATGAGAAAATTGAAGGCGATTTTGCGAATCATTTTCCGGTGTTCCGGTACGTTCAATCAGTTGGTCGGCAGCGGGACAAAGGTCATTTCATCATGATTGGCGGGCACGGATAACATGAGTTCGTCCGTGGGTTCAATACCGGAAATGATAACAGCATTATCCTCATTGATGAGCCCCACTTCAACCTGCTGCTTCACCCAGCCACCCCCATTATGGCGATAGACAAAACTCAGTGAATCCTGGGCATGCAGGCACTCCAGCGGCACGTGTAGTACATTGTCTTCACTGGCCACGATAATCGTGTTTGAGGTGGTCATGGCCGGCCGCAGGGTGGAATCGGCGTGATCAATTTCAATCCGGACCTCAAAGACTTTGGAGTCGGAGTTGGGACGCTGCTCACCGATATTGGCCACGGATGTGACCCGGCCGGTGAGCTTTTTATTCGGATCAGCATCCAGACCGATTTCCACCGGCTGACCCTTTTTAATCTTTTGAATGTCCACTTCATTCACATAGGTCACCGATTCCATGACAGACAAGTCCGGCAACGTTGCCACCGTGGGCCGCCAAGCGGAGACCTGTGATCCTTCGGTGATTTTGGTACCGTCCCACTCCCGGACATAAATCACCATCCCATTTTCCGGGGCATAAATGGTGAACTGCTTCTCCAATTCCAGCAGGTCTCGTAACTCGTTTTTGCGCTTGGAAAGTTCCGCCTCCACCTCCCGCATCTTGGCTTCAGATTGGCGAACTTTGGTCACATAGTTTTCCTGGGCTTGCTTCAGGCTCCGGCGCGCCTTGTCCAGATCAATTTCCGCCTGCCGAACGATGGAGGGTGCCTCAAACTTGGACTGCTCCATGTAGAGCCGCCGTTCCTCCAGTGCATAGGTCAGGTTAATCAGGTCATTCCGGGCATTGGCCAGAGACAGCGTGCAGTCCAACTGAGCCTGTTCGAATTGTGATTCGGCTTTGTCAATGGCTAACTGGGATTCTTCAATCTTGCTGCGCAGCTCTGATTGATCCAGCTCTGCCACGAAATCGCCCGAATCCACCTCTGTTCCTTCGGGAATCAGCTTTAAAATCTTCATGTTATAAATGCGTAAACGCCGGGCGTTGGTTGGTCCTTGAATGTCGATGGAATTTTTCGCCTGAAGTTCACCAGCCGTTGTGACCGTTACCTGAAACGGACCTACCGATGGCGTGACAACAATATTTTTCACCTGGGTATCATCTGATGAGTTGAAATACCAGGCACTGAATAGGAGTCCCGCCACGATGAGTGCGGTGATAATAAGTTGCCGTTTTGTCATGAATGCGTTTCCGTTTAATGTGAAGCTGGTATCATCCTGCAGCTTTTTCCTTTACAATGGGACAGGCCACCCAATGTTCCGGAGCATGTTCTTCCAATGCGGGGATGTCCTCTGCGCAGGATTTCTCTGCCAGGGGACAACGGGTTCTGAAACCACAGCCGGAAGGTTTGTTCAGCGGAGTCGGCACATCGCCCTCCAGGACAATGCGGCTTTCGCGCTGACGATGGGGATCGGGGCGCGGGACGGCTGAGAGCAGGGCTTTACTATAAGGATGACGGGGATCGTAATACACCGTGGAACTTTCACCAAACTCCACAATATTGCCCAGATACATCACCGCGACACGGTCCGCGATGTGCTCCACCACCGACAGATCATGGGCGATGAACAGGTAGGACATACCAAACTCTTCCTGTAGATCCATCATCAGGTTAATCACCTGCGCCTGAATAGAGACATCCAACGCCGAAACCGGCTCGTCACAGATAATCAGATCCGGATTCGTGGCCAAAGCCCGGGCAATACCCACACGCTGGCGCTGACCACCGGAAAATTCGTGGGGATAACGATAAGCCTGTTCCGGTTGTAGCCCCACCTTGTCCAGCAACCAGCCGACCCGGTCCTTCATTTCCGAATCGTTCATCTTCGTATGGAGCTGTAGGGGCTCTGAAATGATCTGCGCCACCGTCATCCGGGGGTTTAATGACGCAAAAGGATCCTGGAAGATCATTTGGACTTTGGACCGGTATTTCCGCAATTCCCGGGGCTTTAAGCGGGCAAAATCCACGGATTTACCCTTGAACTGATAGGTGATGCTACCACCAATTTCCACTTCGGGATAGAGTTGGCGCAAAATTGCCACCAGCGCCCGGCCGACGGTGGTTTTGCCGCAACCCGATTCGCCCACCAGACCGATGGTCTCTTTACGCTTGATGGAAAAGGAGATGCCGTCCACCGCTTTAACCGTGGCTACACGGCGGGACAAAACACCGCCAAACAGGGGGAAGTGGACTTTTAGATTTTGGACATCAACCAATGTTTGATTATCGGACATGGCTACTTTTTCTTGTTCATTCATTGATCATCAACGCTGACCGGGGATTTTTGCTCTGCAACCATTTCATCGATGACCAGATGACAGCGTACAGAATGTCCCGGGGTCACCTCCACCAGATCAGGATCCACCGTATCGCATTTATCAATCTTCACATCACAGCGGGTGCAGAATTTACACCCTTCCGGCAGATTCAGGATATTGGGCACCATGCCCCGAATGGCTTCCAGACGGGCTTTTTTCTGCAACTCCGGTCGCGGAATAGAGCCCAGCAGTCCTTTGGTGTAAGGATGGAGCGGGTTATCAAAAAGCTCTTTCACTTCCGCTACTTCCTGGATTTTTCCGCCGTACATGACGATGACCCGCTCACATGTCTCGGCAATGACCGCCAGGTCATGGGTAATGAGGACGATGGCCGCGTCTTCCCGCTGGTCTTTGATGTCTTTCATCAATTCCAGAATCTGGGCCTGAATCGTCACATCCAACGCAGTCGTTGGTTCGTCGGCAATGAGCAGGGATGGTTTTTTCGCCAATGCCATGGCAATCATCACCCGCTGGCGCATCCCGCCGGAGAATTGGTGCGGGTAATCCTTCAAGCGGGTTTCCGGCGAGGGAATGCCTACCTGATCCAGGAGTTTGATACCCTGTCGCTGCAAGTCCACATATTCTTCGTGGTAATCCTCAGAGATTAATTTATCCAGCCCCACCATGAGATAACCCAAAACAAGCGGCAGCGCGGCACCCCAGATGGCTTGTGAAATCAATTGGGTGATTTGAAAACTCCAACCGGCACCCAGTTGACCGAAAAACATAAACAGGACGGCCACGATGGCGGATGTTCGCACCTTATTGACCCAGCGGGTGTTCCGAAAGCTGGCGGCCAGATCGATGATGCGATCTTTTACCATTTCGCCGAATGATTTGGGCTTAATGGCTTCCACGATCTGCATCCCGATGGTGTACACCGGATTCAGGGAGGTCATGGGTTCCTGGAAAATCATGGCAATTTCGCTGCCCCTGATCTGACGCATACGGGTGTACATTTTTTCCCGGAACGTGCGCTCGTGCCGCTTGCGGGGTGAATTGAAAAATAGATACCAGGTCATGCCCGTCATGAGAATCATGCTGATGAGGAATGGTATAAAACCGGGAATCGGCAGCATCAGGTGGAGGATAAACCAGGCCAACATAAAGAGAAACGCAATACCGGTACGCTTCGACACATCCAGCTTGTTGAAAAAGCGGTACTGCGGGACCGCCTTGATGCGCTTCAGCTCGTCACCATTGAAAATATTTTCACCGTTGAAGGTGATTTCGCCATCCGTCACCTCGCCCGGTGGATTAGGTATGAGCTGAATGAGAGACAAGAGCGACACGGACTTCCCTGAGCCAGATTCACCCACCACACCCAGGATCTCACCTTTATAGATGTCGAAATCTACGCCATCAACCGCCTTCGCGGTCTGACCGCCGATGTTGAAATAGGTCTTAAGCCCTTTGATTTCGAATAATTTTTCCCGCATCAGCGCAACCTTGAATACACCCGTGGATCGAAAGCTTCCCGGATGGCTTCCCCAATAAACACAATTAAGAGCAATGTGGTGAACAGTGCACCCAGCGGCGCCAGCACCATCCACCATTTCACCATATTCTGGAGCCCCACGGAGACCATCTGACCCCAACTGGGCGTCGGTGGTGGCAGACCGAACCCAAGGAAGTCAAGTCCCACCAGCGAACCGATACCACCAATCACAGCAAAGGGGAAGTAGGTGATGATGGGCACCAGTGAATTGGGTAAAATGTGCTTGAAAATGATTTTTTTATGCGATTGCCCCATGGAAATAGCCGCTGCGACGTAATCCTTCGTCTTCTCGCGGTAAAATTCAGCCCGCATGTAGTAGGTCATCCCAATCCAGCCAAAGAGGGTCAGAATCACGATAAGCAGGAAAAAGTTTGGGCGCACAATAGAGCTGATGATAATCATGACAAACAGAAAGGGCAGGGTGGCCCAGATTTCGATGAACCGCTGGGTAATCAGGTCAAATTTCCCGCCGAAATAGCCCATCATAGCGCCAATGGAAACACCGATGAGATAGCTGGCGATGGTAAACAAAATCGCGAAGGATAGGGAAATGTTAAACCCATACATAAGCCGTGAAAATACATCCCGCCCCGTATTGTCCGTCCCAAACCAATGCACACCGCTGGGCTCCTCATACATTTTGTTTCCCGCTGTGGTGACATCCTCAAAAGGTCCGTAAGGATAGGGTGGCATAATCACCCAGTTTCCATTTTCCGAGCGAAATTTTTCTTTCAATTCACGATAATTCGCTTCACCCGGCACATCCTCACCAAAGGTGCTGCCGGCAATATATCCCTGAAACACCGGGAACCAGATGTCACCCTCATATTTCACCACCAAAGCCCGGTTGTTAATCAGCAACGGCAGAAAAAACGAGATGATGTAAGCGGTAATCAGGATGATAAAGGCGTAGTATCCGCGTTTGATAGACTTGAATTTCAACCAGCGTTTTTTCAGTACCGAAAGGCTGATTTGTTGCTGGGCCGTGGCTGCCTGATCGACTGTCGCTGTATTTTCCATTGCACTCATGAATTTGACTTACTTAAACCGTATCCGGGGATCCACCGTCGCCAGGGCAATATCAGACAGAATATTCCCTATCAATCTCAGCAGCACGGCGATAACCAGGAAGCCCATGACAATCGGGTAGTCCCGGTCCAACACGGCCTGATATCCCAGTTTCCCAAATCCGTCGATATTAAAAACCAATTCAATCAAATAAGACCCGGCCAGCAGAACACCAATCACATTACCGATGTAGGAGGCGATGGGAATCACTGAGTTTCGTAAGGCGTGAATCCAGATGACCCGCTTTTCCGTTAGTCCTTTTGAAAATGCCGTCCGGATATAATCCTGAGACATATTTTCGATAATGCTGTTCTTCATCAAAACCGTGAGCGTGGCAAAACTACCGATGGTCCAGGCAATCATGGGCAAGACGGCGTGATACAGCTGGTCCATAACCTTCCCCCACAAGGACAGGTATTCCCAGTTTTCTGACCGGAATCCACCCAGGGGAAATACATCCCAGAAAGAGCCGCCACCCAGCAGGAGGAGCAGCACGGCACCTAACGCCCAGCCCGGTATGGAATAGGCAATAAAAACAATGACACTTGAGAACAAATCGAAGGGCGAACCATGCCGCAATGCCTTGGCAATTCCCAGGGGAATACAGACGATGTAGCTAATAAGAAAGCCGGAAATCCCGAAGAAAATAGAAATTTTGAATCGAGGCTTCATCACATCCAGTACCGGCTGCATATAGGTGTAGGAAGTGCCTAAATCTCCTGTGAGAATGCCTGAGAGTTTGGTTTTATAAACCAGAGCACGCGCCGCGCCGTCCTCAGCAGGATCCAGCGGACGAATCAGCCAGTCTGAATTAATACTACCGTCGTCATTGTACATGACATAGCCGTCGGCGGTTTTTTTGACCGTCACCCACTGACCGCGTCCCATGTTCTTTTCAACTTCATTCTCACCGGGCCCGAACTCCAGATTCCGTGAATCGTGTTCCCGCGGCCAAACACCCAGCCAGATGAGATAGCGCTGAATAATCGGTTTGTCAAAACCATAGAATCGCTTCAATTCTTCCATGGCTTCCGCCGGGAGCCCCGCTCCACCACCAGAAGTCATGTCGCCTGCACCAGCGCTACCCCCTTCTCCCTGTGTCATGCCCCCCATCTGAATCTGTCGAATGGTCTGCTCCAGCGGTCCGCCGGGTGCTAACTGGAGAATGATAAACACCAGAATTGTCGCCCCAAAAAAAGTGGGGATAAGCAGTAAAAGTCGTCTTAGAAAATAGGTGGCCATATTCGTGTTCTACTTAATCACTTACTTGCTTAAGCTGTCCTCTTTTTTCACCGAATTTTTCCGGTGGCCATTCCCCTCACGGGAGAACAGAAAGAGGCTGACCCGGACAGCCAGCCTCGATCGTTAATACGCTCATGACGATACGGGTAAATCATTTGCGGAAATTCTCCGGGAATTGCGAAATGACTTACCAATTAAATTTATCTGTTTTGGAAATCAGCTCTTTCCAATACTTCACTTCCAGCTCACCTTGCGGTAAGGATTTTCCCTCAGCCATAGCCTCTTTCAAGGCGGCTGCCTTGTCCGGATCAATCCACCACAGCGAGTAGATGGAGCGATAGTCACCGGTAAAGCGGCTGAACATGTATTCTGGATAGCCAAATTTATTCCAGTACAAAAGTCGCTGATAGGGCCGAAAGGTTGTCCATGCCGCCGGATGAATGTCAGAATAAATGCTATCAATCTTCCGGATAATCTTCACCCGCTCTTCCTGGGAGAATGTCACATCATAACGATCACATAACCGGTCAATTTCCTCGTTCTTAACGCCGGAGATATTGTTGGTGTAAGTCTCGTCAGCCAATTCCGACTTCAGGGATGTTTCCGGATTGGGGAAGACCAACCCACCCCAGCTCTGCATGTAAATGGTGAAGTCCCGTTCCATTAACTGCTTCCAGAGGGTATTCCCGTCCACGAACTTGATCTGTAAGTCAATACCATAATCTTTCAGCGTCTGCTGATAGGGCGTCACCATATATTCTACACTCTTGGGAATACCAATATCCAGCCGGAAAACCTGACCGTCATCATTCACCAACCAGCCATCTTGGTTCCGTTTAGACCAGCCGGCTTCCGCCAGGAGTTTCTGCGCCTCTTCAGGGTTGAATTTCACATCTTCATTGTTGGGATTGGCGTAAATGGAGCCAGAGTAGAGCGAGTTCTGCATGAGATATTCGTTATAATACATCTCCTCGTTCATCTTTTCCCGGGGCAGCAAATAGGCAAATGCGTAGCGAATACGCCGGTCGTTAAATGGCCATTTCCGCAAATTAAACGCGAACCCGCCCGTACCGGCCGGCTTGTCTGAATAGATTTTACGCTTCTGCACCCAGCCCTTTTTCACTGCTTCAAAATCCGTGTCTTCCACCCACATTCGGGCCATGTTCACCGTGTAAAAATCCTGCTCGCCCTTCTTGAATTTTTCAAACTCCAGAGACGGATTATCCTTCACCACGACAAACTTAATCTTGTCGAAATTTCCCGTGTACCTGTTCTCAGGTCTGTCTTTAGCCCAATAGTCCAGCCGCCGGGTTACAGTATACGAAATCTGATTTTTAATGTCTGATTCCAGCATGGTATAAGCACCGGTTCCGGGCATAATTTTATACTGATACTCTTTCAGATATTCACTACCGGTCAGGTCTTTCAAAATATGATGCGGCAGAATCGACATTGAGGCACCGAAATAGAGGAAATTCCGCCAGCTCAATTGCTTGCACGCAACGCTGACGATGTATTTGCTCTCAGCCACAGGACGCTCAAACTTGCCGTAAACCAACTGATCCGAGGGGGACAGTATCGTTTCGTCCATGTGCAGGTCCCAAGTGGTCACCACATCCTGCGCCGTTACCGGCATGCCATCTGACCAGCGAGCGTCCGGATCAATACGGAACCAGAATTTCATTTTGTCATCAGAAATTTTCCAATGGGAAGCCAGCCGGGGAATGAATTCCAGCGTAACCGGGTGAAGATCCACCAGGCCTTCATAAAACAGACCCGCCAGAGTGCTGTTCTCCACATAATTGGCGTTCTGTCCTTCGGTTCGCATGGTGGCGGGAAACCGGGAAACAATCGTGGTGAGTACACCACCCTTCACTGCCCGTGAATCACCAAAATATTGAAGTTCATCCTGCGGGATTTTGTAGGTTGTAAACCCCAGATCTGATGCGATTTCATCAAATCCGTATCCGCCCTCTTCTGCAGGTGTCAGCGTATCCGGTGGTGTTATGGACTCGGCTGTTTTAATCGCCAGTGCCAAGGGTTTGTTTTTGGCACCGCTACCCCCGCAACCTACCATAAAAACCAATCCGGTAATCATCCCCAAAACCAATAATTTCCGCATCATAATCTTCCCTTATCTTCCATCCGTTGCTTGTCCGGCTGTCTTGCCGTAGCGGCAAACTTACAAAGAATCCATGCAAAAACCAGTCCTACCATACACCCCGTCAATGAAAGAACCATACAGTTTTCTCACGAACATCTGCCAGGAGAATGCACACTGAATTCCGGTGTCAACAAGCAAGGATATTTACTATTTTCAGCCGGTTTTATGAGGAGCGTAATTTCATGACCGTTGATTATCGCTTTGATCTGGTGGATTATCTGGACGAACGATTCGCCCATTATCCCGAAGTGGAAAACCGGAAAATTTTCGGTCATCCCGGCTACAGCCTGCAGGGTCGGGTTTTTGTATTTGCTTACGATGACGGCTTGTGCATGAAGCTCCCGCGGGATTTGTACGAAAAAACGCTGACCCGCGATGATACCAAAGCATTCATGCCCGGCAATGACACTCGACCGATGGGGACCTGGGTGGTTATCTCCCGCCCCGATGCTCAGGAGTATGATGCTGACTGGGAACTCATTGAAACCGCCATGGCTTATGTCATGACGGCACAGGGCGCACCACCGAAGCGGAAAAAGAAGTAGTCCCATGGAATTCATCATCAGAAGAATGAATCCTGCAGATTACGATGCCGTCGTCCAGCTCTGGCAGTCGGCGGGCTTGGAATATTTGCCCCGTGGCAGAGATCAGTATGAACGAATCGTTGCCGAGTTGGCTCGGGAGGAAAATGCCTTCCTGGTTGGTGAATTAAACGGGACTATTGTGGCTTCGGTTTTCGCCACGCATGATGGCCGCAAGGGCTGGATTAACCGGCTGGCGGTGCATCCGGATCACCAGCACAACGGGTTCGCCCGGCGATTGATACAAGCCGCGGAAGAGGCGCTGGAAGCCCAGGGAATTGAGATTATCGGTGCGCTTATTGAGTCGGACAATGACCGCTCCCGTACTGTTTTCCAACAATCCGGTTATCAGGCGCGCCCTCATATCCACTATTTTTCCAAACGCAAACACCCCTGGACTTGAACTGGAGAGTCCCGGCACATCCACTTATCAACGAGGAACTGAATGCGCATTATATCCTGGAATGTGAACGGCATTCGCGCTGTACTGAAAAAAGGGTTTTGGGAATGGTTTAACCAGGAGCAGCCTGACATTCTCTGTCTGCAGGAAACCAAGGCACAGCCTGATCAATTGGACGACGACATCCTGAATCCACCGGGTTATACCGGCATCTGGCATTCGGCGGAGCGTAAAGGTTACAGCAGCGTTGCCACCTTCACAAAACCCAAACCATTGCATATTGAAAATCAGTTTCTGGACGAACGCTTTAATCGGGAAGGCCGTACCATCTTATGCGAATATCCCCAATTTTTTCTCTACAATGTCTATTTTCCAAACGGCCAGCGTGACGAAGAACGGTTGCGGTATAAATTGGAATTTTATGATGAACTGCTGGGACACGCTCGGGAAAACATGAACCGCAAACCGGTCATTATCGTGGGAGATTACAACACTGCCCACACGGAAATTGACCTGGCCCGCCCCAGAGAGAATGAAGAGACCTCCGGCTTCCTGCCGGAAGAGCGTGAATGGGTGGACCGATATTTATCAGCCGGACTGGTGGATGTTTTTCGCGAGGAGCACCCTGGTGTGAACGGCTATTACACGTGGTGGACTTACCGCGCCAACGCCCGCACCAACAATGTGGGGTGGCGGATTGATTATTTTCTGGTTTCTCGCGATTTCGTTTCCCATGTGGATGCAGCCCGTATTCATCCGGATGTGATGGGTTCAGACCACTGTCCGATTAGTCTGACTTTAGATCTTTGACCGCAGACTTCAGTCCCACTGAGCGAAGTCGAATTACGGATGACACAGATTAAATGTAACGATGATTTCGGGCGTTTTCTTGAACGCTTCAGCAGACCTGAAATCAGGTGATCAATACCCAAATGTGTCCTTCGACTGGACAGATAAACACATTGAAAGGAAGCCCTCAGTGATAACTCTGTGTTCACTGTGGTTCATTAATTTGTGAAATCTGTGCAATTCGTGGTTTCCCGACGTGTTAATTACCATGCCCCCATGAATGTCTTATCATCCCTGCGCGGCTTATAACACTTTTCTGCCTTTCAATTTGTGCAATCCGTGTAATCTGTGGTTCTAGTTTTTGTTTTGGTTTTCATAATTCATGTAATTCGTGGAGAAAATTCTTATTCTTCCCCATGCCTGAATTACCTGAAGTCGAAACCGTCGTTCGCTCCCTTCAACCGGATATTACCGGGGAATTCATCAAAAAGGTGGTGATTCAATGGCCAAAAACAGTCGCTGACCCCCAGTCACTCAAGATTGTGGAAAACCAGCCCATCCGGTCCGTTGAACGGCGGGGAAAATTTATTCTTCTGAATTTAGATTCCGGTTCAATCGTCATCCATCTGCGCATGACCGGCCGACTCTACACCCACGCGCCTGATGAAACCCAGGCACCCTACGTCACGGCTGTTTTCCATTTTTCATCCGGAAAACGGCTCCATTTTCAGGACACGCGCAAATTCGGACGAATCTATTTCACACCCGATTCAAGTGATTTTTCCCGGCATTTGGGACCCGAACCGCTTGGTCCTGTCTTTACTGCTCAATGGCTGAAAACCCGGCTAAACAGTCGCCAACGGCAGATTAAGCCACTACTGCTTGACCAGACTTTCCTGGCCGGGCTGGGCAATATTTATGTGGATGAAGCCTTGTACCTGGCCGGCATTCACCCGGTAAGTTTGAGTCACAAAATTCCAGGAAAACCCATTCAAAAACTCCATCGCGCCATTCGTAAACTGTTGGGAGATGCCATCGAAGCCCAGGGGACCACCATTATAAATTTTCAGCACGGCGATAATCGCTCCGGCAGTTTTCAACATCAATTACAGGTTTACGGACGTGGCGGAAAGCATTGTAAGAAATGTGAAGCCTTGATTCTTAAAATGACTGTGGGACAACGCGGGACCCATGTCTGCCCCGCCTGTCAGGTATTGTATAACTAACTTTCGAATCGTGGATGCCCGTCAGGACTCCTGAACCATTGCCGTCTGCCCTGCTGGGTTTTTCACCCCAAATAAGAAAATGCCCAGCCCGGTCAAAACCAGGAGGATGCTGATACCAAACAGTCCGCCATACCCCAGCCATTCTACCAATTTTCCAGCGAACATGATGTATATAAACAGAACCGGCGCCAGCGCCGAATCCATGGCAGCGTAATAGAGCTTTCTGTCTCCGGATTCCCCGACAAACTCATAAATAAATACCATAAATGAGGATTGCATGGCGCCCGTGGCCATACCGATGGCAACAAAGACCAGATGCGCCATGAAAGGCGTCTTGGCAACCAGCACCAGCAGTAACGCCAGAAGATGGCCGATAAAGAAAAATGTGACGACAAACTTTCGGCTGGTGCGATCACCCAGAAGTCCGAACACGAAATTGAACACCGCCGTCCCACCAACCAGAAAGAGCGTAAACTCCCCAGCCACACCAGCAGTAAACTGGAGTTTTTCGTTCAAATACACGGCGTAAAATGCCAACGGCATCACAGAGGCCGCCCCCAACACACGGCTGTAGAAGTAGCGCCGGAAGTTGTGGTCGTGCACCAGAATATTTTTCAGGGCCAATGTCATTTTATCTTTGACCCGGCTGGCAGCATCCACCGGATTAATCACTTTTAGCAGGAAAAACAGGGCTGTCCCCGTTGTGGTAGCGATGAGCATGATCAAAAAGCCAAAACCATAATTCCGGGGAAAGTCATACCTGCCGGATTCCAGAATCATTTTCAGGACAAAGCCGCCGGCCATCCCCAGCACAGCGTTCGTGGCGAAGGTAATCCCGAAAAACCGGCTCCGTCGCTGGGGCATACTTATCGCTGCCAAAAAATCGGCCCAGATTGGATACAGTGCCCCCACCGCCAGGCTATAAGCCACGAATGTAAATAGATATAAGACGATTGCCGTAGTTCCCTGCAAACCCAGAATAAAAAACCACACCACCATGAGCACCATCCACGGGAACGTCATCACATGCATGAATATGTTAACTTTTTTAATGTTGGCTACGCCCCGGAAACGCCACACTGAGAACAATTGAGGCACGCCGATGAGCAGAACAAACATACCCGGAATCATTCCGATGATGACCGGCGAAGCACCCAATTCAGCCAAAAATAGCGGAATAACCGCATTAATACTGTGGAATGCCATGGCAAATCCCCACATGCCCTCTCCCAATGCATTAATCACAGTGTTGCGGGTATGATACCGAATGTGTCGGGGTTGGTAGGTCTGTTGCACGGGGAAAAATCAGCTCAGTAGACCATTTTACAAAGTAAATGTTTTCAGATAATCCACAGGCCTGACACGATAGCCGGGTCAGTTTCGACAAGCGTCCGGCATCGTGAACGACCCTGAGGGAAAATATTCTAAGCGGGTTCTGTAAGTTATTTTTCTAGCTAACGGCGCAAACGATTGACTGAAGTCGTGACAGATCCGGTATTGGTATACTCGATGCGGAGAAAACCGCAAATCGGGCAAGCGCTCCTATAACACGATAAGAGCATCAGTGCCGACCAAAATCGTTTGCGTGGTGTTGCCGGGTACGATCTTAAGGTGGTACTTCGGCATTTTGGACAGTCGCGGTGCCGTCCATCACTCCGCAAAAGCAGATAAGTGCGCATGATAATGGCAAAAATCAGTGCGGGGATTAAAACCAGTCCCAAAAGAACGAGCATTGCTTGAAGCTGCTTAAAAAAACTCCCATCCATCCAATGAAAAGAAATCTGTGTGGAATATCACAAAAATAAATCAATAAAAAAAGCACAAAATAAAATTGAAAAACATTTATTTTTATGTGATATATTTTATCATGTATTGTGATAGAACACCCAATATCAAAACCCGAGAGCCACAATATTTCACTAATCCATAAACACAGTTCAATATCCTTATCGAGCCCTGCCCTAACAGCCCCATATATCTGGTGATCCGTGAAAATTTGGCTCCCGATACCTACCTTACCATGCAAGCGCGATGGCTATCAGAATGTTTAATCTCCCCCGCGCCGAGGGATCGTCCACACCCCCCTGTGTGTTTGACTTCATCGCTGAAAAAATTATCTTAGCCCATGATATTCTTTCTGTTTTTCGCCCCCCTTAAAATCAATTACAAACCAAATATATTTAAGGAGTTACAATGTCCTTAACACCCAAATCTCTGGACAGCTTCAAAACCCGCAGTAAACTCACCGTGCAGGGCAAATCCTACATCTATTACGATTTGAAGAAACTGGGGGCGGATGACAAACTGGCGCGACTACCGGTATCTATCAAGATTCTGCTGGAGAACATGCTACGCTATGAAGATGGCGAAACGGTCACCCGGGATGATGTCCTGGCAGTTTTGAACTACGACCCCAAGGCCAAACCCTCCCACGAAATCGCTTTCCGTCCCGCTCGTGTTCTGCTACAGGATTTTACCGGTGTGCCGGCGGTGGTGGATCTGGCTGTTATGCGCGACGCCATCAAAAATTTGGGCGGTGACCCGGAGCGCATCAATCCATTGCTGCCTGCCGACTTGGTTATCGATCACTCGGTGCAGGTGGATAAATTCGGTTCCCCGGATGCGTTTGGTTTTAATGCCAATATCGAAATACAGCGAAATCGTGAACGCTACGAATTCCTCCGCTGGGGACAGAAGGCTTTCGAGAACTTTCGGGTTGTTCCCCCCGACACCGGAATCGTCCACCAGGTGAATCTGGAATACCTGGCCAAAGTCGCCTTCACCAAAGATACTGCCGAGGGAACGGAAGTTTATCCCGATTCACTGGTTGGTACCGACTCCCACACCACCATGATTAATGGCTTGGGCGTCATGGGCTGGGGTGTGGGCGGCATTGAAGCCGAAGCCGGCATGTTGGGTCAGCCGGTGACGATGCTCATTCCCCAAGTGGTAGGGTTTCGCCTCACCGGAAAATTA
Organism: Fidelibacterota bacterium; assembly: GCA_021734045.1. Lineage (GTDB taxonomy): Bacteria > Fidelibacterota > UBA8477 > UBA8477 > UBA8477 > UBA8477. Next base: position 39,538 of record JAIPJR010000006.1, read on the forward strand.
GCTGAAGGTGTTACCGCGACCGACCTGGTATTGACAGTCACGCAAATCCTGCGCGCCAAAGGTGTTGTGGGCAAATTCGTGGAATATTTCGGTCCCGGTCTGCAGACATTATCCCTGGAAGATAAAGCCACCATTGCCAATATGGCTCCTGAATACGGTGCCACCATGGGATTTTTCCCGGTGAATGACAAAACACTGGATTATTTGCGCTTCACCGGACGACCGGATGATCTGGTGGCGCTGACGGAAGCGTACACAAAAGCAAATACGCTTTTCGTAGATGGTGCGGGCGCTGAGCCTCAATTCACCGATGTTGTGGAACTTGACCTTAGCACAGTGGAGCCCTCCCTGGCCGGTCCCAAACGTCCCCAGGATCGCGTCCCTCTTCGCAGTTCCAAAACCGCCTGGCAAGAGACGGTGACCACCTTGAAAACCGATGGCGAATCCCCAATGAAAGTGGACGATCCGGAACAGGGTACTTATGAATTAAAACACGGCGATGTGGTCATTGCTGCTATCACCTCCTGCACCAATACCTCCAATCCCAGTGTCCTTATCGCAGCGGGCTTACTGGCTAAAAAAGCCGTGGAAAAAGGACTCGCAGTCAAACCCTGGGTAAAAACATCTCTGGCGCCCGGCTCTAAAGTTGTCACCGAATACCTGAATAACGCCGGTCTCACCTCCTATCTGGATGAATTGCGCTTCAACCTCGTTGGTTATGGCTGCACCACTTGTATCGGAAATAGCGGACCTTTACCGGAACACATCGCCAAGGCTGTAGTGGACGGCAATCTGGTGGTTTCTTCAGTGCTTTCAGGAAATCGCAATTTTGAAGGTCGCGTGAATCCCCACACCAAAGCCAATTATCTGGCCTCTCCACCGCTGGTGGTAGCCTATGCCCTGGCCGGCACCATGGACATTGACCTGTACAATGATCCCATTGGCATGGGCAGTGATGGTGAATATGTCTATCTGAAGGATATCTGGCCCTCCACACTGGAAGTGGCGGAAACGCTGCGCAGCGCCGTGACCTCGGAGCAATTCCGCAAAAAATACAACGAAGTATTTCAGGGTGATGATGCCTGGCAATCGCTCCCGGTACCGGAAGGTTCACTGTACAAATGGATGGATGCGTCCACCTATATTCGCAAACCCTCTTTTTTTGAGGGAATGACCCGGGACATTCGGGAACCGCAAGACATTCAGGACGCTCGTCTGCTGGCGCTGCTGGGGGATTCGGTTACCACCGACCACATTTCACCCGCCGGCGCTTTTTCCAAAGACACCCCCGCCGGTCAATATCTCATGGAACACGGCGTTGAACTCAAAGACTTCAATTCTTACGGTTCTCGCCGCGGAAATCACGAAGTCATGATGCGCGGGACATTTGCAAATATCCGGCTGCGGAATCGCCTGGCTCCCGGTACCGAGGGTGGCTGGACGCGGTATCAACCGGATGATGAACCAATGACCATTTTTGACGCGGCTATGAAATATCAGGAGAATGGTGTTCCGCTGGTGGTGATTGCCGGGAAGGAATACGGTACCGGCTCCAGCCGCGACTGGGCCGCCAAAGGCACTTTCCTCCTCGGTGTGAAAGCCGTCATCGCCGAGAGCTTCGAACGCATTCACCGTAGCAATCTGATTGGGATGGGCGTGTTGCCACTGCAATTCAAAGCGAATGAAAATCAGGAAACGCTGGGACTCACCGGCAAAGAGACCTACACCATTACCGGAATCGCCGATAATCTGCAACCGGGGAAGGAACTCACCGTCACAGCCGTGGGTGACGATGGCGAGACCAAGTCCTTCACGGTGGACTGCCGGATTGATACGCCCAATGAGCTGGCCTATTACCGCCACGGCGGGATTTTGCAGTATGTTTTAAGGTCGCTGATTAAATAGCATCGTTTGAATTACCCAAAGGGATTCAACAGAAAATCACCCTGGAATGATTCGGGGCGATTTTATTTACTTATGGATTTCGTTCGGAACTTATTCCGCATTTAAACGAAAATGGCCGTGAATAACCCTTGTAATGGTTATGACCTGACTTTAATCGTTCTGCTAAATATTAAGCTCGTCACGATCACCACCACCCAATCAATTGTAATCACCGCCACTTCGAACCGGTATTCCCGGTGAATCCCAAACATCACTGAAATAACGATCAGCGCCACAATCGTAAGGATGAATCCGGCCAGGAAGATCCACCGCAGGGCTTTTTCACCTCTGCCGGCCCCGGTGAAGGTTAATCCCAGGAACAGGAACGAAACACTCATGAGCAGGTAGCCGATCTCCTCCAGTGCGATGAAAAGTCCGTGAGAATTAAACTGGGTCCACAGGGCAATACCGGCGGTTTCACCGTTAAGCAACGCAGGCTGAATAATAGTCACCTGGATGAAGTAATCGCTGAACAGAATCAATCCTGACCCGGCGGCAAAGAGCATCCCGATTCGGCTGTACAGTTTTTTACCCGGTTCGGCAAATTGGTGTATCGTCGCCACCCACACCAGATAAGCCAGCACGAAAAGCATGGCCGGGAACATCCAGTAATAATCCCGTGGCCAGCGTGAGACAGCCTCGGTGTAGGGGTATTGAAAACAGTCCGCCGGACAAAACGGTCCCGAAAGGGGTGGCGTTCCCACGGCGATTCCCAATGAGATCACACCCAAGGTGGCAGTGATAATGGAGGTGAAGAAGCTGAAACGGCTGGTGGTGGTCGTTTGGTCAGACATGATTCCCCCTTAAACAGTTGATGGCGTGATAATTCCCCTCCTCCGGAGGGGTGTCCCGATTTTAATCGGGGCGGGGTGGGTTTCGTCAATTCTTTTTTGCGAATGGTAATTTACTTCCGTCCCAACACCCCTGTTTGCCTCCCCTCAAGGGGAGAATAAATAACTTCGATCCGTCGCTTCCGCCGTTTCTGCGCTAGGTCGTGACAAGTCGCTCGGCCTCAGGAAGACAGACGGGAAATTTTATCTCCTGTCTGCACTTTGCCCGGTAAAATGACTTTCGCATACACCCTTGATTCCCCGGGGTACAGCTTTTGGGAGATACGGATGAATTTTTCACCTGCGAACGAATGGCGAATGGTTTTGCAGGGCGAGGTGAAATCGGTGATCTCCAGAATTACCGCCTGGCCTAATTGAAGCTTCTGACCAATTTTTATTTTCTCCCAATCCAAGCCAGTGGTAGTGATGTTTTCTCCGGTTGAGCCGGGAAATATGGGATGACCTTCCGCTTTCAAGGCGTCAATCACCTCCAACGCGTACAAACACACGGCCCGCCGCGGTCCACCGTGGTGTTTCTGATCGTTTTGATAATCACCCACCAGACCGTTAACGGTGATTTCCACCGATTCGACTGGTAATTTTGGGACACCACCGGGGGAAATGCTGATTTGATAAATGTGGGGTTGAGTCATGAAAATCCTGACCGCAATGGCGCAAAGAGAAACTTACCCACAGAAGCCGCCGAGTAAATTGGAGGACATCGTATCGACCAATAAAATTTCAGGTGTCTTGCTGAGCCACGTCGAAGCACACCTGAAATTTGCTGCCATTATTATTCCCAAAAAGCCCTTCGACCCTACTCCGCGTTGCTCCGCACGGGCAGGCCTCGTGAAATTCATCTAAAAGGTGAGCATTTCACAGGTGCAGGCGGGAGTTCAGGGAGACATCTTGAGCTGGATTTCATTTTTAAACGCATGTTGTGTTGCTGCTATTAGTTGGTGATATCTGTGTCCCAAGGGGATCCCTTCGGGAAATTCGTGGTTGAACATTCTTAAAATTTGTGAAATCTGTGTAATCTGTGGTTCCTGTTTTGGTTTTGGTTTTGGTTTTGGCTTTGGCTTTGGTCTTCAATTCATGCTTTTCGTGTAATTCGTGGTTTCAAATTCTTAAAATCTGTGTTTTTTGTACTTCGACTTCGCTCAGTAGAACTGCAATCTGTGGTTCCCCGGTTTTCCATCTTTGAATTCGTGGTTCTGATCTCAATCAGCTTTTTCCGCGCTATCCGCGGCCACTGTGTTTCTTGTTTTTTCTGTGATTGTCTGCGTTTATCTGTGGCTAAAACACACCCGGTGCAGCACCGCTGGTCATGTCCGCTTTTTCATGGTGCAATGGCACCCCGTTATCATACACATCCCGTACCGGTGCGTGTGACATTAGCCCGGGAAACCGGCGATACAAACTCTCGGCAAAGAGGTAATCCAGGTGCTCGTTGGATTCGGGACTCCAGCCCATGACCCGCTCCCAGATCTCGGCTGACTCCATGCAGAAATAGATAAACAGATCGTCCCCGCCAACCTGCCGGATGGTGTTATACACCGTGCGATACATATCCAGTCGCAGCGGTTTGGGATAGCGCATTTTCCCATCCATCCCCCGTATCAATTCGGCGAACATGATCCGGGACTTGGGAAATTTATCCAGCACCTTGTCCTTCATCTCCGGCGGAAAACGCAGCGTTCCCATGGAAATCCAGGTCACATTTTTGGGGTCAATCACATTGAATAACTGCCGGATGAGATCGATGTAATTCTCACGCCAATTTTCATGGTACAAAATAGGGTCAAAATGGAGGCCGATCTTGTAACCCGCAGCCTGAATTTTCGCCATGGCCGCCAGACGCTCCGCCAATGACGCTGCCTTATGCTCCTCGGCGTCAATAATAGCCTGGGGATTCACCGACCAGGAAATTACCGTGTGTCCCTTATGGTTAAGACCCAACAGATTTTCGATCTTGTTGGATTTCGTCTTCAGCTCCAACAGCACATTGGGCAATTCGGCGAAATATTCCACCACCTCTTTGGAAAAATCCGACGACCCGTCAAAGGCCAGGCTGTCAGACAATTCACCTGTTCCAATGCGGAAGAATCGCTCCGGTTGGGTGGCGATTTTCTCCTTCACCTCTGTGAGTAGTTTTTCCGTGTTGGCGTAAACTGTGGTCACGGGATTATTCAGATAGAACTGGAGAATGCAGTAGGTGCAGTCGATGGGACAATTGCTGGTTTGATTAATCACATGGTAATTGCAGCAGCGATAGGTGCGGTCGGTGCCGGGACACTGTTTTACCGTGTGGCCATCCTTCTCGGTGAGCAGAATCTCCCGCTTGCCCTCGTTCAGCGTACGGTGAAACATCTCGGCTTTGCGCTCTTCGGTAAGCTCGACGATTTGGACATCAGCCTGGGGATTATTGTGTTTATAGCGTTCGACGATGGGTTGATCGGCGACTTTTTTATCGATGGTAATGGTCTGTATTTTGGGCTCTTTCATTAGACTTTCGTTTAAATTTGGTCAAAGACCGGTTTCAGATTGGCATTTTTGAGCCCCCTCAGAATTTCCTGGAATTCCGTCAAATCTTTCGCGTGAAAGGAGAGTTCAACCCCCTGCTTTTCAAAGTAGGGATCCCATTTCACTTTCACATTGTCGGGCAGATTCGCTGCCTGAATCGTTTGTTTCAATCTCTTTTCGGCAGCGGTGAGATGCGGCAGGCGGGCGGCAGCGATTTTAGACCGAATCTCCATCACCACGGGACGCGGATCGTCGATAGCCTCCCGGGCAATATCCCACAAGCCCATCTGTTGGGCTTTGGTTTTGAAATCGGTCTCGTCCCGCTGCGCCATTTCCCAGATATTCTGGATGATCTCAGCCGTCATATTAATGCCCAGGTGCAGATTTTGGATCAATTGCACCACCCAGTTCAGATGCTCCTCTGCCCGCTGAAAAATCAGCGCCCGCTTCAGACTCAAATCCTTGTCCACCACCATTTGTTGCAATTCTTGCGGTAATTTCAACAGGAAAAGATAGTCGTTCATGAGATGCGCTTGTGGTGGAATGTCCAGTGGTTCGAACAAACCTTCCGCGATCTGTGTTTTGCTGAATCCCAACTTCCGGGCAATGCCAATCAGGTTGGCTCTGTCGATGAGTGTCAATGGTGAATAATAAGCCGCCACCAATTTCAGCAAATCCATGGAGGAATCCACATTTTCCAGCAAATATGCCGGCAGGTGTGTTACATCGGCTTCCCGAGCCGCTTCGAATCGCTGAATGCCACCCACGATTTTGATGCATTTGCCGGTATTCAGCGCCAATAACGGTTTCTGTAACGGCTGACCCGGATCGAATGCTTCCCACCGGAAGGGCAGAGCTTTGAAATCCGAGTGAATGGTGGGACCAATCAGGCCCATGGGTTTGAAGGTAACTTGCATGTTTTACTTATATCTATTTCTGATTTCTTGATTGGACGTCTTTTATTCCCCATTATCACTACCCACTAAACTGCAGGTCATCAGATTTTTCAGTCGGAAGTAATTCTGATCAAACTCAAATCCGGTCCGCCAGAATATCGGGTTCCGGCTGGGGAATGACGACTTTGGCCACCAGAAGTCCTTTGGATTTGATGTAATCCACACCGGCCTGGACGGCGGCTTCCACATCGGCTACGGTACCGGTTAGTGTGAAATAGGCTTTCCCACCAATCGCCATGGCCAGATGAATCTGGATGAGGTGCACATCCGACGCCTTCACCGCCGCATCGGCTGCTTCGATTAAAGATGCCACTGAAAAGGTTTCGATCACACCCAGGGCTCCCAGTTCCGGGATGATTTGGGAGCCTGAAATGGCGGGGAAGATTTGGGGATCCACATTGGGAATGATGAACTCGTCCACCAGCGTGTCATCGGCGATAATCTGGCCCTCGGCAATACTGGAGCGGACCGCATCCGTGTCACCACCAATGACGATCATGTATTTGCCCGGACAAATGCTGCGATTCATGAGCAGCTTCACATCGGCTGCTTTCAGCATGACATCGGCGACCTGGTATCCCCGGGCGATGCTGGTGGTTTCGATACATCCGATGGCGGTTAACTTCATGGTGGGTCCTTTATATAAAATTCATTCCTGTTTTAAACTCAAAACTTTCTGGGTGTCTCCCTGAGCTTTGCCTGTCCGGCTCTCGACGGATCGAAGGGCGAGCTTAAAACATCTCACCCCTCAATGACAATAAACTGCCGGCTCACATCCGTGACCGTCCCGGTGATGCTGGCGTGAATATCGGCACCCAGTTCACTACTGGGAACCAAACCGATCTTATCACCTGCCACCACTTCATCGCCCTTTTTCACCAAGGCATTGGCGGAGACACCGATGTGCTGTTTCAACGGAATTTTCACCTTCAACACATCCACGTCCGCCGGATCAAATGTGGCCGGTTTGTCCGCATAACGGCGGAGTCCCAGTTTCTGGATCAATTTATTCGTGGGGACTTTACGGTATTCATGCAGAGGATGCTCCTCTTTGGTAACCCGGGTCAACTCCTCCGATCTCCACTGAATCTCCCTGGGTTTGAGTTCCCGCTTGGCAGAAACGCACATATTCCGCGGGTCCAATTCCTCCGGACAGGCGTACAGTGAACAGATATTGCACTCGCAGCAGGCCAGTGCCCACTTGTTCAACACATCGCTCTCCGGTCCGGAAAATTCCAATGCCCGCATCACCAAATGGGGCTTTACCGGCTGGCCCAACAGATAGCGCGGACACATCTCCGTACAATCCGAACACTGATCACAGGCGGATTTGCCAATTTTTTTGTACGTGCGCTCCGGCGCGGACTTTTTCCAGATCAGCCGATGGTCAGCCGGCAGAACGATATAACCGGAGCCGGTCTTAGTAATGGGTTTGTCCAGGTCGGTTTCCACCTTGCCCATCATGGCACCACCATCAATCACCACGAATTCCGGTGTGGTCGCACCGCCACAGTACGCCAGCACATCCCGAATCGTCATTCCCACCGGTGCCCAAAAAGTTTTTGGGTTTTTCACCTCACCGGCGACTGTGATCATGGTTTTTGTGACCGGAATGCCCTGTGAAGCATTATAGATATTCAGCAGACTTTCAACATTGTTCACCACCACACCGATTTGCAGGGGAATCCCGCCGGTTGGGATCAGCCGGCCGGTGGCGGAGAACACCAGTTCATACTCATCACCCGCCGGATAGACATCGTCCATGAAATGCATGTCAACACCCGCCGCTTCTGCCAGCGGCCTTAACTGTTCAATCTCGTGGGTGCGTTTGCCTTTAATGCCGAAAATAGCCTGCC
>JAIPJR010000007.1 GCA_021734045.1 Fidelibacterota bacterium
CATGAAGGCGATTCCCAGTGACATTACCATTCTTATCACCGGACCCAGCGGAAGCGGGAAAGAGGTGGCCGCGAAAAATATTCACCGCTTGGGTCCCCGGGCTAAATCACGATTTGTCTCCATTAATTGCGCCGCCATTCCCGATAACCTGTTGGAGAGTGAGCTGTTTGGGTACGAACCGGGTGCCTTTACCGGAGCACAGAAATCCAAACCGGGAAAATTTGAACTGGCCGACGGCGGTACGCTCCTGCTGGATGAAATCGGCGATATGCCCACCAAGTTGCAGAATAAGTTGCTGCGTGTACTGGAGGAGCAGGAGGTAGAGCGACTGGGAAGCACCAAGACGGTGAAAATTGATGTGCGTATTCTGGCGGCGACTCACCAGGATTTGGTGCAGTTGGTGGAAGACGGGCAATTTCGTGCGGATTTGTATTATCGCCTAAATGTTGTACCGGCAAAATTACCGCCCCTGTCCAGCCGCCGATCCGACATTCAGTTGTTGGTTCTCCATTTTCTGGACATATTGGTGAAAAACCAACAGACCTCGGTGCAGGGTATTCAGGTGGAGGCGGTGGAGGCTATTCAGGATTTACCCTTTCCGGGACAAGTACGGGAGTTGGAAAATATCATGACCCGGCTGATCTTTATGTCGGAGGGTCGTCGGATTACGGTGAAAGATGTAGCGGTGGTGGGTAAGCTGGCCGAAAATGCTGTAACGGGGCATGCGCACCGGCCGCATGTGGATTCTGTGAAACCGCTCTGGCAGGTGGAAAAGGAGGCCATTGAGGTTGCCATGTTGGCATTGGATGGCAATATTAGTCAGGTTGCTCAGACACTGGAGATTTCCAGGAATGCACTCTACCGTAAGCTCAAAGTTTATGCGATTGATATGGAGGCTTTGAAAAACGATGGCTGAGTTCATCGTAAAAATGACCAACGAAGCGGGTGAAATTGTGGAGCAGGAGATGACTGCGGCCACAAAATTCGACATATTCGAGATTGCCGAATCGCGGAATATGATGGTGCTGAATATCCGCGAACAAAAAACCACATCCGTCTCTTCTATCAATGCCTGGCTCGGTGGATTTAAAAAACTGAAGAGCAAGGAGCTGGAGCAATTCACATCGCAATTGGCGGCTATGTTGCGAGCCGGTATTACCCTGGTGGACAGTCTGGAAACGATTCAGGAGCAGGTAGATAATCCCAATTTCGCCGAAGCAATTAAAACCATCATTTTTGAATTGAACAGCGGTTCCACGTTCGCAGATGCCTTAGGGAAATACCCCAACTATTTTCCGGAAGTATATCGCGGAATGGTCATGGCTGGTGAGCGGGCTGGTGTACTGGAAACCATCTTGAAGCGCCTGGAAACCTATCTCCATTATGACAATCAAACCCGAGCCCGCATCAAGTCGGCCATGCGTTACCCCACCTTTGTACTCATCGCATTAACGCTGGCATTTGTGGCCGTGATGGTATTTGTGATTCCCCAGTTTGCTAAAATGTTTGAGGCCCAGCAGGTAAAGCTTCCACTGCCCACACGCATCATGCTGGGCACCAGTAATTTGTTCGCCAATTACTGGTGGGCTACCGGCCTGGTGGTAATCGGTGCTATCATTGGCATGATGTTGTATTTTCGTACCCCGGCGGGGCGCTACACGGCTGATGTCTGGAAACTGCGTCTCCCGGTTGTTAAAGTCATTACCCGGAAAAATCTGGTGGCAAGATTTGCACAGCTATTGGAGACCCTGAGTCGGTCTGGAATCCAGATTATTGAAGCGCTGCAGATCATTGCTCAGACATTGGGAAACGCAGTGGTGGCGAAGGAGATTCAGGACGCGGAAAAACAGGTGCTCCAGGGCGTCGCTGTGGCTGATTCACTGAAGGGCAGTAAGATTTTCCCAAAAACCGTACTCAAAATGATTAGCGTGGGTGAAAAGTCGGGTGCCATGGATGAAATGCTGGGAAAGATCGCCGAGCAGTATGACGAAGAATTGAACCAAACCATCAGCCGTTTGTCGTCTATGATTGAACCCATCATGACGGTAGTGATGGGTGTTTTTCTCCTCATGATGGCGCTGGGAATATTTTTGCCTATGTGGGGCATTTATGAAAATGCTCTGGCACCTTAAAAACGATGTCTGACAGGAAAAAATCAATGCCGGATAAATCACCCTGGAAAAAATGGCTCCTTAAACGCCAATTCCCGGCCTGGATTTATATCCTCATCCTAAGCATTTGGGCATTCATACTCTATTTGTACACGGTTGCAAAAACACAATAATCTGCGTGTTTCAGGTGATTAAAGTCACAGGGTAAACCTTTGATTTATCTTGTTCCAATTTCCTGTTGAACCTACATTTTGCGCTCAAAAACCACACAGAGTGGCATGAAATACCGGATCACCGTTACCCTGAACGGACGGTGCCAGATGGACAAGCCTTGAGGGGCGGGAAATTTAAACCGATGAGGGATGGTATGTTGTTGGGGGCTACCCGATGGCGGTCTTTAGGCTGTCAAAACTGGACAAAACTGGTCATCATTAGTGCGCTAACCGCCACATCAATCTTTAGTCAGACATTTACCCAAATTACCACGGGCGCCTTGGTTTCGGATGGGACCAACAGTACCAACCAGGCGTGGGGGGACTACGATAACGATGGTGACCTGGATCTTTTCGTTCCTACCTATAATGCAGTAGATCTTTTTTATACCAACAATGGTGACGGCACCTTCTCCCAGATTACTGTGGGTGCTTTGGTGCAGGATGCAACCCGGGCTTATTCGGCCGCCTGGGCTGATTATGATAACGATGGATTCCTGGATCTCTTTGTCTCTCAGGTGGATAACTGGAGTAATACCCTCTATCACAATAACGGGGACGGTACCTTTACCAAAATTACCACCGGCAGCATCGTAACTGACGCCGGGAATTCCTATGACGCTGCCTGGGCGGATTATGATCTGGACGGGGATGTGGACCTACTGGTGGCCAATGATAATCAGAATAATTTCCTCTACCGGAATCAGGGGAATGGAACCTTCATACGCGTCACCAATACGGTGATCACTGATTTCGGTGGCTATCGTGTGTCCTGGGCGGATTTTGACAATGACAGTGATCCAGACGTCTTGGTGCAGCAACACAGTGGTACGAATGCCAACCGGGTTTTTCGCAATAATGGTGACGGCAGTTTTACTCAAGTCGTAGCGGGAACACTACCCAATGCCACTTATGGTACACCTTTTTGGGGCGATTATGACAATGATGGCGATCCCGATTTGTTTTTGGCTCGAAATGGTGTGAGTGAAATCTATCGTAATGATGGGGGCAGTTTCACCAGCATCATGACCACACCTGATGTAATCAGCACTGGCGCGGTATGGGGCGATTTTGATAACGACGCGTGGTTGGATTTGTACGTGGCGAATAATGGTGCCAACGCGTTTTATCACAACAACGGTGATGGCTCCTTCACGGCAATTACTACCGGCGAATTTGTCACCAACAGTGACAATTCCTACTCAGCTACTGCTGTTGACGTGAATCTGGATGGCGCTCTGGACCTGTTTGTTTCCAATTACAACTCACAAAACAACCAGCTCTATCTGAATGACGGCAATGCCAATCATTGGATCGTCGTGGATTTGGCTGGAGAGCTGGATAATTCGGTTGGTATAACCGCGAGCATCGCACTCAAAGCGGGAGATACGTGGCAGACCCGTCATGTGTTACCCACTGACGGTGAGTCCTTGTCGCGCCATCTTGGGCTGGGCAGTGAGACGATGGTGGATTCCATTATCATTAACTGGCCGCAGGGGTCACCGCAGGTAGTGACCAACATTGCTGCTGACCAAATGGTGACGATTACACAGGAAGATGAGACACCGCACAGCATCAAGCTCATCGACGATCCCACGCTCAGTACAACCTACAACGGGTACGCCATCGCCTGGGGTGATTATGATAACGATGGTTATCCGGACTTATTCGTTCCCACCTACAACGATGTGGACCGGCTGTACCATAACAATGGTGACGGGACATTTTCCCAAATCACAACCGGTGCTCTGGTCACAACCGCCACCCGGGGAGTGGACGCGGATTGGGGAGATTATAACAATGACGGATTTCTGGATCTTTTCATTGCTCAGACTGATAACTGGAACAATAGTCTGTACAGGAATAATGGTGACGGCACATTTACAGCGGTGACAGAAGGGAATATTGTCAGTTCGGGAGGATATACGCAAAGTGCCGCCTGGTGGGACTTTGACCGGGATGGCGACCTGGATATTTATGTGGTGAACAGCAACAACCAGGTGAATCTGCTTTTTCGCAATAATGGCGATGGCAGTTTTACCAACCTCTCCGGACGGGTGAGTACGGAGGAAAATGCCTACAGCTATGCTGCTGTGTGGGGTGATTATAACAATGATGGCGCCGTGGATCTCTTCGTGGTCAATGATGGTAATAATTTTCTTTTTAGAAACAACGGAGTGGGGTCATTCACCCGCGTATTAACGGGCGATATTGCAAATGATGTCCACAATTCCAAAACTGCCAGTTGGGGTGATTACGATAACGATGGTTTCCTGGATATCTTCGTTGGGAATCTGGGTGAGAGTAATGTTTTATACCGCAATAATGGCAATGGTGGCTTTGTTAAAATCACCACCGGCCCCATTGCGATGGATGATTTGGATGTTTTCGGCAGTGTATGGGTGGACATTGATCAGGATGGTGACAAGGATTTGTATGTGACGGTGGAAAGCGATGTGAATAATGTTCTCTACCGCAACCTGGGTAATGGAACATTTGAGCGTGTGCTGCCGGGTATTACGGAAAATAGCTACAGCGGGCTGATTACCGATGGCGGTCGTTCGCTGGGCGTGGCCGTGGCGGACATTGACCGCAATGGCACGCTGGATTTTGGTGTAGCAAATTACGGTGGCACGCCCACCATTTACACAATCTCGCCCACCGGTAACAGTTGGCTGGCATTGAACCTGATGCAGCAGACCGGCGGTATGCAGCCCATTGGCGGCCAAGTTACGACTGAAGCCCTAATCGCTGGAAATGTGGTCAGCCAGACCCTGGATATGGGCGGACACCTGGGTGGTCGAGGCAGCAGCTATCAAAACAGTATCATCGGCCTGGGTGATGCAACGACGGTCACCAGTCTATCGATTGTATGGCCACGGGGCCAGGCGTGGGATACCACAGGTGTTGGGGTCAACCAGTCCCTGACAATCACCGAGTCAGCGATTCAGACGTTATTTGAAAAAGTAACGGGCGACCCGGTCGTGGGAACCGGTGAAAATTCCATTGGTCTGGCCTGGGGAGATTATGATCAGGACGGCTTCCCCGATTTATTTGTGGCCAATTACAATGGCGTCAATAATCTGTTTTACAATAATGGTGATGGAACTTTCAGCCGGATTACTACAGGTGAAGTGGTTGCCGGTTCAGACTACGGTTATGGTGGTAGTTGGGGTGACTATGACAATGACGGCTATCCGGATCTTTATGTCATTCGTTACAATCAGACCAATGCCTTATACCACAATAACGGGGACGGCTCCTTCTCCGCTGTAACGGGAATCCTGCCCACAAGTTATAGCTATCGCAGTATGAGCAGCGCCTGGGGCGATTATGATAACGATGGTGATTTGGACCTGTTTATCGCCAATGATTACAACCAGACGAATGAACTTTACAATAATGACGGTCAGGGTGGATTTACCCGGATGAGTGCAGCGCCATTCTCTACTGACCAGGAATATTCCAACTCAGCCAATTGGATCGATTACGACGTGGACGGTGATGTGGATTTATTTATCGCCAACGCCAACGGACAGGCTAATCGACTGTATCGCAATAATGGTGCGGGGAGTTTTCAGTCTGTTTCCGGCGGTGTAATTACCACAGCCACGGAAAATTCACAGGGCAGCTCGTGGGGTGATTACGACAATGATGGTGATCCGGACCTGTTTGTTGCCAACGACGCGAACTCTGATAACGGTTTTTACGAAAACAATGGCGACGGTACCTTCACGCGAATTCTGGTGGGCGAAATTGTCACTGATCGGGCTAACAGCCGGGGGAGCAGTTGGCTGGATGTGGAAGGCGATGGTGACCTGGACCTGTTCGTTACCAATGTGGATGCGAACAACGCGCTTTATCTGAATCAGGGCGATGGTTCTTTCTCACGGGCAGCCGGTGCACAGGCTGGAGAGATTGGCCCAATCATCACCGATGGTGGCACATCCTACGGCACCGCATGGGCGGACTACGATTTAAATGGCACCCTGGATGTTGCGGTGGCGAATTATAGTGGGGAAAACAATTTTCTGTATCAAAACAACGGTGCCGGAAACAGTTGGGTTGCCATTCGACTCCATGGTACCGCTTCAAACCAGCATGGGATAGGCGCACGGGTCGAGGTTTTAAATACGATTGACGGCGAAACCCGGTGGCAATGGCGTCAGGTTTCCTCCCAGTCTGGCTTTGGTGGTCAGCCCACCGATGTGGCCTGGTTCGGCCTGGGTGCGGACAGTGCGATTACCCAAATCCGGGTTAAGTGGCCCAGTGGTGTGGTCTGGGATACCAGTATGGTGGTTGGGAACCGCGTATTGGAAATCTGGGAAAACGCGCCCGATCCGCTTTACAGCCGTGTCACGGAAGGGGCAATTGCTACCGATGTGGGACAGTCGTATGCCGCTAATTGGGGCGATTATAACAATGATGGTTATCCGGATCTCCATGTGGCAAATACCAGTGCTGCAAATTTTCTCTATCATAACAATGGTGATGGGACATTAAGCAAAATCACCACCGGCGACCCGGTCGTGAACAGCTACAATTCTTATGGTGCGGCCTGGGGCGATTATGACAATGATGGTGATTTAGACCTATTGGTGGCTAATTATGGGTACAACAATCTGTACCAGAATAATGGCGAAGGTGTATTCACTAACCAGTCAGTTTCCTATATCACTACGATTAACCGTTATACCACTGGTGTTGCCTGGGGTGATTATGATAATGACGGTGACCTGGACCTGTTTGTAGCCAATACCAATAACAGCTATGACGAGCTGTTACAGAATAATGGAAATGGTACATTCACCCAGATTTACAATGGTGACCAGGCACCCTGGACCACCAATTACGGCTATTCATCCGGCGGCCATTGGGTGGATGTAGATGGGGATAATGATCTGGATTTGTTCGTGACGATCAACTCCGGGTCCACCAGCCAGACCAACCGGCTTTACCTGAACCAATCCACCAACGGTAACACGTTATTTACACAGACCACATCCGGTGTGCTGGTAAATGAAGGTGGTTATTCCACAGCTCAGGCCTGGGGTGATTTTGATAATGATGGTGATCTGGATTTAGTTGTCGCCAATGCCAGTGAAGACACCAGCAAGACGCGTAATTTTCTCTATCGTAATAACGGCAGCGGTAGTTTTACCAAAATCACCACCGGTGCGATTGTCACGGATAAAGACTACAGTCATTCTTGTCACTGGGGCGATTTGGATGGCGACGGGTGGCTGGACCTGATGGTGGGAAATTCCGCCGCCAATGCGCTGTATCATAACAATGGTGACGGCACCTTCACCCGACTCTACGCCGGCATGGGCGATCCCATCATGGGATCTATTCTCACCGATGGCGGATTAAGCCGGGCAGTAACATTTGTGGACTACAACCTGGATGGTGATGAGGACATTTTCGTGGCGAATCAGGGCCACGCCAATCCTCTCTACAAACACATAAACACGGAGAACAATTGGCTGCGGATACAGGCTCGCGGCAGCCGGGCAAACCATTTTGCCGATGGATCTCTGGTAAAAGTGAAAGCATCCATAAATGGACAATCCTTTTGGCAAACCCGGGAAATTACCAGTCAGACCGGTGGCTCTGCCTCCGGTGGATTAACGGCCAGTTTTGGTTTGGGGAATGCTACCCGCGCCGATTCAGTAAAAGTCATTTTCCCCAATGGTGCCGCGCAGATTCTCACCAATGTGAGTCTCAATCAAACCATCAGCTTGAATGAGCCGGAACCGCCGGTAGCGGCATTTTCCATGGATCGCAGCTTTGGTGCGCCACCTTTAACCGTGCAGTTCACCGACTCTTCACAAGGGGTTGACGCTCAAGTGGTTTCCTGGTACTGGGAGTTTGGTGATGGGGAGACCAGCAATCAGCAGCATCCGTCTCACGTTTTTACCGAGGAAGGCACCTATACGGTCAAGCTGACCATTGCCGACGCCAACGGTTCACCGGCTTCTACCGAGAAAACCGTCGACGTGAGTTACTTTACGGATGTTACCGGCGGTGATCTGTCTGTGCTGTCCAGCTATTCCTACAGCGCCAGCTGGGGTGACTATGACAACGATGGTGATGAGGACATCTTTGTTTCCAATTACAGCAACCGGGTGAACTGGCTGTTCCGCAATGACGATGGCGTCTTCACCTGGATAGAAAGCACGCCTTTCACCGAACACTATGGAAATACCTACAGCGGACATTGGGGTGATGCAGATAATGATGGTGATCTGGACCTCCTGGTTCTGAATACCTCCTCCTACGGCCATTTCTACATCAATCAGGGGAATGGTACGTTTCTGGTGGACGAAGATTCGGAGATTTCCGATACCTACTTTAATAATCCCTACGACGCCACCTGGGGTGACATGGATGGGGACGGTGATCTGGATTTGCTGGTGGCACAGTACAACAGTTATCCCATCCTTTTTGAGAATGTGGACCCGGAAAATCTAGAATTCGATCAGGTCAGCGAAAGCCCGCTCATTCAATCCTACCGCAGTTACACATCGGTAAATTTTGTGGATTATGACCAGGACGGTGATGTTGACTGCTTTTTCACCACCTATGGTGCCAATTATCTCTACATCAACGTGGGGGATTCCACCTTCGTCACACCGGACGCCTCTTTTAATAATGAAACCCAATATTCATACGGACAAACCTGGGGTGATTACGACAACGACGGTGATTTGGATTTGTACCTGGCCAATTACTCCGGGATTAACGCACTCTATCGTAACGATGGAGATAGTTTTACCAAAATAACCTCCTCAGGAGGTCTGAATGGCAATTCCTATAGCTACTCTGCCAGCTGGATTGACTTGAATAATGACGGCTGGCTGGATTTGTGGGTCAGCAACTACGGTCAAAATGATGATTATTTTGAGAATGACGGTGATGGGACATTCACCCGAAATACCACGCTGAATATCCTCTCCAATAATTATTACACCTACCAAAGCGTGTTTGCTGATTACGACGGGAATGGCTCACTGGATGTGTTCACACCATTTTACCAGTCATCAACAACCAATACGCTGAACCGGAATAATGGCAATTCCAACCATTGGTCCACTATTTCGCTGCGAGGGCGTGAGAGCAACCGGTTCGGGGTAAACGCGAAAATCCGCCTTTTGGCCTGCCTGGGAGGTACGAGCACCACCTGGCAGATGCGTGAAGTGGGGGCTGATGTGGGCGGTTATGGAGAAAATTCACTGGTGGCACACTTTGGACTGGGTGAAGCAGAGACTATTGACAGCCTGATTGTGGAATGGCCCGGCGGATTGGTCCAATCGTATGGTCAGCTTCCGGTAGATACAAAATTTCATATCACCGAATCCTCGGGACCACCCCCCAATCTCAGCTGGACCCCCCCGGATCTGAGCACAGTTGTAGTGGGGCAAAACCAGACGTGGTCAACGACCGTCACCCTGGTCAATACCGGTGAAGGTTCGCTGGTTTATGATTTCTCCGTGACCGACTTCTGGCTCAGTACCTCGCCAGGATCGGGAGAAATTCCCGCCGGAGATAGCGTGGAGGTGACACTGGAAATTAACGCTGACGACCTGAGCCAGGGGGTTTATGAGGGGAAATTTACCTTGTACACCAACGATTTGGATGATGCTGTCGTCCAGATTCCTGTGCAGGTTCAGGTCGCCAGTTTCGCCGCATTTTTTGACTATTCACCTGATCAAGGGTTTGCGCCACTGACGGTTACCTTCACGGATCAGTCCATCAGTGTGGATTATCCCATCACCCAATGGGAGTGGTTTTTCGGAGACGGGACGGGCTCGAATGAGCAAAATCCCACCCATACTTACACGGCAGAAGGTGAATATCCGGTAACCCTCATGATTACCAATTCCGCAAACCAAACCGCCCAATTCAATGGTGGTACGGTCTCGGTGACACCAACCGTTTCGGTGGATTTTGCCGCGGACGAAACCAGTGGTGGTAATCCCCACACCGTGGCCTTCACGGACCTGAGTGTCTTCCATGCCGACACCACCAATCAATCCTGGACATGGAATTTTGGTGACGGGGTTCAGAGCGGACTGCAAAATCCATCGCACACCTACACAACCGAAGGCGTATTTACGGTCTCTCTCACCGTGAGTGATGGTACCAATTCTTACACCGTCATGAAAAACGACTACATTACGGTGATTAACTATCCCAATTTTGATCTGTCGGTATCCACCCGCGACTCACTGGATATGGAGATTGTGGAAAATGATGTCTCCACCGATACCATCGTGGTGTATAACCCCGGCGGCTTGGCAGATTTGGAATTTGGAACCAGCGAATCCATGAGTTGGCTTTCAGTGGTACCCGTATCAGGAACCGTGCCGCCTGACGATTCCCTGACCGTGGTTCTCACCTACTCCTCCAATGATCTGGGTACATACACCGGGACACTCCGCTTCTTTGTCAATGACGAAAACGCCACAGTGCTGGATCTTCCGGTGACCATGAATGTGGTGGAATATCCCTACCTGCCTGAACCTTTCCGGGCAATGTATGCCGACAATGGAGCCGCATTAAATCTCACCTGGACTGACCGGTCGCGCATTGAAGACGGATATCGTCTTTACAAGCAGAACGGTGTGGGAAACTGGGACCTGCTCTGGACAGCACCGTCCAACACGGTTGAATACACGGATACGGCTGTAGACACCAGCCAAACCTGGCGATACCAGATCAGGAGCTTTCTCAATTCACGCGGTGAATCAACCGATGCCATTGAGATAACCGTCCCCGCTAAGCCACAATTAGCCTCCGTGAACCGGACGGGCGATGTGGTGACGTTAACACCGGCCAGCACTGCCACGGGTACCAACGGCCTGTTTGCCGAGCGCTGGGTCAATGATGACCCGCCGGTGATCGGCGGACGCTCCACCACGGCGGGCAGTGTTCGGGATACGATTAATTTTGGATTTGCTGATCGGTATCAATACCGGGTCTATGCCTATGGTGGTTCACCTTCCGGCAGCTATGGTCAATCCTGGCCGTCGGAAAAAATCGCGCTGGCTGAGGCATTACATGGTGACTATACCGGAGATGGCAACGTGGATGTTCAGGATGCTATTCCCTTTGTAAATGCATGGCTCACAGACAATTACACCAAGGAAACCGGACCGGTGAGCGGTACTGCACCTGGTTTCAACTTCTCGCCTGACGGTGTCTTTGACAGTTTTGACATGGCAGCATTTGTGGGAATGTATCGCTATTCGGCGGCCAATTTAACCGCTTCTACACTGGCCCGTATGTCGCTGACCCGACCTGAAGATTTCCAGGTCCGGTACGAGCCCGATGAAACAGGTATTACCATACGACTTCTGCCATCGGCATCGATTTCACCCACGGCCATAAGCGTCTGGCTGCAGTATAATCCGGCCAGCCTTGCCCTGAGCGAGTTTGACATGACAAACGCTCCGGATCAGATAATGGTGTTGACAGCAACCGATGCCAATCCGGTGAATCTGGCCTGGATTGATATGACGCAGGTGGGTCTTAATGTCTCCGGCAGTACTGAAATTACCATTCGACTCAACCACACGAATGGCGGTGTGTATAAATCCGATGTTTTAACCATCGCCACATTACTGGACGCGTCCGGGGAGTACACATCGCTGAATCGCGTCAACACAACCGTGGTGTACACGCCGGAAGAATTTGTGCTGGAGCTGGCCTACCCCAATCCATTCAACCCGACCCTGCACCTGAAATATGGCCTGCCGGAAGCGGATCAGGTCACGGTGCAGATTTTTGACATTCGGGGTCACCAAGTAACGCAACTGGTGAACCAGCAACAACAAGCCGGTTGGTATCAGGCAGTATGGGATGGCAAAGATGATTCAGGACGGATGGTAGCAACAGGCGTTTACTTCATCCGAGCCCAGGCTGCCGGTCTGACCCATATACAAAAAGTTGTTTTCCTGAAATAAAGACACTTTCGCACCAGACCCCGGCGGTTCGGTGTGGTTTTTTGACAAGTGGTAAAGGAATTATTAGGCTGGGAGCAGACTGGCTAACGCACCGTGAAGTAGCGCCATGCCGATTCTGAACCGGTGGCTTCCACATCTCCGTGGTAGCTGGCCTGCATGTCAATGCGCCACTGGTAGGAATGTCCGGACGCTAAATCCACCCGGACCGAGTCACCGTCCTCTACCCGCCAAAATGGCTGAAAAGTCCAGGATTCTGTCCCGCCAATGTACTGAGTGGGCTGAAACCAGGCGCGGGTTACCAACTCCTGGGTGGTGGTTTCCAGAATGGTGAGAACATAATCCTCCATGGCCACATGATAATTGTAACTCCAGGAGAGCTCAACCGGTGTTTCAACCATATCGGTGAGCGATTGGGGCAACATGGTAATCGCTTCGATGGCGCGCAACAGCGCGTAATTCAGCGTGTCGCTGGGCGGACTCAGATTCCCGCCCGTATCTTTCGCACGGAGGTAATAGTAGTAGCGCTCAATTTGCGTGCTTACCGTTACATCATCATCCCGATAGGAGGTGCTGGGACGGAAAGGGTCACTGATGGACAAGAAGGCGATATCTTCAAAGCGTTCCAGCGTATCGGAAGCAACCATTCGATACAATACGTAGCCATCAATATCGGTTTCCGGATTGGGGTGCCACTCCAGGTAAATCACATTACCAGGCTCCGCATCAATCCCCCGCTCGGGCCAGTCATCTATAGCTGACTTGGGAATCCATTCAGGCTTGGATGGGGGAAACGGATCTTCAATTTCTTTACCACAATTGCTCAAAATGAGAATCATTGACAGAAATATGGACCAGTGTGGGAGTTGGATATTTTGCGTTGACATGCGGGAAATATAAAGCACGCTTACATTGTCCCACAGTAGAAACCGGGTGAAGGAATCCCGGTGGACGTTGCAATCTGGTCTCACCAAAAATATTACGCGAGGATAATGGGGAGGCACATGCCACACCGATTCAAACAGGTTATAAAAATTCAACTCACGATTTTTTCCATGGGATTTCTGGGATTGTCCCTCATGCAATGCGGAGCCAAACCCTCACCTGACCCGGCGACGGCCTTGTCCGCAAAGTCAACGTCCGTACAACAACCGGAGATTCCACCACTCCCGGCCGGCTGGGTAGAATCACGCGGGAATAGTCGTCAGGAAGCCTGGGAAAAACTGGTGGGATCCGTTGGGCAGACCTACCGTGGTGTGAGTCAACTACAGAACCTGGTGGAGGAATCCTCACTGGGCGATTTGACTGAATACACACGCAGCCAGGCTGAAGGACGTACCGAATCGGTAGGTTATTTGGAAAACGTGAAGGAGTACCGGGAGGGACCGCAGGTTGTTCTGCGCGTTCCCCAGCTGGAATTAACCCGGCTTGGGATCGCTAAATCTCTCAATGCCACCTACATCGGCACAACCGAAGACCCGCGTGTCATTCAGGAGATTTACACAAACATCTACTTTATTGATGCGCCACGACAATTTGAACCCATCCTCTCAAGCCGGTTCTGGGGCGTAGCCAGCGCCTTTTATCTGGACGATTTGAATCAATTCGTTTTTTGGAATCAGGGCGGCAATGTGGATCGCATTTTCACGATACTCCAACTTCTCAATCAGGACCAATACAGCGTGACCCGCACCCAGGATCGCATCATCACTTTTGGCGGGATGACCGTGCCTGGCGATGCCTTCTTACTCCTGAGAAATGCCATCATGGCTGCCGAAAAGAGCGATTTGCTGAGTCTGGCGCTGTTAAACGCCTACCGCCAAACCGTTTTAATGAACGATCTCATGCGCCAGAATGCATTGAATACTGAAATTGAGCGACTCCGTAAGCAAATCGCCACCAATCTGCCCTACCAGGTCCGGCAATTAAAGGCGGTTCAACAGGAACTGCCAACATATCTTGCGCCACTCCAATTGCCCGCTTCGGTGTTAGCCCGGCTTGGTCAATTGTGGGAAATTCCGCTGCAAATCAAAGTAAACCCGGCGCGCGTGGATGTTTTTACCGGGAAAATTGTCCTGAGCAACCTGCCCAAGTCCACTAACGGCCAACCACTACCAGTTGCTGTGGACAATGCCACCGCCCTGGATAAATCGGTACGTTTTGATGGAAAAACCGGTGAACTCACCAACTTTTCCATGATTGGGAAGCAATATCTGCGCATTTTTGTCCATGTCAGCGATTTCCTGGCATCCCTGGGATACACCGGTTACGAATATCTTAACGATCTGGCACCCGGGCAGCTCATTGAGTACACCACCACCGTCCCGCTCGTTTCCACGGGAGACAATAGCTTCACCCTGGATTTGCAGACCGATGATGAGGATTTAATCATGCGCATTATCAATATTTCCAAGGTGAATCAGGGCTACCACTACTATTTCTGCAATCTTATTACCAGCGGTTCGGACCGGGGGAAAATTGAGTTCCTGCCCTTCCGCAATCAACAGGGACTGCCCCTTACGGAAGCCAATTGGCGGAACGGTTACCGCGTGCCAAAATCAGACATGCAGGGACATTGGGACTTCATTATGCTCTCATCAGCAAACCCATTATCCATTCCGGATGAGCATTTTATCGAAGCAATTGCTGATTTTGCAGAGCGGCTAGATGGTGAACACTATACATACGCCATCGCATCCATACGGGTAGGCAATTGACATGAAGGGATCCATTTTGAATCGAATCCGGCTACCATTGACAGCTATTACCCACATAGTGATTATCTTGGCGATATGGAGCGGTGTTCTGTATGGTGAAATGGACCGATTACCGGAACGGCGTATGCTGATTATTGATAACTGGAATTATTCCGAAGATGTACTGGGCAAACTCACCGAATCGCGCTTCACAACCGAGAAAGTCCATAATCTGGAGCGTATTTTCAATGCACCGGTGACGGTTTTTGCACAGGGCGGACCCAATTACACCATTGCAAAGCAGGATGTGCTCACAAAAATAAGCTCCTTCCTGGACAGCTTCGATGACCGCGAGGAAAGCATTGCCTATATATACATTCATGCTCACGGTGGGAAGTATGGCCCGGCTGGTGAGGAGCAGGCCTGTCTCTATTCAGAAGCCGCCCGGCTGGAAAAAGACGGAAGCTTTACTGTGAGCGAGACAATTCTGGAAGAAGAGATTGCCGGTGCCATTCAAAGCGCAAAAAATGACAATTCCCGCCTGAAAGTCTTCCTCTTCGTGGATGCCTGCAGTCAGGCGAAAAATGAGACCAAACAGACCATGTCCGATCGCCAGTTCCGCTGGGCTGATGTCACCCGGCAGCAGGCTAAAAAGCAGAAATTGACCTATCGCGATGTGGCTGATATGACCATGTTTGCCGGTCTGGGGTCTGTGCGGGAAGAGGACAACATTTACGCGCAGCTTATTGAACGCTACAACAGCAGTCACCTGAAACAGCGTCTATCCGTTGACCATTTTAAAAAAGCCGCCCGTTCCGAATTTGTGTACTACGGTTCTCATATCGCTGATGCGGTTATCCGGGAAACCCAGGCGTTGGTGCGGTTTGATGAGTTTACACCCGGCGCTGTTGTGGAACAGAGCAGTCTGCCGGTCTTTCTCCATCAGCCCAATGTGATTTCCGCCGCCAGTTATAGTTTTACCATTCGGGAGGAACGCGGTAAATATTTTGAAGATTATTACCTGAAACGGTCGCTGGAGCCGGGTTTGAATTACCTGTTCACGCCAGATTCCTGCCAGCAGCTCAAAGGCAGTTTGGTGCTGAAATTCCCCGGGAATGCCACATTTGAACAGGGCGCCATGCTCAATTTTACAGTGAACGGTGATAAATACAGTGCAGCCTGGTCCACCGAGATGGGTGGATTTGTGAGCCAGCTGCTCCCGGGCCAATATGGTATGCTGAACTACAAGGAGCAGGTGGTGGCACGTCAGTTTTCCATCTCCTCCACCACCACCACGAGCTTCACGCTGCAAGAACCTGTAAAACCCCGTGATATTTATATCCCCACGGCAGTGGAACTGAATTTTTTAAAAAAACATCAATTTGACTATATCACGCGCCTTTTTTTCCCCAATCAGGTAATTATTGATAGTGACGGATTTTTGTACAATGAGCGCCAAGTGCAGTATTTCACGGAAAACGCGTATGGCAACTTTTTCACGACCCTGAAATATGCAAAAGGCCGTTTGTATGGATTAGAGGATCGCTGGATTAATATCTCCGGTGATGATTCAGCGACAGTGGTAACCTTCCCGGAAACAATACGGAATTTTATCGTATTGGAAAATGGCGGTGGTTATGCCCTTTCGGTACAAAATCAACTGTACGAATTCACAAACGATGGGTTGATATCACCGGCTAATCTGGTTCTGGAGGGAACGGCGCGTGAAATTTTCCTGGTGGACAATCAGGTGGTCATCCTCGTGCGGGACGATTATAACCGGTATTTCGCCTACCGCTATGCCTATCAGGAAGGGCTGCTGGAAAAATTCCAGTTGGAAGGCGTGGTGTCGAATGTCTACCAGCTCAATGCGCCCTATCTGGCGCTGCGCTACCGGGATCGGATAAGGATTGTTGATGTCAGGCAGTGGCAGGAATTGCCCCTGGTGCCTGCTTTATCCCAGAACCCCTACTTTGTGTACCACCGGGACCATTCCCTGTACATGGATTTTGACGGGCAGCTCTTCCAGGTTACCGTGACGGAAGGACAACCGGTCCAAAAACGGATGATTACGAAATTTCCCAAGGGCATTGACCCCAATAACACGGTGGTTTTCGGTCGGGCGCTTATTACGCTGAAGAGCTCCCGCAAGGGCAGCTATGTGGAGGTTATTTCTGATGAAGGTCGGGCCGAATACGATTTAAATGATGCCGTAAATCGCATGTATCTGTATGGTCAACAGGTCTATTTCACCGGTGAACAGGTACTGCTCACCTACGCGCTCGTGGAGCGGGATTTAAAAAAATGACAATCAACCGGGCCGGCCTGTGCGCACCCATTCAAAGGCAAGGATCCATGAATATGGTTAGGAAAATTTCATCACGCGTTTTGATAAGCAGTTTGCTTTCCATGATGCTCACCGGCATTGGATTTGGGGCGAATCTGACGCTGGAGCCGGTGAATACCGTGTGGTCATTTCAAAATGGCGGACAGGTGTACATCCTGCAGCAGGCCGAACTGAATGCCGGCAACGACCTGGCACTGGACAGTAAAACGCCCATCAAACCGCTCTACATGGGTAAAATGCGGCTCGTGAACGGTAGTAAAGTGAATCTGGTTGATTCTTACACTTACGGGCAACCGGCCAGCTACACAGCCACCCCCATAACGCTCAACGATAACCTGAGAGTGGACTATTTTGAGAATACGACTGACCGTTATGAACTACCGGTGGTGAGTCCCGATGGCCGCTATGTCACGGTCAATAAATTCAATCGCCTGCAAAAAATACTGGCCGCCGTGGATCGCTCTCGTGGGAAAAACGAACTGCGGCCACTGGTCTCCCGCAGCACATCCGACGATGTTTTTTCGGCCAACAATAACCAGGGTGAGTACTACGAGCGGGATATCAGCTGGCTGGCCAACGCTGCTGCACCGAAAATTCTGTTTGTCTCCAATGGTCAGATTATGGTGGGTGAACCCAGTGGCAGCCAATTCAATGCCCAACCGGCGGGATTTTCACACGACGGTATTCCATTTGGGCCTCAGTGGCGCAGTCGTACCGAGATTGTTTGGACCGAGAAAAACAAAATTTTGGTGGGAAATCTGGAAACCCGCACCACCAAAGCATTCTCCCGACCGGATTACGAGTCCATCCCCCGCATCGACCTGAATAAAGCTGACCCGGATTTGGTCGCCTATGTGGGTCGAAAGGGTGGCAACGCAGTAAGCGGTATTCTGAATCTGGCTACCGGTGAATTCACACAGATTGCGGGGGACAATTCAGCGGAAGCGTTTAATGTCACCTGGTCACCCAATGGCTATGAATTGGCATATGTGCTGCTGGACTCCCGCGCCCGTCTGCGGACGTTGAACCTGTACGACATTCGTACCGGTCAGGCGCGCCAGGTCAGCAACGAAGCGTACACCCTTACCCGGGACAGCTATCCCACCTTTTACCCCGACGGTTCAGCAATTTTTTATGTAGGTGAAGATGAGTACGGTCTGTCAAAATTACTCTACTCCGACGCATCCAAGACTAATCAGTCCCAGGCGGTGGCGGTGAAATTTGGTGACCGGGAGGTGCAATCGGTTCAGGGTGTCGCTTTTTATCCCAATCGGCTGGAAGAGGTTAAAAAAGGTGACAGTGGCGTAAAATTATACCTGATTGCCCAGGCGATTGCCCGGCCGGAGTTGTACGAAATCCCCCTGGGTAAGGCCAAATTGAATGGCATACCCATCAATCTGTCGCTCCCTAAAACGGCGCATAATAATTACATCGGTAGTCCCCGTGCGATCGTGTCCGTGGAGGCAACCCGCAATCAGTTCGATGACCGTTACCGGCAGGCGCAGAAGGATTATGCCAGTACGATAAAGGATGAAAAGTCCCTGGTGGCGCCACCGAAAGCCCAGCTCTCCTATCCCGCCGGGCTCACGTCAAAATGTGCCGTTTCTATGGTGGATGCAGTGAAATCGGAGCAGCAGCGCTTTGAGTCCCAATTGGCGCAACAACTGAGCAGTGAATTTGCCACATTCAAACAACAGGGACAAGCCGGACTCAATAATCTGGACCGTGAGAAACGATCTGCTGTTCGCAAAGACCCTGATTTGACGCTGGAGAAAGTTTTCGGGGAGTGGGAGGCCATTCTCAATATCCCACGGCAAAACCGGGAGCAGGCTGAGCAAGACCTGGCAACAAAATCCCGGGAATGGGAGCAAAAACTCCGTCAGGCACAGGATGCTGAGCGCTCACTCACCGCATTTTTGAACCAGCAGTCTGGTACCATCAATGGTTGGAAGACCCGCATGCAGCAATTGGTTTCCAATGCCCAGAAGCACTTCGGTTCCGGTTACCCGCAAGCCGGGAATACCGCCAGTTCGTATCCGGAGGCGTACGCTGCGATACAATCCACCATTCAGCAATCACTCACGCAGATGGAGAACCTGCAAACCTCGGCAGCGACTCGTGTGGACGGCTTTGCCCGGGAAGCCGGTTGTGATTTCCAGCAGGAATTTCAAGTCCTGCAGGGTGAAATCACGAAAGCAGTGAATGACTTGCAGGCTTTGTACAATGAATTACAGGGCTTTCAAAAGGTCTGGGACGACTACGCCGGTGTGCTGGACGAGGTGAAACAAATCTGGAGCGAATTCCAGTCCGAACTCAGCAGCGGCGATGCGCATGCAGACAATAACCGTTTGCCCAAGTACAACACCAGCCGTGAACAGCTCAAAGGGTTCTCTTCACTCCGTGGTTATTACCCCGATGAAATTGCTGATTTGAAACGGTTGGTGTATTTCATGGAAATCATGGCGTCCGGGGCATGGCCTAATCCGGCTGATAACCGGGCTGTCCTCACCCTGCAGGCCGGTGCTAATGTGGCGAAGAAAGACGGTGCCAAATGGATTCAAAGAGCGCGGAATGGCGTGATAATCCAGTATGTGAAGAGTGAGTATTTCCCCGGTGGAAAATCAGTAGCGCCCCGTAACAAGGACTTGAAGGATGTTCAGAAATATATCGCAGCGTTGGAAAAAGATCAGGAAACGGATACCCGCGATTTTGGCAAACTCCTGAAAGCCCTGGATAGCTATGAGGCCGGGAAATAGCGTGGCTATCCGGCAGCTGATCTGGCATGGTCCGGTTGTCAGTATGGTGTTTTTTATCCTACTGGCACCCACAATAGTTCGTGCCGCTGATCCAATATCCTTCATTCGCGCGAATCGCGCCACGCTTGAAAATATCAAGGCGGTGGATACCAAGGCGGTGCTTTACCGGGAATCTATAAAACCTGCCATTAATAACAGTCAGGATACGGTGGAAAAAGCTGCCTGGCTTGTACTGGCGGGATTCGCCACCAGTGACTACCGGCAAAACTGTGCCGGTGCCGTTGCTGCCTTTCAAACGGCGCATCAGTTGGTAAAGGACATGAATCTGGATGACCGGCGGCGACTCATTGCCATTCTCGAAAATCCCGAATTCGTTGATTTCAAAGTAGCCACACGGCTGCCCATGGGTTACAACGCTTACGCGGTAAAACGATTGGAGCAGGGGGGCAACGCGGCAGATGTCATGACCCGTCAACTCAAAGGATGGAGCGACTATTATTCCGCCATTCTGGAGTTTTTATTCCAACTCTCCCAACCCCTGGATAAATGCGGCGTCTGCCAGACCTGCCTGGACTGCCCGCTGTATAAATTCAAAGTCACGTTTTACAATTTCAAAGCACTGATGAATCAGGATGAATTCTATACACAATTGGATTTTATCAAACAGGCTGCGACCCGGGCACAGGATTTGGGTCGCGCCATTGAGAGTCGTTATGATTTACAATAATGCGTGGCTATCCGCCCGTCGAATGAACGATTGGACAAGCTGCATCCTGATAGGGGCACTGCTGCTTATCATGGCCATGGTGATGATGCCGGCGACCACCATCGCCCAATCAGGTAATCGCATTGATATGCAATTGGGGCTCACCTCCATTCCGGAAACCATGAATCCCTTTTTTGCCTACGACACCGAGTCGGAGCAGCTGGTGGCCATGCTTTACCTAAGTCTCTACACCTACAACGAAAATCTGAGCTTGAAAGCGGAATTGGCTGATCTGGAAATCCAGTCTTTAGCCCCCAAATTTGAGGAGGGCAGTTATTCGGTGGTGATTCCCATCAAGCGGAATATTCAATGGCTCTGGCCGGACGGCAGTACCACGGATATTCGGCCGGAAGATGTGGTGACCACCTTTGAGGTACTGAAGAAGAATAAGGAAATCGCCTACCGCCAGGTGATTGAAAACATCAAAACCATTGAGGTGTACAGCAACGGTCAGAATTCCATTAAAATCACCTGGGAACCTAACAAAGCCAGTTACGACAATCTGGACTTCATTATTCTGCCTGAACGAATTTTGAAGCGTTATGTGGACCGGGTCACCAATGTGCTGATTCCGGGGCAATTTGGCGCGCTTCAGCAGGCGTTTAGCCTGAACAGCTACCGTGGTGCCCACGCCTACCGGCTAAAGAGTTTTGAGCGGGACGGACGGCTGATTGAGCTGGAAGCTGCGCGAAATTATTCCCTGGATGGCAGTCCCATGATTGTTTCGCCCATCACGCTGGCTACCTACGCTAATCCCCAACAGCGCTGGCGGGATTTGAATGACGGACTCATCAATTTTGTCATTGACCTGGAGCCGTCACGCCTGGCGGAAACACGCCAGAATGTCATTGATACCCAGTCGGAAGTGAATTCGCCGGTGGTGGCGGAAGCAGTAAATACGCCCACCGTTACCGCGCTGCTCTTTAATTACCGTGGTCCCAACAAGTCATTCATCAGCAATATCAATAACCGGCGTGCCCTGGCCAACATTCTCAACACCCAGGTTCAGGCGGAGATGTTCAAAATCGCCTACGCGTATGAAATGACCTACAACTTCGCCCAGATTGATTTGAAGGGACCCTTCGTCTCCATGGGCGAGACCATGTTTCAATCCAGCGAGTACAACTCGGTCCGGGCGTTCAGGCCGCCGCGTGAACCGTTGAAACTCATGTACCTGGCCTATTCATTAGGTTCGCCCATCGTGAGTGTGGCCAACCAGATTGCCCAGCAATTACGGGATAATGGTGTGGACTGCGAGACGGAACTTTATCAGAATAAGCGTCAATTTTACGAGGATTTGTCGCGCCTGGATCATTATGACCTGGTGTTGCATGAATGGAATGCCTCCACCCGACCGGATATCTCCATGTGGGATAGAGGTAATTTCATG
Organism: Fidelibacterota bacterium; assembly: GCA_021734045.1. GTDB lineage: Bacteria > Fidelibacterota > UBA8477 > UBA8477 > UBA8477 > UBA8477. Next base: position 22,244 of record JAIPJR010000007.1, read on the forward strand.
AACTACACCTACACCCGGCCGAATTTCAAAGATTACTATGATCTCATCAGCCTGATTGGTAGCGGACAGTCGGAAGATTACGCCACATTTCAGCGCTATCTGTACGAAGATTGCGCGGCCATATTCCTCTGGAACCGGGACTATATCATCGCTTACAATGACGAGGTCCACGAAAATCAATACCGCAAAGTGGTTATGGAAAAGGACCCGGCCCAGTTCACCCGGGGATTGAAGTACTGGCGATGGAAGTAAAAGCCGCCCTCCGATATGTGCTGTATGTAGTCCTGGTCGTTGTGGGATTAAACACCCTGTATCTCTTTTCCTCATCCGATGCCGATCTGCGCTACGGGCTGCTTACCCTGATTGGCTGGAATATACCGGCTGAGAATTGGCTCAATGCCCTGCTCTACACCTGGAATACCTTCGCTCTGGTTGGGTTTGCCATGCTTATGGCATTGCTGCTCACCGCGCTGTGGATCTGGGGATTTGCCACGGATGGAAATGGCGCCCGAAACCGGCAACCGGTCTGGTTGAAGCGACTGGAAATGGTTCTGCTGATTCTGCTGCGCTCACTGCTTCTCTTCGTCATCGCCGCATTTTCCCTCAAAGCTGCCACGTATGTCATCGTGGTGGCATTAATCCTGGTGGTGGGGGATGGTAACCTGAGTTATTTCATCAAATTCTTCAAAGATGAGATTCAATCCATATCCCAGTCCGATGCCGTACGCTACGCCCGCATTCAGGGCTATTCAGGGGCACATATCGCGCTGACCTATGTGTTACCACAGATCGTGGTGGAACTGCTGGTGTTGATTAAATACCGGCTGATTGCCCTGGCCAGTGCCACAATCATTCTGGACTACATTTTTAACCGCATCAATACCTATGGTTATGAAATGTTCGTGCTGGCTACCGGAATCGGATATCATCCGGACCGTCTCTTTGCCCTCACCTATGTCTCAATGATATCAATATTAATTCTGGTGGGCATCATCACGCTGATTGAGCAGCGAAAGCAGTTGATTATCGTAAAATTTCTACGGTGGGTCACCCGGTAGGTTTTAAATAAAAGATATGTCACAACGCAGCCTCAATACAATTTTTCTCACGGTGATCCTGCTCATCATTGTGGGGCTTACGCCCCATTACGCGCCGCGCGTTAAGCTGCTGCCCCGGGAAAATCCCCACCTCACCCAGGAATGGCGCAGCGTGGAAAATCCCCTTGAGGTTGAGCCAGCCGATCCCTTCGCGGCGCCGGTTCCGGATGACCCTTTCGCCACATCTGGTCCTGACCTGCCTGCTAATAACGCCATTCAGCGCTACGCCCGCTCGGTGAACCTGAATTGGTACAACATGTCAAAACTGGCGATTGTAAAGGGTTTGTTCTTCACGCTCTTTATCGGGTTAGGATCAGCAGTCCTGATCATTCTGGGCGGACTCGTTCTGGGGGTATTTCTGGGTAGTACCGGCTATGTGCACCGGTGGCAGCGAACGACCACACATATTCGCACGCTCCTCAACGCCACCGATATCATTCCCCGCTACTTCATTGTCATTATACTGATTCAGTTTGGTCGCAATCTGCCGGAACTTTGGAAGTTTGTTTATTACTTGCTGGTCTTTGCCGTGGTCCAGCTACCGGAAGCGGTGAAAATTTTTGAGCTGGAAACGCGGCAGATCTGTGCGAAACCTTTTTTCACCATGGCCCGCACGGTTGGTGCCACAGTGCGGCGCTTAATCGGTGATTATATTCTGGTGCTGGCAAAACCCAAGTATGTGTCCCAGTTCCTGAAGTATGTCCTCTACACGCTCTTTATGGAGTCTGCACTGTCATTTCTGCAAATCGGGTTTACGCTGGAAAATTTCTTCCGCTACAAGGTGTACACACTGGGATATATCCTGGGACGGCTTTTGCGGGAAAACCTCACCTGGTCGGATTTTGCAACCGGATTTCCCGTCCTGCTGGCAACCGTCCTTATTTTGGGAACAGTCATTCTGATCAACACTTTTTTGGCCAGGAGTCGCCGTTATGCCTGATGCGATCCTGGATGTGCAACATTTTACCACCACCCTCTATCCTGATGTACGCAATCGTCAAAGTTCGGTACGCCCCACCAACCGGGACATTAATCTCACCGTTCCACCGGGGAAATGGGTCGCCATCATTGGTGAAACGGGCTGTGGGAAAAGCGTATTTCTCCAATCTGTCCTGCGAATTCCCCTTCGCGGTCTCAATGCGGATCAGCAAACCTTTGGGCAGTATGACCAGCGCGGAGAGCTTATCCAACCCAGCCGGGTGACCTGGAATTTTGGTGAGGAGGTGGTGGAAAACGCTCTGGATAGTCAATATTCTCCGGAAGAATTGGCCGCCATTCGGCAGCGCCAGGTTTTTTACATCCCCCAGAACGCCATGTCCTCACTCTATGATTACCACACACTGGAAATCGAGTTGCAACGCCGGTTGAAATTGTCACAACAACAGGGACAGGTGAATGGCGAGACGGATTTGGAGCAGATTCTGGCCGGTGCACCCATTGAAAATATGCGCAACCGTCAGCTCACCTTCTCCGGCTATTCCGGCGGGATGAAACAGCTTACCTATGTGCAGATGCTGAATCTGGTACAGCCCAAAATGGTGGTCCTGGACGAACCCACCACGGCGGTGGATGTTCTGAATGAGCGCCTCTTTTTTCAGCATTTGCGTGATTATACGAAGACCGCCGATTTTTCCGTATTACTCATCAGTCATAACATGGATATTCTGCGCTCCTACTTCCGCGATGACGACCTGGTCTATGTCATGTACAAAGGCGTCATGGTGGAGAAGGGACCCAAAGCGCAGCTGTTTGAAAATCCCATCCATCCCTACACCCAATCGCTGGTGCGCTCCTTCCCCAGTCTGGACCGAGCCATGACCATTACCCAGCAAAACCTGCTGGCCAATATCCGCTATAATCTGGAGCAGCGCACCAACCTGGTGGAAAATCTCACCCTGCTCCAGACCGTTTTTCAATTCATTGACTCCATGAGCCGGGGTCAGCAATTCCTCACCAACCGTATCGATCAAGCGCTGCAAAATCCGGAAGGTGGTTTGAAGGCTATACTGGATGATTTGATTCAGCTCCAGGCGGCTTGTGACGGACCGTCAACATTTGCGGGGATAACCACTGACTCAGCCCGGCAGGAGTTGCGCGATTTTCTCAGAACGCTTCAGCAGGAGCAGATTCGTCTGGGTGATGACTCCTGCCCCTATTTCAATCAGTGCCCCGTACGGGAGCAAATGTGCCTGCACCTTTTCCGGGTTCGAAAAAATCTGTTTGACAATGACGGCAGTCATCAGGCAAAATGTATTTCCGGCGATAAAAAAATCCTCTTCCAGTCCTTCCATGCCGAGCGCGGTGAGCAACAAGCCCCCATCATTTCAATCGAGAATCTAAGCGTGGTGCCGTCGGAGAAGTCCGGGCTGCTGAAACATAGCGTGAACCACACGGGAGACTGGCTATTACGCGATATTTCGCTCTCCATCAAACAAGGGCAAACCGTGGGGTTGGCCGGCGGTAGCGGGCAGGGAAAATCCACATTCATTAAAACACTGCTTCAGTTTCGGAACGAATACACTTACGACGAAGCAAAGTCCAAAATCAGGTATTGGGACCGGCACTACCACGAGCTGAAAAATTTTCCCCGTCGGGTACAGTATGTTCCCCAGGTCATTGATGGCGCTTTCCGGCCGGACCAGACCGCGATTGAGATTTTACTGGAATCGTACTTTCGGGAAGAGACCAATACCCGGCGCATCAGGGAGATATTGCAGCAAAAACACTATATCGCCGAACGCTGCCTGGTGGATTTGAAAATGGGCTGGAAAGCGTTGAATGATTGGCCGGTGACCTGGTCGGGTGGTGAAAAACAGCGCCTGCTCATCGGTCGCGCCCTGATTGCATTGGGATTATACGAAAATCAATCCGAGCACAACCAAGCCGGTGATCGCCTGCTGATTCTGGATGAACCCACCTCTTCAGTGGATGTGCTGGTGCAGGCAGAGATTCTGAATCTCCTCAATGAATTTGAAAAGCGGTATGCCTTCAGCTATCTCATTGTCAGCCACAATCTTGCCTTGCTGCGTAATCTGTGTGATATTATTTATGTCATCTATGGCGGGGAGATCATTGAAAAAATCCGCTACGATCAGTTTGAATTGACAGGGGAGCCCTGGCGGGACATGCATCCCTACACCCATGCGCTCTTTGCCGATCGTGATTTGCGCCCGGTGGAGCCCCCTCACCACCACTATTGTGTGTACTATAACAATTGTAACCTCAAAGGACTCACGGATGAAAAATGTAAACAGAAACCGCGCATCGATGACTCGCTGGACGCGTCCATTGCTTGTTGGCACATTCCTGGTGCTCAATAGCCTGTGGCTCAGTGGTTGTGCGTCCCGTCAGCCCGCATTGAATACCACCGGGTTCTCTTCTGGTGATTTTCAATGGCAAAAGGCACAGCATCACTTCCGTGATTTCCTGGTGGCGGAGGTTGCCGCGGTGATTCCCACATCAAATTTTGACGCCATTGCCCGTCTCAAAGTACGCCTGATTGTAAACCGGGATGAGGTTATGAAGCTGGATCCAACACAAACCCGCCGGGTGTTTTACGTGGGTCCCCGTGAGGGGAAATGGGTTTTCGAGCGAGAACAGATTCAGCCGCCGATTATGCAGGAGGGGCATACACTCACCAAAGGAGATCTGGTCATGCTCTATTTTCAGGAAGATTCACCCTTCCCGTCCGCCGAGGGAATCGAAATTGCATTCGCGAAATAGCAAAAAAATTCTATGCAGAATTGTTTAACAATGACCAATTGCCTGCAATCATTGATTGGGGCAGGGGAGGTATAAAGGGATGCGAAACACATTCCGACTGGTTGTCATGCTCACCGGTTTAATCTCATTAGCCTGGGCGCAAACCAACATCAAGGTGACCTGTAATGTCCGCAATGCGGAATTCTATTATGTGGCCACCACAGAAGGTGGTATCCGGTATCTGGAAGAAAATGGCTTGCAGAATTTCCTGGAATCCCAACGGGGAAAACTAAAAGGTCCTTTTATTTTTGATTTTGAAATCGCGCTGGCCAATGTAGGCGGACCGGATGAGACCCACTTTTTCGTCCTGCTCCGCAAAAAAGGGTACCGTGATTACTACAAAATCTACCCCATTCAACCCAATATCAACATTACCTGGCATTCCAAACGGGGACCCATTTATTATCCGCTTACACCGGTTCTGGGTGTAATTCCCGGTGTGGTACTGCCCTTAGGTACGCCCCAATTTGTGCAGGATAAAAGCGGACGGGGCAAATTTCACCTCTGGACCCAGATCTTGACTGTGGGTGCCGCCACCTCCTTCAATTTTCTGGCGGAGGACGCCCGCTCCAAGCATCTGGATGCCCGTGAACGCTCCATGGACATGAGTCTGCCGCTGGAAGAGCGGATAACGGCCGCGCAGGATGATAACGACTATATTGATCAGTACGACCAGTTCGTTCAATACGGACAGTACGCTGTCATGGCCTTTGGGGCACTCTATACCTGGCAAGTTCTGGAAGGGTTACTGGCAACTCCCGGCGCCGACAGCCCCAATTGGGAGAGTCCCAAACCCCTGTTTACCGGCGGCGTCAGTCTTACCGGTTCACCCATGCTGGCAGCCGGCATTCAGATTAACTTTTGAGGATATTCTTTATGAAATCCATACACACATTTAAAAACCTGGGAAAAACCCTTCTGCCGGTAACCCTTGGGCTGCTGGTAGCCTGCACGAACCTGCTGGAGCCTGAACCGCTCTCGGAGAACTACAACCCCCTGGATCCGGATCACTATTCACCACCCCAAATCATCCTGGCTGATTTACCCGCCGACGGTATCACCACTAATCTGCGCCAATTGCCACTGAGCTTTGGGGGTGATTGGGCTGAGCTGACTCAATATCGCTGGCAGACAGGAATCAGCGGGCATTTGTCAGCCTGGACAGAATGGCGTGATGGTGGTACCTTCTCCGATTCAGCAAACCTCTACCAGGGGCTCTTGGATACGCTGTTCCTGGATGAAACCTATGGTACGGAATCCTTTACCGTAAAAATCCAGGCCAAATATTCCAGTGAAACTACCGCGTCCGATTCGCTCACCCGGATTTTTACCGTTGACGCGCTCCAATCACCCACTGCTGTGCTGCGACCTCAGGCCGTTTATACCACCGGCGGGGCGTTTGAACTGGAACTCTGTTTTGACAGCATGGCAGATTGGACCGCGGCTGATCTGGTGGTGAATTTTGATTCCACCGCCATTGAATTCACTGCAGTGGTTACGGTGAGCAATGGTGCCGGATTGAGTGTGTACGATATCGGGACGGATGCCGTGAATCTTAGCCTGGGAAATTATGGAAATGCCCAACCGGTGGTAATCAAACTCTCCGGGCAGGCAGACGACACTCCCGGTGTATATGATATTACGCTCACAGACACGCGATTCATGGATGGTCCCACTACTTCGGATACCTTTACTGCCGAAACCACTATCAGCCGGGTAATTGTGTTGCCCGAGTCTGATGATTAATGCTTTTTACTCAGGAAAGATTACGTTTAACCATGAGAAATTTTACCATCGTTTATCGCTTTGACTTGACACGGTTTCTGCGCCGTGGCGTGACGCTTGCCGCGGTATTTTTTAGCCTCCTGGCTGGTCTGAATCAACCAGTGCTGGCCCAGGAGGCCGAGTTGATTGAAATTGTCATTTACGACTTTTCCGGAAACGAGCTCACCACGGTGACGCCGGAAGAGTTTGAGTTGGTGGCACCCCAGAAAGGTGACCGCCGATTTCGACTGGTCACAGACGAATCGGGCAAACTGTTTGTCCGTGCCCGGGAGATGCGTGCCGCTCTGGAGTCCGGCGATGTGGTGCAGCTCCGCTATATTGGGGATAATCTCCAGTACCGCTACAGCAACTCCGGCATGGTGACATATTTCGACGATATCACCTATTTGGAATTTGAGGTTTCACTGCTCTCATCTCTGCGGATTCAACTCACCAATTTCAGTCCCATTAAGTCCGACCCGGCTGCCGATGTGGTGCGTTATGGCACAGAAGAAAATATTGCAATTGATGATAAAAACGGCTTTTTTGTTTTCGTTACCGGCGCTGGTAAACAGGAGCTGCAAATCAATATTAAGGGTTTTCAGGAAGTACGATTTGACATTAATGAAGAAGCGTTCACCACCAACCCTGAGATGAAGCGCGAGGTGAGTGTCATGCTCATTCCTGAAACCAATTATAAACTCTATTTCCGCGGCATGTACCTCATGGAATTGGGCTACTTTGCTGAAGCGGAACAGGTATTTACCCAGGCACTGGGGATTGGTACCGATCACTCTTTCAGCGAATGGCTCTATCCCAATTTCTTTATTCAATATTGCCGTTACAATGCCGGCAAACAGGTAGACTATAATCGCGTGCTCCAGATTGGTAATCAGGCTAAGCTGAATGATCCCCTCATGGCGGCACAGGTGTTTCACTTCCTCTATCAGGTGTATGGTCGTGTGAGCATGCCCGGTGTCCAGTCTGCCGAAGAGGTGGCATTGGCAGCCAAGCAGGCGTTGGATGAGGAGCAGCTAATTTTTGGTGATCAACGCTTTTATTATTTCAAAATCGGCAGCCGGCTCATTACTGGCATTAATGCCGCAGCAGGTGAAAAAAAAACGTAAGTTCAGCGCTGCCAGCCCCAATACTTCCTTCAGAATCGGTATCGGCCCAACCGGTTGACACGGTTCAAACCCAACCAGAAGACGTAAACGATGCGCCAGAGGTTTTTACTCCTTCCATTTACTGGACGGCTGCTGAATTACAGCAAATTGAACAGAATCTGGTGCCTGCTCGCCAGGTGGTAAATCCGGCTGACTGGAACAATGCCCCCAAACTGCGTCCTCAGTTCCAGGGTACTTTCTCGGCTTTCACATCCACAAATGCCATGGATTACAACTATCTGGAGGACGGTGAGGTGGGTGTCCCAACACGCATCCATACCTATGAAGATTCGGTGGAACACCTGTATGGCAATGGTCAAATCGCCTTCCGGTTCGGACCCCTCTCCTTTAATCTGGGATATTTTCACGGAAATACGACCGTTGAAAATTTGAACAGTCCCGGCGCCCAAGCCCTGCGTCAAATCGGCATCCAAAAATCATGGAATGCAGGGGCCGCCCTAAATTTATTACCAGGGCTGTCTGTGGGAGCTAACTACAATTCCCACAATTTTTCTCTGGAATATCAAAATCAACCCCTGGCTCTCTTTGATGACGGCGATTGGATAACCATTGGCGAAGAGCAAGCTGATTATGAAACCTACGATGTGGGGGCCACCTTAAACAGCGGCAGTTTTTATCTGGGCGGGTGGGTAACTGATCTGGGGGATGATGTGGTATGGCACGGCGGTGGTGGTGGCATCCTTGGTCAGGATACCATTCCTCTGCGCCAGACGTACCATGCGTTTTTGAGCTTTCCCTTTGTCACGTCTCGTTTGGTGCTGGGAAATCATGTGAGTTTTCAGACCTTCGAAGATTCGGCGCAGGTGATGGAGGTGTGGCTACCCACCCAGCGGATTAATGCCTCCTGGACCGCTTCGCTGAATGCCGCTTTCACGTGGCGAACGAGCCTGAGTTTATTGTACCGGGTTGACATGCGTCTGGGAGAATATACCCAGGATAAACCGGACGATATTTATGATGATGTTGATGAATATGACGATGTGACACCGGAGGTAACGATAACCCAGAGTGTGGGTCTTCAACTCTCAGTGCCCATCGGTTCTTACCAGCTCTCCGGCTTCATCGCGCAGCAGCAGCATAATGGTATCCAGCGTAGCATCGTTCGATATAGTCCCAGCATCATCAATCTTGTGGAGCGCACCCAGGCGTATGATACAACCATCCTTGGCGTCACCCTGGCTGCCAGTTTTTAATCCAACGATGTAAAAACCGGTTTTTAACCGGGGACAATTTTTTTCCGGAGCGATGAAAAAATCGTTGCCAATGTTCTATGTCCTAATTAGTATTGAGACACATTCTCATTTAGAAAGCTGTGTGAGAATGGTAAATTGGATAGGGGTGAACGGAGAAAAATGCTGAAAGGAGCACACCATTGAACAAGCTGAGAACAAGCGTTCTTGCCCTCGTCGGTTTTATGTTGATTCATGCCGGAGCCACATTACCTGCTCAGGATTTAGATAAAATATTCTTCCGACCCCAAACCACGATTGGCGGGTATGGGGAATTACACTATAACAGTAGTAAACCAGAAAATGGCCGCAACAGTGCTACATTGGATTTTCACCGGTTTGTCCTGTTTTTCAGTCACGCCTGGAGTGAAGAATTCGCATTCAAGTCCGAATTGGAAATCGAACACAATCTCATTGCAGGCGGTAAATCTTCAGGTGAAGTGGAGTTGGAGCAGGCTTATGTGGATTATCACCCCAATTCATACTGGGGTATTCAAGCAGGTGTCCTGCTCCCATCGGTTGGGATTATTAATGAATTCCACGAACCGCCCCTCTTTTTTGGCGTGGAGCGGCCGGACTATCACAAAGTCATTATTCCCACCACCTGGTTTGGGAATGGTGCGGCTATTTATGGGAATATTGTCCAACTGGATTATCGTGTTGTTGTGATGGAGGGGCTCGATGGCACCGGATTTTCCGCCAAAGAGGGCATCCGCGGTGGTCGCCTGAAGGGCTATAAAGCTGATGCCACTCACCCGGTGATAAACCTGAGTCTGAGCAAGCGGAATTGGCTGGGTATGAATTTGGGTGGTTCCGTAACCATGACCCAGGCGTCGGATACGCTGAACGGTACATCAGCGGTGAATCAGACGCTGGTAAGTGAATTTCACCTCCAGTTCACACAATCTAATTTCCACGCCACCGCTGAGATGGGACAGATTCAGTACGATCGGCCGGATCTGGTGGGTGGTGTTTCCGCTGCCCGTGGTATCTATGTGGATTTGGGGTATGATTTAGCGCCATTACTGGGATTGAGCGGTGCCGTCATTCCCTGGGTGCGGTATAGTGATATTAACACCGCAGCGAAGACAGACGGCACTATTCCCAACCTGGATCAGCAGCACCGGTATGCACTTTGGCGAGTGGGGTTACAGGTTAAACCGTTGCCGGATGTGGTTTATAAACTGGATTTCGGTAAGAAAATGCCGGAAACGGGTGCTGATGTCTCTCAGTTGAATCTGGGTGTGGGGTATATGTTTTGATACGTTATTATTTTTTTGGGTTTCGCTTCCTGGCGATCGTCGGGTGCCTTTTCCTGGCGATTCCTCAGGTACTAAATGCCGGTGTCCGTGAGGAGGCCGAAGGGGTGATCCGCGACTTTTTTCCTGACGCAAAATCCATCGAATTCCAGGCTTTGGCGCTGCAAAATGATGCCCGAACCGTCGCTGAGCAAACCGCTGGCCAGGCGTTTTTATTGGACAAACTCTACTATTGGGAAATTCGTTCCGGTGAAAGCATTCTGGGATATGCCGTATTGGATAATGTGAAGGGCAAAGCCCATCCAATAACCTACCTGGTGCTATTCTCGTCTGAATTAAAAGTGCAGCGTGTCCGCGTGATTCGCTACCGGGAACAGATTGGTGGTGCAATTCAGGAACCACGCTGGTTGGAGCAGTTTCGCGGAAGGGACAGGCATTCCGGGTTTGACCCGGGACGGCATATTGACGGCATCAGCGGGGCGACCATCTCCGTGAATGCCATCAGCCGGGGGGTTCAGCGCATCACCGTATATTTATCACAATTAGCCAATAACACAGTTGCAGCGGATATGGAATGATATTGGAAAATCTGACACTCTCCCAACTACCGGTAACGCTAAAGCGGGTGTTACTGGCCATGTTAATAACCCTGACTGTAGGCGTTTCGCTGGGGTTGAGCCTGGTCTTTTTTACCACTTCAGCCCACCCGGAGGGTATTTCCCGTCATTACCAGGGTGACCAGCCGGTGGATGAGTTAGAGATTCCCGAAAAATATCCCATGCCGGTGAAGGAATTACTCATTACCACCCATAATCATATTCTCACCTTCACATTCATTTTCGGCATTTTGGGTATTTTGATTCAATTTGTCTCCCGACTTACCCCATCCATGAAACAGTCATTGGGCCTGGAACCCTTTCTCTCGATTCTGCTCACCTTCGGGTCCATGTGGGGGATTCGTTTCATCCACAGTGGCTTTGTGTGGTTGATGCTGGCCAGTTCTATGGTGATGTACCTCTCGTTTTACCTCATGGTCGTGTTGCTTGTTATGGATTTAACGGGCGAAACCGATTTGAAGGAGCGCGCTGGTTAATCCGAACCCCTCTTTTGTTCTCCCCTTGGAAAGGGGAGAAAACGAACCTTTCCTCCCCTTGAGATAAGGGGAGGCGCTGGTCCCGTGAAAGTCAACCTTTGGTTGAGCATTTCACCGGGGCTGGAGGGGATCGAATTTCTTCGGCCAGCGCTGAGTCGAATGGCGAACTTTTCCAGCCCCTCTTTTGTTCTCCCCTTGGAAAGGGGAGAAAACGCACGCTTCCTTGCCTTGAGATAAGGGGAGGCGCTGATCCCGTGAAAGTCAACCTTTGGTTGAGCATTTCACCGGGGCAGGAGGGGATCGAATTTCTTTGGCCAGCGCTGAGTCGAATGGCGGACTTTTCCAACCCCTCTTTTGTTCTCCCCTTGGGAAGGGGAGAAAAACATTTGGCCTCAGTGAGCGTTGCGTTCGGCTCTGCGTTTTAGCGGTTTAATTTATTCTGTGTTGATCTGCGTTCATCTGCGGCAAAAAATGGTAATCCTCCTGATTTTGTGACAAATCTCATTTTGACATTCAATCGCTGCAATTCAGTCTGAATTGCGCCAACTGCTGCTTCCCTCCGGCAAGGGTATGGGTTATAATACCGCGCTCGATTTTTCTTGATCACACCCACCTTCACCACCCCTGCGTGTTAGGATTTGGGAGTGAGTTACCGGAGGTATGGACGCGAAGGGATTAAAAAAAGGTAAGTAGATAAATAGACCGCGTTTATATTTCCTCAAAACATTTACGAATAATGATGAAGACATTACAGCAGATCATTACAAGCCTTTAAAGAATTGGAACAACAATGACAGATCAGACGCAATATTTACCCGGCGGACAATTGACGCCTGATGAAGAGACCATTGATCTAAAAGAAATCTGGCGCATTATCCGGGTAAATCGCTGGGTGATATTCATCAGTTTTCTGGTGGTTCTGGCCGGAACCATCTACTGGACCTTTACCAGTCAACCCGTTTATGAAGCCAAGTCCACATTGCTCATTAAAAAGGGTCAGAGTAGTGCCGGCGCAATGGTGTTTGACCTGGGGGGCATGGCTGCTACCCAGCATATCAATAACGAAATCGAAATTTTAAAGAGCTTCTCCCTCCACGAAGAGGTGGTGCGGGATTTTATTGCCTCGGGACAGGCCAATCAGATGAACCTGTTTGGCACCAAGTATGTCCAGCGTCGCTATCGATTCTGGTCCTACATCGTGGACTTTATTTTCGGAGAAGATGCACCCACCAAAAAACCGGAAGAACTTACCGATCAGGATATTATCCGTATTGCCGGGCGATTACGGGGAATTATGAATGTCTCCTCATCCCGGGATACGGATATCATCAATGTCTCCATGACCTCCAATGATTCGTTGGAAGCGATGACACTGACCAATGCCATTGCCAATAAATACAAGGAATGGGATTTGAGCGGCGCCCGGGGTGAAATGGGGGTCGTACTGGCATTCCTGAAAGAGCAGGTGGACAATTACGAAAGACGCCTGAAGGCCAGTGAAGATTCGCTGAAAGTCTATCAGGAAGAGCAACAGATATTCTCCCTGGATGGTTCGGCAGACCTGTTACTTCAGGAGTTATCGAAGTACGAGGGCATTTATTACACCAATATGGCGGAAATGCAGGTGGCCCAGGAACGGGTGGAATACCTGAAGTCCCAGTTAAACGAAAATGAAAAACAGTTGCTGGAAGACATTACCAATACCAACAACCCCATGATTATTGCCCTGCGCCAGCGGATTGCCGATATGGAAGCCCAAAAAGTACAGAATATGGTGGAAAAGGGTTGGGCTGAAGATAGTCCCCAGGTACGTGATTTTGACCGCCGGATTTCCGAGATGAAAGAACGCCTGCGGAATACCACGGAAAACCTGATTCTCTCGGGATGGAGTGAGGAAGACCCATTTGCGGCTTCTCAGGATTTGTTTAAGAAAATTCTTGAACAGGAGATTGAGGTCTATGCCGCCGGCTCTCGGGTCAATGAATACAAAAAATTGGTGGACCAGTACAATAGTCAGCTAAATCAGCTTCCCCTGCGGGTGCTTAATTACGCCCGGTTGGAGCGAGAGCGTCGGTTGAACGAAAACCTGTTTCTCACCATGAAGCAGAAGTTCGAAGAATCCCGGGTCACCGAAGCTGGTCAAATCGGGAAGGTGCGCATTCTGGATCCGGCGATTATGTCGGAGAAGGTGAAGCCCAATAAAAAATTAAACCTGCTATTAGGAGCGTTTTTGGGGTTTGGTCTGGGGATTGGAATCGCCTTTATCCGTGAATACCTGGATAACACAGTGAAATCGGTGGAAGAGCTGGAGAAGATCGGCGTATCATTTTTGGGCATTATCCCGGAAATCCAAACGGATGCAGCCAATGGAGACGATGCGTCCCAACCCACCATGGGCGGTGTCCGTTTCCGCAGCAGGCTTATTACCCATTTTGATCCCAAATCACCAATTTCAGAGGCTTACCGTTCTATCCGAACCAACTTGACATTTTCCTCCGCTGATAAGCAGCTTAAAAGCCTGATGATCACCTCGGCCGGTCCGGGTGAAGGAAAATCCACCACCATCGCCAATATAGCCATTGCATTTGCTCAATTGGGAAAACGCACGTTATTGATTGACACCGACCTGCGTCGTCCGGTTTTACACAATGTATTTCAGATTAAACGCACACCCGGTATAACCGATTACCTCACCGGTAATGAAGCAGATTACAACAATGTGATTCAGAGTTCGGGTGTGGATAATCTCTCAATCATGGCTGCCGGCAATCTGCCGCCCAATCGGTCTGAGCTGCTGGGATCCAGGAGCATGGGTGAGTTGGTGGACAAGCTGGAACAGGAATGGGATATGGTCTTGCTGGATTCCCCACCCATTGTAGCTGTCACTGATGCCGCCATGGTTTCCACGGAGATCGATGCACTCATGCTGGTGGTTAAAGCCGGTGAAACCGACAAGGGGGCGTTAAGGCGTGCCATTGATGCACTTAAGCAGGTGCGAGCACCCATCGTTGGTGCGGTTCTAAATGGCGCAACTGCCTCCACCATGTATGGTTCTTATTACTATTACTATCAATACTACTATTACACGCAGGATGGTGATAAGAAAAAGAGTAAACGCAGTGCGAAGAAGGCGATAGGGAAGTAGCGGATTAGCGGATTGACTTCATCCCGCTCACGCGGGATTCGTCTTACTTCGCTACGCTTCGTTTGACTTCGCTTTGCTCGTCTTACTTCGCTGGGCTTCGTTTGACTTCGCTTTGCTCGTCTTACTTCGCTACGCTTCGTTTGACGGATGCGCGAATTAGTGGATTAACGGATGGTAGGGACCGATCGCCGAGCGGTCCGGATTTGTGGTCAGAACAATGGATTGACCAGCGCCTTCGGCGAGACCGCCTACCAATGTATGGAACTCCCTGACTTTCTTCGTTTCAGCTAGAGATGAAAACCCTATGATCACCATCCTCAAAGACCAACAAATTACTCCGGAAAAATTGAAACAGCTCTGTGAAGAGTGGTTCGGAACCTTTGTCAAGTTCGTGGCAGATGTGGAAACAAAAACCATTGCCGTAGGGGGTGAATTACATTCGGATGCGGAAGCGATTCTGTTGGAAAAGGGGGCTAACCAAAAAGATATCTGGGGCGCCAATTTTTATCCATTTGATCCACCTGAACAACGCCTGGAATTCACCTCCCTTATCAACATCCGGCCAAGAGATGACAATCCCGCTATGGAAATCATGGATCCGAACATTCGACAAGAGGTCCAAGAATTAGCGGAGACTTTATTGCTACATCCGGATGAGGTTCTGATTCAGGGAGAAAAGCAGTGACTATTTGGCATGCCGGAATGGAACAGCGGCTGGTGACCTTTCCCCGCCATCAGCAACTTTTTATCGTGGCTAATGAATTAAATCGGGCTCACCATCAGAGATCCAATCCACTTGAATATAAAAACGCACTGGAACGGACACTTGAACTTTTGGATTACCATATCCAATCTTTGAATCGTCCAAATCAGCTTAAGGAAGTCCTGAGGCTACGGGACATCATCGCGCAGTATTATCTTAATGCTCCCCTGGGACAGGGTACACAGTCAATCCAAAAAGTACTGGTACAATTGGATCCCACTGCCTGGAAGCAGATTGGAGGATCTTTTGGAATGGGGAATGGCAGGGAACAAGGATGATGGCGGAAGGAAAATGGAGAACTTAGAAATCCCCTCTTGGGACAGGCAGCCGCCCTACCAATGAATGGAACTGCTCGCCCGTCACGCGTCACGCGTCACTCATCACTAACTTTAAACCTGGAACTTTGAACTAAAAAAAATGGACACACTCACACAACTCGAAGCCAAATCTGTTTACATCCTCCGGGAAGCTTATGCCAACTTCAAGAATCTGGGCATGCTCTGGTCAATCGGTAAAGACAGTACCGTCATGCTCTGGTTGGCACGGCAAGCATTCTTTGGTCATGTACCCTTCCCGCTGATTCATGTGGATACCGCATTTAAAATTCCTGAAATGATTGAGTACCGGGACAAACTTGCCCTGGAATGGAATCTCAACATGGTGGTGGGCCAGAATGTGAAAGCTTTGGAGGAAAAACAAACCTATCCCGATGGTGCCGTAGACCGCATCGCCTGCTGTGGTGCCTTGAAATCAGAAGCCCTGAAAAACACCCTCAGCGGAAAATGGAAACGCTGGCGGCTCAATCACGCCACTGGAAAATACGATGTGGACAGTAATACCGAACCCTATACGGGTGTGATTGTGGGGGTACGGGCTGATGAGGAGGGATCCCGTTCTAAAGAGCGCTATTTCAGTGCCCGTGACGAGTACAACGCCTGGGATATTGGTGACCAGCCACCAGAATTCTGGAATCAATTTAAGACCGATTTCGCGCCCGGTAGCCATGTCCGTATTCATCCGCTGCTGGACTGGACCGAATTGAATATCTGGGAATACATCGAGCGTGAGAATATTCCCACCGTATCGCTTTACTACGATCAGGGCAAAGGTGAGCGCTACCGCTCACTGGGATGCTACCCCTGTACATTTCCCATCCAGTCCGGGGCAACAAATGTCCGCCAGATTATCAAGGAACTGCAAACGGGCAAGCTGAAAAACATCGCCGAGCGCTCCGGACGTGCTCAGGATAAAGATGGCGGTGGTGGCCTGGAAAAACTCCGGCGTGATGGTTACATGTAATGGATTGGCGGATTGGCGGATTGACTTCGCTTCGCTCGTCTTACTCCGCTACGCTCCGTTTGGCGGATTGACGGATGAGCGGATTGACTTCGCTTCGCTCGTCTTACTCCGCTACGCTCCGTTTGGCGGATTGACGGATGAACGGATTGACTTCGCTTCGCTCGTCTTACTCCGCTACGCTCCGTTTGGCGGATTGACGGATGAACGGATTGATTTCGCTTCGCTCGTCTTACTCCGCTACGCTCCGTTTGGCGGATTGACGGATGGGCGGATTGACTTCGCTTCGCTCGTCTTACTCCGCTACGCTTCGTTTGGCGGATTGATGCATGGACGGATTGATAATAACTAAAAGTTTAGCTATCCATGAAGTATCATAATTTTGAAGATCTACCCATTTGGCAGGAGGCACGAAAAATTGTTCATGATTCCTACGAATTGATGCAAGAAAGCGATGCACTCTCCCAGGATTATGGATTTCAGAATCATTCAAACGGGCCGCTATTTCGATTATGAATAATATCGCGGAGGGTTTTGACGCGACCTCTTCCAAAGCTTTTATTCGTTTTTTAATCTATTCAATCCAATCCTGCTCAGAAGTTTTATCCATGACATATATTTTGCTGGATGTGTACAAACTAGACGAAGAGCGCATTAAATCATTTCAACAGACAATAATTACAGAGCGCAAACAGCTCAAAGGATTCGTTAAATATCTTAGAAAAAAGGATTTATGACGAACCACCCCTCACCTTTATAAATATTGAAGAGAAATTGATTATGACGAAATCCGCAAATTCGCAATCCGCAAATTCGCAATCCGCAAATTCGCAATCCGCAAATTCGCAATCCGTTAATCCACAATCCGCAAATTCGCAATCCGTTAATCCACAATCCGCAAATTCGCAATCCGCAAATTCGCAATCCGCAAATTCGCAATCCGCTAATCCGCAATCCGCAAATTCGCAATCCGTTAATCCACAATCCATGAACATTGTAATTGTCGGTCATGTGGACCACGGAAAATCAACCATTATTGGTCGCCTCCTGGCGGATACCGATTCGTTGCCGGAAGGTAAGCTCCAGGCGGTGAAGGACAACTGCGCCCGGAATGCCAAACCTTTCGAGTATGCCTTCCTTCTGGATGCCCTGCAGGACGAGCAGGATCAGGGGATTACCATTGATGCTGCCCGGGTATTTTTCAAAAGCGAAAAGCGCCATTACATCATTATTGATGCCCCGGGTCACATTGAATTCCTGAAAAACATGATTACCGGCGCTTCCCGGGCCGAATCAGCCCTGCTGGTGATTGATGCCGCCGAGGGTGTGCAGGAAAATTCCCGTCGTCACGGGTACATGCTGGCAATGCTGGGCATTCATCAGGTAGCCGTGTTGGTGAATAAAATGGATCTCGTGGATTATGATCAGAAAACTTTTGAGAAAATCCGGGACGAATACACCCAATTCCTGTCAGGAATCGGCGTAACCGCTACCACCTTTTTACCCGTAAGTGGACGCGAAGGCGATAATGTGGCTTCCACCTCCCAAAAGATGTCCTGGTTTCAATCTGACCACGGCAGGACAGTCCTGGAGGTTCTGGATGGCTTTGAAAAAGAAGCCGCACCGGTGGAAAAACCCTTCCGTCTGCCGGTTCAGGGCGTCTATAAATTCACTGCCAACGGCGACAATCGCCGGATTATCGCAGGAACGGTGGAAGCGGGCAGCCTGACGGTTGGAGATGAGGTGGTCTTTTATCCCTCCGGGAAAAAATCACGGGTAAAAACCTTTGAGCAATTTAATGGTACCTCGCCATCAGTCATTCAAGCGGGTGATGCTGCCGGTTTTACCTTGGAAGAACAGATTTATATCACCCGAGGGGAAATTGCTGCCAAAGTAGGTGAAGTGGAGCCGGTTGTCAGTGGGAAGCTCAATGTGAGCCTGTTTTGGTTGGCGCACAAGCCATTGGCGGTTGGTCGGGAATTTTCATTCAAAATCGGCACCATAAAAGTTCCGGCTCGGGTGGAAAAAATACTTCGAACCATCGATGCTTCCAGTCTGGATGCGCGCCAGACCAAACAACAGATTGAACGACACGATGTGGCGGAATGTGAAATTCACCTGAAAAAAGCCATCGCCTTTGATCCCACCACCGTTATGGCCGGAACGAGTCGGTTTGTGCTGGTGGATGACTACGAAATCCGGGGTGGTGGCATTATCCGTGAAGCAGTGGTGGATGAACAGGAGAATGTGCGTAAACAGGTCATGCGCCGCAACCAGGCTTGGGTGTATAGTGAAATTCACCCCGATGAGCGCGCGGAACGTTATAATCAGAAAGCCGCGCTGGTGCTGATTACCGGCACTGAAGCAACGGGGAAAAAGACCCTGGCCCGGGCATTGGAAAAACGTCTCTTCAAAGAGGGTAAGTTTGTCTATTTCATGGGCATCGGAAACCTGCTTTACGGCGTGGATGCGGATATTAAGGAACATGGGAAAGACCGCACCGAGCTGCGTCGGGAGCACCTGCGACGGATGGCAGAAGTTTCTCACCTGCTGCTGGATGCCGGTGCAATTCTCATTATCACAGCCCGGAATCTCACTGGTGATGATCTGGCATTAATCCGCACCGGATTGAATGGCATTCCCACCCGCGTCGTCTGGCTGGGTGACGCTACACCTGATAAAGATTTAGAGCCGCACCTGAGTCTCGCTGCGTTCCCTGATGCCGATTCGGTCGTACCCGAAATTAAGCGGATGCTCCAGGAGGCGGGGGTGATTTTTAGAGTTTGAGGTTCAAGGTTCAAGGTTTGATGGTTAAAAATCAAAGTATAGGGTATTCGATTTGGGCGAATCATGAAGGTCGAGCGATTTGAGGATTTAACGATTTGGAAGGAGGCTCGTCAACTCAGCCTTCTTGTTTATAGAGTGACAGAGATCGATCCGTTTTCGAAAGACTTTGCGCTAGAGGGTCAAATTCGCAGATCATCCGGTTCTCTTATTGACAATATCGCAGAAGGGTTTGAACGAGGTGGAAATAAGGAGTTGCGTCAATTCTTAAGCATCGCTAAAGGCTCATGCGGTGAAGTGCGTTCGCAATGTTTTCGTGCCAGAGATTTAAATTATCTGGATGAGGAAACATTCACTAAAATTACCACTTTCTCAATTACGTTAAGTAAGCAGATTGCCAGCTTTATTTCATATCTATCCAAAAGCCCTTATAAAGGCATTAAATACAAGTGATAACAAATGCTGTCTGCCCCCATCTGTATTTAACCACTCTAGATTTTGCATCCCGAAACCTGAAACTTTGAACCTGAAACCTGAAACTTTGGACCTGAAACCTGAAACCTGAAACCTGAAACCAGCAAGTCAGAAGGCAATTCCTTGGAATGTCATCCCAACCGTCTTGTCACCCCATAGCCCTGTGGCGGTGGGTTTCTGCCCTCAATGATTCCGGCACCACTCTACCTGGTAGGGACCGCTCGCCCAACGGTCTGTGTTCGTGGTCATTCAATGAATATTTCGGCGTCCTCATCGACAAGGCCAGTAAAATTATTCCTCTGAAAGAGTATTACACAAAGATAGGTTGACAGATATGA
Organism: Fidelibacterota bacterium; assembly: GCA_021734045.1. GTDB lineage: Bacteria > Fidelibacterota > UBA8477 > UBA8477 > UBA8477 > UBA8477. The sequence goes on from JAIPJR010000007.1 coordinate 42,435, forward strand.
GCTCCCCTCCTTGGAGGGGTGGTACGGCTTCAGCCGGATCGGGGTGGGTAGGATTCAGACTTTGACCCCACCCTGCACAACTTCCCCGCCATCATTCAGCAGTACTGTAATCTAAATATCCCTCTGCATTCATTCGACCCATTCGATTTATTCGATGTTATTTTTGGTTTTTGTTTTCCTTGTTTTTCTGGCCGTTTAAATCTGAGAAATCCGTGTAATCTGTGGTTACCAACTCCCCTGTGCGACATTTATCACACCCACAGGAACCTATCAAAAAAATCATTTGCACCCGAACGCTTTATGAGCAAAATTATTACCCGTAAAAGGATATAAATTTTAGCCCAAGGACTTTGAAGCAGTAAATCAACTCAACAACTGTAACCATGCTGGAATCACTCATTACATCTCGAGCCCGCATTAAACTGCTGCTCAAGTTCTTCCTGAACCCGGAAACCCATGCATACTTGCGGGAATTGGCGAAAGAGTTCGGTGAGTCCAGCAATGGCATTCGCCTGGAACTCAATCGCCTGGCAGAGGCCAAGCTGCTCAGGTCTGAAAATGAAGGCCGGACCGTGGTCTACCAGGCCAACACGGCCCATTCTTTCTTTCGGGACATCCAGCGCGTGGTACAAAAATATGTGGGCATTGACCGTCTGGTGGAAGAGGTGGTGAATCAACTGGGAGAAGTCGAAGCCGCCTATATCACCGGCGATTACGCCAAAGGCATTGATTCCGGTCTCATTGACCTGGTGCTGGTGGGAAAGGTGAATCAATCCGTATTGGACAAGGCGGTGACCAAAACCAGCCAGGTGATTAAACGCAAAATCCGTCCATTGGTGCTCAGTACGGTTGAATTCGAAAAATTGCGGGAGAAACTGGAAATTCCCCATGCTCTCCTGATTTGGAGTGACACCCAACCCGTGGAAGCGGAGTCGGCTGCCACGGGGTCGTGAAAAGCACTGGACTGGCGTAACAGCCAACCAGATCCTTGCTCTTGCCCTGATTGAGATAGCGCTGCAAGATCAATAAAATTAGAGCTATACCGGTTCCGTAGAATGGGACTGAGTTAGCGAAGCTATGTTCGGAGGAACAGGGAACAAGGAACAGGGAACGAAGGACAGTGCCGACGCATAAAGATTTAGAGGTATGGAAACAATCGATTGATTTTGTTACAAAGATTTACGCGGTGACAAAAAATTTCCCGGATGAAGAAAAATTTGGGTTAACGGCTCAAATTCGACGGGCTGCCATTTCGATCCCCTCCAATATTACGGAGACCTTCGGTAGAAATGATGCAGCCGATAGCCGGTAGAAGAAAAAACAACCGCGTGGCGGTTGTGGTATTGTAGTGAAGGGAAAGCAGGCAGCCAAAAATTACCGCGTAGCGGTTACGGAAATTCATGAACCCCGGAACATTCACGCAGGTCATTATTCATTTGGTCTTCGCACCCCAAATGAATCATAGTTTACTACTGCGTGAGCATCGTCCACGAATATTTCAGTGCATCAGCGGTATCATTAGCCGATTGGGGCATAAAAGTGTAATTGTGAATGGCGTTCAGGATCACATCCACATAATGTTAGGGCTGAAGCCTGATCTCAGTATTTCCCATACAGTGAAAGAAATCAAGCGGGTTTTTGCAAGGTTTATTAACGACGAAAAAATGACCTTGGGGCGATTTGAGTGGCAACGCGGTTTTGGTGCATTTTCGGTGAGTCGTTCGCAATTAGACCGTGTTTATCAGTATGTTGCCGATCAGGAGGAGCATCACAAGCGACTCACTTTTCGTGAGGAATATGTGCAACTGTTAAAACGGTATGATATTTCGTTTAATGATGGCTATTTGTTTGAATTCAAGCCCGACAATACAAAATAGCGTAACCGCTCTGCGGTAAGGGTGTTCTTGAAGGGAATTTTCTTGCTACAATACCTTAACCGCTACGCGGTAGGTGAAGGTAGGTGAAGGCTCCAGGCTGATACATTCCCAATCTCGTACTCGTTCGCGTACTCGAATCTGGGCCGTTCCTTGTCCTTCGTACCTGTACCCTGTCCCTCGTCCCTTGTACCTCGTCACCCGTCACCCGTCACCCGTCACCCGTCACCCGTCACCCGTCACCCGTCACCCGTCACCCGTCACCCGTCACTCATCACCCTTTACTAAAAAAAATGAACGCCTCTGAAAAACAAAAACTCCTCCGTCAGATCCTATGGGACTACCAAATACCAGTATCTGATGTTGAAGCAGTACTGAATGGCGATCAACCAACCGCGGGACACTATACCCGTGAGAAACTCATCATCAAACTGCTGGAATCATATCCCTGGTTCACGATTATTCGGCTGATTTCACCGGAAGAAATAAAAGAGATTCTGACGCCAACCGTGATTAAAAAACTACGGACCAAAGCCCTGCAGCAAAATTATGAATTCATCCGCCAGAGATTACACCAGGCTTTATAGGCTCCAGGATGTGTTTTTATCCTGGTGGGTGGCCCTTGAACTCCCGTTTTATCTCACCGGAGGGACGGCGCTCGGCCGTTTCTACCTGAATCACCGATATAGTGAGGATTTAGATTTTTTTGTCGATGCCAATCCAGATTACCTGAACTATCTGAAGAAATTCAAAGACCGACTATCTGAAAGTGAACTATTCGGGATCGATACGCAGAATACTTTAATTACCGAAGATTACGCCCGGTTTTTTATTCGCAACAAGTCTGAGCCTGATGATGGATTGGTACTAAAACTCGAGTTGGTGAACGATGTCGCCTTTCATCCGGGGCGCCCGCTGTCCTACCAGTATGGGCTTATCGATATCCCCGTAAATATTCTGGCCAACAAGCTCACCACGATTGTGGGACGCGACGAACCCAAAGATGTTTTTGATATTGTGGAACTGGCGCGGAATTTTGCGTTTGAATGGGATACGATTTTCAGTTATGCCAAATCCAAAACCATTATCAATGAGATCGAAGTAGAAGAACGACTGTTTTCCTTTCCAGTTGAATGGCTGGAGAATGTGAACTGGATCTCCACTGACCATGTTTTCGACTTGGAGGGCTTCACAAAAAACCTTCGCCAGATTGCCAATGATTTTCTATTAGGAAAACCGAACTCCCTGGGACGGAATCGACCACCGATCGAAACAGCTTTACCAATTTATAGTTTATAATTAACAATTTAGAATTGAGAGCCCCACAGTTTAAGATGAGTAGCGACAATCCGCTCCAGGGAAAGCGCTTCGAATTTGTACTGGAAATAATCAGTGCTATTTCCCTCGCACCTGTACCCTGTCCCTTGTCCCTTGTCCCTTGTACCCTGTGCCCCGTCACCCGTCACGCGTTACAAAATAGCGTAACCGCTCTGCGGTAGGGGTGTTCTTGAGGGGAATTTTCTTGCTACAATACCTTAACCGCTACGCGGTAGGTGAAGGTAGGTGCCAGCTCCAGGCTGATACATTCCCAATCTCGTTCGCGTACTCGAATCTGGGCCTTTCCTCGTCCCTCGTCCCTTGTGCCCCGTCACCCGCTTGTCGCGTCGTAGCGAAGCGAAGACGGATCACGCGTCCCGCGTAATTTTCTATTGATGTCGTAATTTTGAGAAAAGAATAAGCTATATTGACAAGCAGTAAGGTGTAAGGGTCGAATCGACCGGAACCTTGCTACTTGATCCCGGAACCATCTCCTAAAAGGAGGTAAGGTGAGT